>CAKRIZ010000027.1 GCA_934351445.1 uncultured Eubacterium sp.
TCGTGCAACGAAAGCAAAACAGACATGCTTGCGGGAGCTGCGACCTCTTAACAATGTGCTTGCATGACCAAAAACCTAACAAAAATAGTTTCGCAAACGCCTAACTGCGAGCTGCAAATGAAAGGAGCGTGAGAAACATGGATGAAGCAAATTATCGTCACGAGTGGAAGCACATGATCAATCATGCAGATAAGATCGCGATCCGCCAGCGTCTGCGGGCGGTGGCACAGGTCGATGCCAATGCCGCAGATGGCAGATATCTGATCCGCAGCCTGTATTTTGATAACATTTCAGACAAGGCACTGCGTGAAAAACTTGATGGCGTAAACCGCAGGGAAAAGTTCCGTATCCGTTATTATAATGGCAATACGGATCAGATCCATCTGGAAAAAAAGAGCAAGTGGAATGGACTCGGTACGAAGGATCGCACACTGCTCACGGCAGACGAAGCGCAGCGGATCGTGGACGGAGATCTCTCATGGATGATCGGATCAGACCGACCGCTCGTGCAGGAGCTGTATGTCAAGATGAATAGTCAGGGCTTACGTCCGAAAACGATCGTTGATTATACGCGCGAGCCGTTTGTGTATGCCCCCGGAAATGTGCGTGTGACGTTGGATTATAACATCCGAACCGGACTGCTGTGTACGGATTTTTTAAACCCGGACTGTATTACGATACCGGCGGGCGCGGGTGAGACGATCCTGGAGGTCAAATGGGATGAATATCTGCCGTCTGTGATCCGGGATGCGGTGCAGCTGGGCAGCAGACAGCTCAGTGCATTTTCAAAATATGCGGCATGCCGCATGTATGGATAATCAAAAAATATAAAGGAGAACTGATAACATGACATTTAATGACATTTTTAAATCAAGCTTTTTGGAGAATGTGACGAGCGTGAGTCTGTTAGACATGACACTGGCGTTGCTGCTCGCATTCGCATTGGGACTGTTTATTTATTTTGTATATAAGAAAACATTTGCAGGCGTGATGTTTTCTTCGAGCTTTGGTGTTACCCTGATTGCGCTCACAATGATTACAACGCTTGTGATCCTCGCTGTGACGAGTAACGTCGTTCTGTCGCTTGGTATGGTCGGTGCACTCTCTATCGTGCGTTTCCGTACCGCGATCAAAGAGCCGCTCGACATTGCATTTTTATTCTGGTCGATCGCTGTCGGTATCGTACTGGCAGCAGGACTGATCCCGTTAGCAGTATTCGGCAGCGCTGTGATAGGTATTGTATTGATTGTATTTGTCAACAAAAAATCACATACCAATCCGTATATTGTCGTACTTCAGTGCGAAGACCATGAGAGCGAAGTACGTGCAAAGGAATATCTGGATCAGAAGACGAAGCGCTGTGTGGTCAAGAGCAAATCCGCACAAAAAGGTCTGATTGAACTGAATCTGGAGATCCGTTTACAGGATGACAACACAGATTTTATCAATGGGCTGGCAGAGCTGCCGCAGGTAAAGAGTGCAGTACTCGTCAGCTATAATGGAGATTACATGGGATAATAGGAAGGAGCTATCGTATGTCAACGCATAAAAATATCGATAGGGTCTGCATAGCGGCGCTGGTGATCGCGATGATCGTGACGGTCATTTTTATGCATGCAGATACCGCGGGTGTCATCACCGCATCCGCATCATGCGGCTATGAGAGCCGGTTGTTTGATACCTCAAAGGTACACAGCATCGACATCGTGATGGATGACTGGGATGGTTTTATAGAGACGTGTGAAGATGAGGAATATACGAGTTGTACCGTTGTCATTGACGGTGATTCTTATAAAAATGTAGCGATCCGCGCCAAGGGCAATACGTCGCTGAGCACGGTCTCCCAGCTGGGCAGTGACCGTTATAGCTTAAAGATCGAGTTTGACCATTATAACTCGGCAGAGAACTATTATGGGCTGGATAAGCTGTGCCTGAATAATATCATTCAGGATACCACTTATATGAAGGATTACCTGTCGTATCAGCTCATGGCGCAGATGGGTGTGCCGTCACCATTGTGCAGTTATGCCTACATCACGATCAATGGCGAGGACTGGGGACTGTATCTGGCGGTTGAGGATGTGGAGGATGCATTTTTAGAGCGCAGCTATGGCAGTGACCATGGCGAATTATACAAGCCGGACAGCCAGAGCTTTGGCGGAGGCCGCGGCAATGGCAAGGACTTCAAGATGGATGATCTGGACATGGATGATTTTAATCCCAATGATTCTGACCGCGAGAATTTTGATCCGTCGCAGATGCAGCCACCGCAAAATGATGACCAGCGCAGTGAGGCATCAGAAGATAGTAGCAGCAACAGCGATGACCGTCCGCAGCCGCCCGGCGGGGCAACACAGGGAGCGGATGGCGGTATGCCGGGACAGGACGGAGATAACCACGGACCGGGAGGCGGTGGCATGTCGATGGGCAGCGATGATGTCAAGCTGCAGTATATCGATGATGATACCGACAGCTATTCCAATATTTTTGACAATGCCAAGACAGATGTCACCAAGGCAGATAAGAAGCGCCTGATCGCCTCGTTAAAATCCCTCAGTGAGGGAACGGACATTGAGGATGTGGTCGATACCGATGAAGTGATCCGCTATTTTGTCGTGCACAACTTCCTGTGCAACGGTGACAGCTATACCGGTTCGATGATCCATAACTATTATCTGTATGAAGAGGATGGACAGGTGTCGATGATTCCGTGGGATTATAATCTGGCATTCGGTACATTCCAGTCATCGGATGCGACGGCAGAAGTCAATACACCGATCGATACACCGGTTTCCGGCGGCTCGATGGATGACCGGCCGATGCTGTCCTGGATTTTTGCAGATGATACCTATACACAGCTATATCATCAGTATTTTAGTGAGTTTTTAGACAGTGTGGATTTTGATACTCTCTTTGATACTCTCATAGAAACGACAAAAGAGCTGATCGCTCCTTACGTCGAGAAAGATCCGACGAAATTCTATACCTATGAGGAATTTGAGCAGGGTGTCGAGGCGCTGAAAACATTCTGCGAACTGCGTACCGAGAGTATTGAGGGACAGCTGGGTGGCACGATCCCTTCCACCACCGACGGACAGTCAGAGGATGACTCAAATCTCATCGATGCGTCATCACTCACATTGTCGGATATGGGTACAATGAATCATGGGGCGCCGGGTGGCGGCGGAGATCCCGGTATGGGTGACCGGAATCAAGACAAGGTGGAGGAGACCGATTTGTCCGAGTAAACATGGATCATGATTTTCTGTGTAAATTACCTTGATCCGGACGAATATGACACATTTCTGATTCTGTAAAAAACGGACAAAATACAATTTGAATCATCCTATCATGCGTGCTAAGATATAGTTACAGGGGTGGTAGCTGAGGGAAACAGTGAACAGCTACGTGGTTTTAAATGTAATGTACAAACACAAAATCATGGAGGTATTTTACAATGAAAAAACTAATCAACAGCGTAGAAACCGTAGAAGATGAGATGATTCAGGGTCTGGTAAAAGCCTATCCGCAGTATTTGAAGAAGATCGACGGACACAACGTTGTGGTTCGTGCGAACAAGAAAGAGGGCAAAGTAGCATTGATCAGCGGCGGCGGCAGCGGGCATGAGCCTGCACATGCAGGGTATGTCGGTGAAGGTATGCTGGATGCAGCGGTTGCCGGAGCTGTATATACGTCACCTGCCTCCGATGCGATCTTAGAAGGCATCAAGGCAATTGCTACTGATCAGGGTGTCCTCATGGTCATTAAAAATTATACCGGAGATGTCATGAACTTTGAGATGGCAGCCGAGATGGCCGAGATGGAAGGCATCAAGGTAAAACAGGTGATCGTCAATGATGATGTTGCAGTCAAAGACAGCTTATATACGGTCGGACGACGTGGCGTGGCAGGAACTGTATTTGTACATAAGATCGCAGGCGCACTGGCAGAGACAGGTGCGGGTCTTGACGATGTGCAGGCAGTCGCACAGAAGGTCATCGACAATGTCCGTACCATGGGCGCAGCGATACTTCCGAGCACGATCCCGGCAGCAGGAAAACCCGGATTTGAGCTGGCAGACGATGAGATGGAGGTAGGTATCGGTATCCACGGTGAGCCGGGGACACACCGGGAGAAGATGATGACAGCCAATGAGATCACGGATCACTTATTAGACAAGATTCTGGCAGATATTGATTACAGCGGCAGTGAAGTAGCAGTTATGGTCAATGGCTCAGGATCTACACCGCTTATGGAGCTCTACATTATCAACAACCGTGTCGCAGATGTGCTCGCAGAAAAAGGCATCAAGGTCGTACAGACATTTGTCGGGGAATATATGACTTCGATCGATATGGCAGGATTTTCCATTTCAGTGCTCAGGCTGGATGATCAGTTGAAGAAGCTGCTGGCAGCCAAGGCAGACACGCCTGCATTTAAGGCGTAAATCAGTGAAAGACCCCGCAGCAGACACCGGCGATCCATGTAAAAATGGTGGGAGGACGTGATGTTTGCGGGGATTAAAATATAATGAGGTGACCGGAATATGACAGACCGAAAAAAAGTAGTTGAGATCCTGCTTGCGATGGCAACGGTACTCGAGGAGAATAAGGAATATCTGACAGATCTGGATAATGTGATCGGAGATGGAGATCACGGCATCAATATGGCACGCGGATTTACAGAGGTGGAAAAACAGGCAGATGCCCTGATGGAAAAGGATATCGGTACGATCTTAAAGACTGTTGGCATGACGCTCGTCTCCAAGGTGGGAGGCAGTTCGGGGCCGCTGTACGGTACAGCATTTATGAAGGCGGGTATGGTCATTGGAGCAAAAAATGAGATCGATATGAATGATTTCCTGAATGCATTGGAGACTGGTATCGAAGGTGTCAAGACGCGTGGACGTTCCACGACCGGCGAAAAGACGATGCTGGATGCGATGGTGCCGGCACTGGATGCAATGAAGGAAAAACAGGCAGCAGGTGCCAATGTATCTGAGATCCTCAATGCGGGTGTGGCAGCCGCCGGGGAGGGCGTAGAGGCGACAAAGCCGCTGGTAGCGACCAAAGGACGTGCCAGCTATCTGGGCGAGCGCAGTATCGGACACCAGGATCCCGGTGCTACATCATTTACATTGATGCTGACAGAGATCGCAAAAGCATATTGAGAACAGACATTTATGGAACTGTAAAAGATAGGGCAGTCCTGAAAGGAGCTGACATGGTAGGAATCGTAGTGGTATCCCACAGTGAAAAGCTGGCAGAGAGTATCGTGGATCTGACCAGGATGATGGCAGACAGCGCACATATCGCAGCAGCTGGAGGTCTGGAGGACGGCAGCTTTGGAACGAGCTATGACAGGATCAAGGCGGCGATCGATGCAGTATATTCTGACGATGGTGTGATCGTGCTCATGGATATGGGCAGTGCGGTCATGACGACGGAGATGGTATTGGACGAATACGACAGTGCCAAGGTACGCATGGCGGATGCGCCGGTCGTAGAGAGCGCGGTAGCAGCTTCTGTCAGTGCGATGTGCGGCAGTGATCTGGAGACGATTCTCAAGGAGATTGGGGATATGAAGCAGACACCCAAATTTTAAATGATAATATTTATCGATAAAAAAGGACTGTGCCAGATTGACACAGTTCTTTTATGTATTAGGAAATTTCTGTCACATAACATGCTACGTAAGGATGCTGCGTTACATGGCGAATGGACAATATGCACAGAATACATGTCGATAAATTCACCATTTTGTCGAAAATGATGTATGGGGCTTGTTTTTTCAAACAAAAAAAGGTATAATAATAAACAAATAGGGAGTTGTTATATGACAGCCGAGAGAGTAGAGTAGGGCAATCGGTAGCAGAAATGCTAGTTGTATATGCATGCTCTTTTTTTATTTTCAAAAATTTGAGAAAATGAGGCACTTGTTAGAATGATTATAGACAACCCACCGTATATTTAAAGGAGGATGTGATGAAACAGCAGTTATATGATGCACTTTCAGACAACCCGATTATCATGGCGATCAAGGATGAGAGTGGATTACAGGCGTGTCTGAATGTACAGGACGCAAACGTTGTGTTTGTGCTCTATGGTGAAGTGGCAACGATTGCTGATATCACGGACAGACTCAAGGCAGCCGGTAAGCAGGTGATGGTGCATATGGATCTGGTGGCAGGTCTTAGCGCACGTGAGGAGGCGGTAGATTTTATTGCAAAGTATACAAAAGCAGACGGTATCATATCTACGAGATTTGAACAGATCAAACGCGGGAAACAGTTGGATTTGAGTACGATCTTCCGCATTTTTGTGATCGATTCAAAGGCAATATCGAATTTGAATCGTCATATCGGTGACTATGCCGATATTGTTGAGATCCTGCCGGGGCTTATGCCCAAGATCATCCGCAGGATGAAAAAACAGTTGAATGTTCCTGTGATTGCGGGTGGTCTGATCGCTGACAAGGAGGATGTCATTCAGGCATTGGATGCAGGGGCTGTAGCGATCTCGACAACGAATGAGAGCGTATGGAATATGTAAGGGACGTTTGGTAACAGGCAGTATCAGGGAAGAGACGTAAACTTGGAATTTTGCATGAGACCGGGAAGGCGGCGCAGATAGGAGGAAAACGAATATGTGTTATGCTACAAAGCGTAAAATTGCAGATTGTGTCAAACAGCTGATGAAAAAGAAAGAGATCCGTAAAATTACGATTCAGGATATTATGGATGCGACAAATATGAGCCGCCAGAGCTTCTATTACCATTTCAAAGATATTTATGATGTACTCGAATGGGTTGCACGGTATGATTTTTCCGATCGGATCGTATGTGAAGAAGGGCAGACAATGGAAGAGTGGGCCTTGCATGTACTGCATGTACTTGAGGAGGAACGCCCGTTTTTCGAACGTGTAGTGAATCAGATTGAGTGGCCGAAGCTGGTGCCGATGATCAGCGAACCGATCGAAGAACAGATGCGTATCCTGCTGCTGCGTAACCATATGTCAGGCTGTGATCGTAGTGTTTTTGATTTCTGTGTACATTTTGTGACAAATTCTTATTGCTATTACATACTCGATTATATGTATTATAGAAAGCACAAGACCGATGAACAGATGCGCACAGAGGTGAACAGTCTGCTCTTGCTCATAGCGAACCAACCGTTGCTTTGTGCGATGGATGTGCCGCAGATGCAATCAAGAATGTTTGGATAATAATATAAAGCAAAAAAAAGCTCCGCAGGACTGATTCCACGGAGCTTTTTTAGATTTCGCTATACCGCTGCAATATCTTTCGTTGCGATAATGTCAACACCGGTATCAGCAGCGTTTGCTACGATCACATCACCGATTTTGACTGGGGCAGCGACGGTCACATGCTCGATACTTGCCATGATATCCATGATCTTTTCCTTGGGGATGTCATGTGCGGTCTTTACGGATACCATGGGGATCGTACCGCCTGTCACATAGACAGAGCTGGTGACGATACGTGTCGGATGTGTGACTTCCTTGCGGGCGTAGTCATCGCCACGTTTACATGTATTTCCGGTGACGTTTGTCACTTCTCCGTGATCCATTTCTACTGTCAGCAGACAGCCCATCGGACAGCCGATGCAGGTCAGATTTCTTTTTTCCATGATTTACGCCTCCTCAATCTTTACAGTAATCTTCTCTAATCCGTCAAATGCGGCGAGCTGCTCTTTTTTCAGCTTGATTTCCTCCATCTCGCCGGGAGCCATGATCTGGCGCTTGCGGTGGATGATGCGTTCGTCATTCAGATAAGCGGATACATAGCAGTTCTTATATACAGCGCCGACACGGAAACGGACGATCTGTTCATCAGCCATGCGGTTGACATGGATGTTTTTCGGTACGGTATAGCGTACACCGTCGACTGCCTGGATCGGGATCTCTGTTCCCATCTCGCCGAGTGAGCCACCGGCTTTGACATAGCTTGCAGCGTTGTGGCCGGCTGTGGCAGCTTCTTCAGATACAAAGTCAACGAGGTCATGTACATGCAGGACATTACCACAGGCGAAAACGCCTTCTACGCTCGTCTCGAGACTTTCATTTACGACCGGGCCAGAGGTGACAGGCTCCATGTCTACACCGATGCTGCGTGAGATCTCGTTTTCGGGGATCAGACCACAGGAGAGCAACAGTGTATCACAAGAGTATTCTTCTTCTGTACCGGGGATCGGCTTGCCCTTATGATCCACGGCTGCGAGTGTGATACCCTCGAGACGCTCTTTTCCTTTGATATCTACGACTGTGTGGCTGAGCTTTAACGGAATGCCGAAATCATCCAGGCACTGAACGATGTTTCGCTTCAGACCGCCGGAGTAGGGCATGAGTTCTGCGACTACTTTTACCTTTGCGCCCTCTAAGGTCATACGTCTCGCCATGATCAGACCGATATCACCGGATCCTAAGATCACAACCTCGCGGCCGGGCATAAAGCCTTCGATATTGACCAGACGCTGTGCGGTTCCGGCAGAATAGATGCCGGCGGGGCGGTAGCCGGGGATATTCAGGGCACCGCGGGAGCGTTCGCGGCAGCCCATTGCCAGGATGATGGACTTCGCCTGGATGTGGAACAATCCGTCTGTGCGGTTCATGGCTGTGATCTCCTTATCGGGAGTGATATCCATGACCATAGTGTTTAGCCTGTATTCAATTTTTAATTCCTCTACCTGATCAATAAAGCGCTGTGCGTATTCCGGACCGGTCAGCTCCTCTTTAAATGTATGGAGACCAAAACCGTTATGGATACACTGGTTTAAAATACCGCCAAGCTGGGTATCGCGCTCTAAAATCAGAATACTGTCAACACCTTCTCTTTTGGCAGCTGCTGCAGCCGCTAAGCCGGCAGGACCACCGCCGATGATTACAATATCATATGAACTCATAGTTTATGCCTCCTCAATGCTTTTCTTGCTGTAGCCAACGACCATCTTGGATGAACCACCGTTTTTGGTGATCTCCAACTGGGAGATACCAAGCTCGCGGGAGATGATCTCCATCGTTCGCGGAGAACAGAAGCCTGCCTGACATCTTCCCATACCGGCGCGTGTTCTGCGCTTCACGCCATCGAGCGACTTGGCACCTAATGGACGGTTGATCGCATCCATGATCTCGCCTTCCGTGATCATCTCGCATCTGCAGATGATATTGCCATATGCGGGCTGCTCTTTGATCAGTTTTGCATAATCTTCCTCAGAAAGTGATTTCGGATCAAGAACACCCTTACGCGTTCCATTGAAATCAGGGTTCTTTTCCGGATGTAACAGGTCTGCGACGATACCTGCTACTTTGACACCGATAGCCGGGGAACTCGTGAGTCCCGGAGATTCGATACCGGCTGCGTCTACAAAGAACGGTGCATCCTCCAGTTCTTTGATAATAAACTCGTGGTGATCCTCATGGGCACGGTTGCCGGAGAATGAGGTGATCACCTGACGAACCGGTACATTCGGTACGGATCTGGTAGCAGCGGAGATCACGTGTGCGAGACCCTGTGCCGTTGTATTGGTAGCTTCACGATCCTCATGGTCATCAGCAGTCGGTCCGATCAGTGTGTTTCCGTGTACGGTCGGAGTGACGAGAATACCCTTGCCGTATTTACCGGGCAGCTGGAAGATCGTGCTGCTTACGATACCGCCGGTTGTCTTATCGAGCAGGCAGTATTCACCGCGTCTGGGAGTGATGTGGATCTTGTTTTCACTGACCATATTGTGGAAGATATCAGCGTTGACACCTGCCGCATTGACGACTACTTTTGTGAGAATATCACCGTTGTTCGTGGAGAGCAGCCATCCCTTATCAGTATTCGTGATTTTGCGTACAGCGGTGTTAAAACGGAACTCAACACCATTTGTATAGGCATTTTCTGCCATTGCGATGTTCATTCCAAACGGACATACGATACCACCGGTCGGACAGTAGATCGCCGCGATTGCTTCATCAGAGATGTTTGGCTCCATATGTTTTAGTTCTTCCTTTTCAATGATGCGGCAGCCGGGCACACCGTTTTTTTCTGCATGTGCATACAATGCTTCCAGATTCGGACGATCCTCCTCAGAGAAGCATAAGATCAGGGAGCCGTTGCGCTTGAAAGAGAAGTCCAGTTCTTTGGACAGAGGCTCCATCATTTCATTTCCTTTGACATTCAGCTCTGCCATCAGTGTACCGGGGGTACAGTCGATGCCGGAATGGACGATCGCACTGTTTGCCTTGGATGTACCTGCGCAGACATCCTCTTCTTTGTCTACGACACAGATGTTTAATTTGTAGCGGGATAATTCCCGCGCACTGGCGCTTCCGGTCACGCCTGCGCCGATGATTACTACGTCATACATAATTTTCCCTCCTGAAAAAAAGCCGCGCTAAGGATGATACCGTTTCCGGTATCTCCTAGCACGGCTCTCATCTCTTGCTAGATATTTAGTTTTTATAAAACTTTATGTTTACCACGGAATGATGTTGAATAAACCAACTGCTAATAATCCGCCGATGATAGGTCCGACTACCGGAATCCATCCGTAATCAAAGCGCGAAGATCCTTTGCCCTTGATCGGTAATACAGCGTGGGCAAGACGGGGACCTAAGTCTCTGGCGGGGTTGATCGCGTATCCGGTCAGACCACCGAGTGACATACCGATGGAAACGATCAGACCAAATACATACAGGTTGCCAATACCGCCGGCTGCGTCTACATTGCCAAAGCCCTTGATTGCAAATACGAGTACGAAAGTACCGATAATCTCACTCAGCAGGTTCAGACCGGTATTCGGGATCGAAGGGCTGGTAGAGAATGTGCCGAGCTTGGTGGCAGGATCATCAGTTGCGTCATACTGTCCCTTAAACAGAACGAATACACAGCAGGCACCAAGGAATGCACCGATCATCTGTGCAACGATGTATCCGGGTACCATGCTCCATGCAAGGCTGCCTTCAGCAGCGAGTGCGATGGTCAGTGCGGGGTTGAAGTGTGCACCGGAAGCAGCTCCGAAGATACAGGCGGGAACCATAACGGCAAGACCCCATGCAAATGTGATCTGGATAGATCCTGCGCCCTTCATACCTGATTTATTTAATGTTACGTTTGCAACAACGCCATCACCTAAAAGGATCAACATAAAAGTTCCGATTAACTCTGCTATATAAGGTAACATAAAAAATCCTCCTGTCAAGATATTTTGCTTTATCGCATCGCACAGATACTAGTCTTCTTTTGCCCAGTTGAAAGAGTAGGTAACCGCTTTCTTCCACATCTTTACCTTCTTTTCTGACTCTTCGGAAGAGATCTCCGGTGTAAATGTACGGTCGATTGCCCAGTTCTGGATTACATCCTCTTTGCTCTTCCAGTAGCCGACTGCCAGACCTGCCAGATAGGCAGCTCCCATAGCGGTTGTCTCTACACATACCGGACGGTTTACCGGAGCCTGGATGATGTCTGACTGCATCTGCATCAGAAGATTGTTGGCGGAAGCACCACCGTCTACCTTCAATGCTGCCAGATCAATGCCGGAATCAGCCTTCATCGCCTGTAATACATCGTTTACCTGATATGCCAGTGATTCCAGTGTAGCACGGATAATATGATATTTATTGACACCACGGGTCAGACCAACGATAGCACCTCTTGCGTACTGATCCCAGTAAGGAGCACCGAGGCCGGTGAAAGCGGGTACAACATAGCAGCCGTTGGTATCATTTACCTTGCGTGCCATGTACTCGGAATCAGGAGCAGAATCAATGAACTTCAACTCATCGCGCAGCCACTGGATAGAAGCACCTGCAACGAAGATAGAACCCTCTAACGCATAGTTGACTTTTCCGTCGAGTCCCCATGCGATGGTAGTTACCAGACCGTTCTTGGAGAATACAGGTTTTTCTCCGGTATTCATCAACAGGAAACATCCGGTTCCGTAAGTGTTCTTCGCCTCGCCTTCCGTGAAACAGGTCTGTCCAAACAGAGCAGCCTGCTGATCACCAGCGGCACCTGCGATCGGGATTGGTCCGCCAAAATATTCCGGATTGGAGTTGCCGTATACACAGCTGGAAGGCTTCGGTGTCGGCAGCATGTTCTTCGGAATATTTAACTCTGCCAGAATCTCATCATCCCACTCTAAGGTATTGATGTTGAATAACATGGTTCTTGCGGCATTGGAATAATCTGTTACGTGGACTGCACCCTTGGTCAGTTTCCAGATCAGCCATGTCTCTACTGTACCGAATAATAATTCACCCTTCTCGGCCCGCTCACGTACACCTGCTACGTTATCGAGAATCCATTTCACCTTGGAACCAGAGAAGTAAGCATCAATGACAAGTCCGGTCTTTGAACGGAATGTGTCAGTCAATCCTTTTGCCTTTAATGAATCACAGTACTCGGAAGTCCTGCGGCACTGCCATACGATTGCATGATATACAGGCTCGCCTGTGTTCTTATCCCATACGATCGTAGTCTCACGCTGATTGGTGATACCGATCGCTGCGATATCTGCTGCGGTAGCATTCACGTTCGCCATAGCAGCTTTTGCAACTTCGAGCTGGGTAGACCATATCTCTTCTGCGTCATGCTCAACCCAGCCGGGCTTCGGGAAATACTGTGTAAACTCTTTCTGTGCCACACTGCACATTTCACCTTTTTCATTAAAGAGAATACAGCGGTTGCTGGTTGTTCCGGCATCCAATGCCATAACGTATTTTGCCATAATAATTACCCCCTCCGTTTGTTTATTTTTAAGTTATACTCAGTGTAATGGTTTTGCTTATTGGTGTCTATAGACAAAAATTGATGATTGTACAAACGATTTCTGTGCAATTTTACACATTCGGGAAAATGACAAAAGAAGAAATACCATCATTCCGGAATAAAACTTTCATTGCAAATATGATAGAATATGGTACAATAAAATAATGATAGATTTCCATATCGGTGTTGTGCGCACCGGCCACAGGTTGTTCATATAGTAATATGGATGATTTTGAATAAGTAATAAAGGGAAAACAATGAGAGCTTTAGACGATTATAAGAAAGAAAGAGACCGCAAGCTTGGCAATATGCTGGGTGCGTGTATGATGAACATGTGGATCTGTTCCTGTATCATGAACACATTCTGGTTTTTAGTGGTGTGTGTGAACAAAGAGTACCGGAGCAGACTATTTGGTGAGTACCTGATCCCGTTAGTGGTGGCTGGATTCTTGTGTCTGCTCTATCAGAAGCTGATTGTGAAGCGGGAGCGCGTGATTAAAAAGTGGATGGCGTATCTGCTGCTCAACGGTTATCTGATCCTGCTGCTTGCCCATCCGTCCAAGCTGATCCTGCTGGATGGATTGGTGTTTGGAGTGATGGCGATGTATCCGGTATGGACAGACCATAAGTGGGTGAAGTGGCAGACCAGTCTGCTTGTGGCGATGGTTATCATACGGCATGTGATCCTGTATCAGATGGCAATGCCGCTGACGGATTACTGGCGGCTGACTAATATTGTAGGTACGCTGTCGATTGGTTTTATGTTGTATTCGAATGTGGAATATGTGCACCGGCAGACCATGCTGCTAGGTGATGCGACACGTATGGATGCAGCGACGGGGCTGTACAATCATGAGAGCTTTTATGAAGAACTGGAAAAGCGCATGAAGCAGTTCACACAGATGTCTGAACAAGAAAAAGAAGAACATGCATTTTGTCTGTTTATCGCGGATATTGACAACTTTAAGAAGGTCAATGATACATACGGTCATGCGTTTGGTGACGAGGTATTGCTCGGTCTGTCTGGACTGTTTAAAAAATACTGCGGCAAGAAAGATTTTTCTGCCCGTTACGGCGGTGAAGAGTTTGTCATGATCGTTGGCGGATGCCATAAGAAGGATGCACTCACACGCGCCAATACGATCCGTAAGGAATTTGGCAACACGATATTTACCGACGCAACGGGAGCAGCACATCAGTTTACGATCAGTATGGGCGTTGCGGAATATGATAAACCGTGGGATACAGCCAGCAAGTTCTTTGATCAGGCGGATCAGGCATTGTATCAGGCAAAGAATACCGGCAAGAACAGGGTCTGCTCAGCATAGTGAATGAAGATCTGCAGTAACGATTTCAGGTAGCTCTGATCTGTATCCGATAGTGGAAACGGAGGTATGTTGTATGGAAGCTCGTATGGATGATAACAGTCGGAAAAGTCCGGCTGATGCAAAACAGCAGACGCAGGATCAGCCGACACGGTGGTATTGTGACACGGATTGCCGCGCGGCAAACCGTCCATGCCGTGGAGAGAAAGGAAAAGATCCTACAGCAAAAAATTTATGTCCCTATTATGAGGATATGCTGTTTTAATGTGCCATGTATTAGTGGGGAGACAGGTGATGGTGCCTGCAGGTAAATGAAAGATACGAATCAGATGGATCATATGAATCATATAGATCAGATGGAAGAAAAAACGACAGGATCGGAAAAACTGCATACGTTACAGGAAAAAAAGACACTCCAGCAGGTACGCATCTCGGTGCGCAACCTGGTGGAGTTTTTGATGCGCTCGGGAGATATCGATAACCGTGTGAGCCGTGGGATGCAGTTGAATGCGATGCAGGAGGGAACGCGGATCCATAAAAAGCTGCAGCGTGCGATGGGCAGTTCTTATCAGGCCGAGGTACCACTGCGTCTGGAGGTGGAGACTGAGCGGTATGTATTGATCATCGAAGGGCGTGCGGATGGCATCTATGAGCGCGATGGTATTACCTGTATTGACGAGATCAAAGGTGTGTACCGTGATGTGGAGGAGATGGAGGCACCGGTAGCGGTGCATCTGGCACAGGCAAAATGCTATGCATATATCTATGCGCTGCAGCAGGGGCTTGATCCGGTTGGCGTGCAGATGACCTACTGTGATCTCGACACCGAGCAGGTGAGCCGCTTTTATGAAGATTATGCATTTGCAGAATTGAAGATATGGTTTGATGCACTCATGCAGGAATACCAGAAGTGGGCAGATTTTCAGTATGAATGGCGGCAGACTTCTATCGCTTCTATTAAGAAGATGGAATTCCCGTTTCCGTACCGGCAGGGACAGCGGGAATTGGTGGCAGATGTGTACCGCACGATCCTGAGACGCAAAAATCTGTTTATTCAGGCGCCGACCGGGACCGGCAAGACGGTGTCGGTTCTGTTTCCGGCGGTGCGCGCGGTCGGAGAAGGCTGTGGGGAGAAGATCTTTTACCTGACCGCAAAGACAGTGACGGCGACGGTGGCGATGGATACATTCGCACAGTTTCGGGAGCATGGCTACCGTGGAAAGGTCGTGCAGATCACAGCAAAAGAAAAACTGTGCAAATGTGAGACACCAGAGTGCAACCCGGATGCGTGCCAGTATGCCAGAGGACATTTTGACCGGGTCAACGATGCGGTATTTGATCTGCTCGGGCGGGAGGACTGCTTTTCACGTGATGTGCTTTTAGCACAGGCAGACCGTTATATGGTGTGTCCGTTCGAACTGTGTCTGGACGTGTCCACGTGGAGTGATGTGATCGTTGGGGATTATAACTATGTGTTTGATCCGACGGTTTATCTGAAGCGCTTTTTCGCAGAGGGGAATAAAGGCGATTATCTGTTTCTGGTGGATGAGGCGCATAATCTGGTTGAACGCGGCAGACAGATGTATTCCGAATGCATTGTGAAGGAAGATGTGCTGGCAGTCAAACGTATATTAAAATCACACAGCAAAAAGGTCACACGTGCCCTGGATCGTGTGAATCAGATTCTGCTCGCTTATAAGCGTGAATGTGAGGATTACAGGATTCATGATTCTATCAACGACCTGATGTTTGCGCTCATGCGGCTGGCATCAGAGATGGAGCGGTTTTTACAGCGGCCGCTTGTGATCCCGGAACGTGATGACGTGATGGAGTTTTATTTTACACTGCGCAATTTTTTAAATATCTATGATCTGGTGGATGAGAATTATGTGGTGTATTCCTCCATGCAGGAGGATGGATCGTTTGCATTGAAACTCTATTGTGCCGATCCATCTGCTAATTTGCAGGAGTGTCTGAATAAAGCGCGCAGTACGGTATTTTTCTCCGGAACGTTGCTGCCTATCGCCTATTACAAACAGCTGTTGTCTACGGAACCGGAAAATTATGCGGTCTATGCACATTCGGTATTTACACCGGATCAGCGCATGCTGTTCGTTGGAACGGATGTCAGCAGCAAGTATACGCGGCGTACACCACAGGAGTATATGCGCATAGCTTCTTATATTAATAAGATAGCCGGTGCCAGACAGGGCAATTACATTGCTTTTTTCCCCTCCTATAAGATGATGCTGGAGGTTGAACAGTTGTTTGAATATCTCACAGGGGAGCATGTGGATATCATCATCCAGCAGCAGAATATGCGTGAGCAGCAGCGCGAAGAATTTCTGCAGGAATTTACGGTAGAGCGGGAACGGTCGATGGTGGCATTCTGCGTGATGGGAGGCATCTTTGGTGAAGGGGTGGACCTGAGGGAGAATCAGCTCATTGGTGCGGTCATTATCGGAACCGGAATACCGCAGATTGGTGGCGAATCAGAGATTCTGAGGGATTTTTTCGATGCGCGTGACGGAAACGGGTTCGATTATGTCTACCGTTTTCCGGGAATGAATAAGGTACAACAGGCAGCAGGGCGTGTGATACGGACACTTTCGGATGTAGGTGTGATCGCACTGCTTGATGAACGATTTTTACAGAGGGATAACAGGCGCCTGTTTCCGCGGGAATGGGAAGATTACCGGACGACCGACCTGGAGCATGTAGACAGCCTGCTGGCTGATTTTTGGAAAACAAAAGGTTGCAATCTGTGACATTTCTGCTTATTATATAGATATCGTTGTAAAACACAGACAAATGGAGGAACAATCATGAGTAATGTGCGTCGCGTATATGCGGAGAAAAAGCCTGATTTTGCGGTAGCTGCAAAGGATCTGAAATCAGAGATCAAGAGTTATCTCGGAATCGGGACAGTGACAAACGTGCGGGTGCTGATCCGCTATGATATTGAAAATATATCGGATGAGACCTATGAGAAAGCAAAGGTGACTGTATTTTCAGAGCCGCCGGTAGATGATCTGTACGAAGAGACTTTTGATGCAAAGGGTGCAGCCGTCTTTAGCGTGGAGTATCTGCCCGGACAGTTTGACCAGCGTGCGGACTCCGCGGTACAGTGTGTACGTCTGCTGAATGAAGAGGAGGAGCCGATCATCCGCTCTGCGACCACATATGTGATCGAAGGTGATATTGATGCAGAACAGCTCGAGGCAATCAAAAAGCATTGTATCAACCCGGTGGATTCCCGTGAGACCGGCATGGAAAAGCCGGATACACTGGTGCAGGATTTCCCTGAGCCGGAAGATGTCAAGATCTTTGACGGTTTCACGGCTATGGCAGAGCAGGAACTGAAAGAACTGTATGATTCACTGAATCTGGCCATGACTTTCAAGGATTTCCTGCATATTCAGAATTATTTTAAAAATGAAGAGCATCGCGATCCGTCCGTGACAGAGGTGCGCGTGCTCGATACTTACTGGTCAGACCACTGCCGTCATACGACATTCTCGACAGAACTGACCGACGTATCATTTGGAGACGGCTATTACCGCCAGCCGATGGAGGATACGTATAAAGATTACTTAGAGACGCATCGGAAGATGTATGCCGGACGCGACGACAAGTTTGTCTGTCTGATGGATCTGGCGCTCATGGCTATGAAGCGCCTGAAAAAAGAAGGAAAGCTGGACGATCAGGAGGAATCTGATGAGATCAACGCCTGCTCCATCGTCGTTCCGGTGGAGATCGATGGCGAGACACAGGAGTGGCTCGTGAACTTTAAAAATGAGACCCACAACCATCCGACAGAGATCGAGCCGTTTGGTGGTGCTGCAACCTGTCTGGGTGGTGCGATCCGTGATCCGCTGTCAGGACGTACTTATGTCTATCAGGCAATGCGTGTGACCGGTGCAGCCGATCCGACCGTGTCTGTAAAAGATACGATCCCCGGCAAGCTGCCGCAGAAAAAACTCGTGCGCGGTGCTGCACAGGGTTATAGCTCCTACGGCAACCAGATCGGTCTGGCGACCGGATACGTCAAGGAGATCTACCATCCCGGATATGTCGCAAAGCGTATGGAGATCGGTGCGGTCATGGGCGCCGCACCCAGAAGTGCAGTACAGCGTCTGAACTCTGATCCCGGTGATGTGATCATCCTGCTCGGTGGACGTACCGGCCGTGATGGTATCGGTGGTGCGACCGGATCTTCCAAGGCACACAATACACAGTCGACTGCAGTATGTGGTGCAGAGGTACAGAAAGGTAATGCACCGACCGAGCGCAAGCTGCAGCGTATGTTCCGCAGACCGGAAGTATCCCATATGATCAAAAAATGTAACGATTTCGGTGCAGGCGGTGTATCTGTAGCGATCGGAGAACTGGCAGCAGGTCTGCGTGTGAATCTGGATCTCGTGCCGAAGAAGTATGCAGGTCTTGATGGCACAGAACTGGCGATCTCAGAGTCACAGGAACGTATGGCAGTCGTTGTTGCCCCGGAGGATGTCGAGCAGTTCTTAAAATACGCCGCAGAGGAGAATCTGGAGGCTGTAGAGGTGGCTGCCGTGACAGAGGAGCCGCGTCTGGTACTTACCTGGAGAGGTCAGGAGATCGTCAATATCTCACGTGCCTTCCTCGATACCAACGGTGCACATCAGGAGACAACCGTAGCAGTCGATATCCCGGAGGAATCTGAGAATTTCTTCCATAAATATGAATTACCAGCAGTGGCACAGGCACTTGAGAACGGTGATGTGAAGGCTGCATGGACAGAGACACTGAAGGATCTGAATGTCTGCTCACAGAAGGGTCTGGTGGAGCGTTTTGACGGTTCCATCGGAGCGGGCAGCGTCTACATGCCTTATGGCGGACGTTATCAGTTGACCGAGACACAGTCTATGGTGGCAAAACTGCCTGTATTAGAGGGCAAGTGTGATACCGTGACGATGATGTCCTACGGTTTTGATCCGTATTTATCAAGCTGGAGCCCGTATCATGGAGCTGCTTATGCAGTTGTAGAATCTCTGTCCCGTATCGTAGCGGCAGGTGGAGATTATTCCAAGGTACGTTTTACTTTTCAGGAGTATTTCCGCCGCATGAGCGAAGACCCGGCGCGCTGGAGCCAGCCGTTTGCGGCATTACTCGGTGCTTATCAGGCGCAGATCGCACTCGGACTGCCTTCCATCGGAGGAAAGGATTCCATGTCAGGTACATTCAATGAGATCGATGTACCTCCGACACTCGTATCTTTTGCGGTAGATGTAGCGGTCAAACAGGATGTGGTCACACCTGAGTTGAAGACAGCAGGCAATAAGCTGATGTTATTTCAGATGGCACGTGATGCGTATGATCTGCCCGATTATGAGCAGGCGATGAAGCTGTATGATACGGTACATGCACTGATCGGAAAACAGGCGATTGTATCTGCCTATGCGCTGGACGGCAAGGGAATCGCAGCAGCAGTCAGCAAGATGGGATTTGGAAATAAACTGGGTGTCACCATCGACAGTGGCGTATCCAAAGAGACATTGTTTGCCCCCGCATTCGGCAGTCTCGTTGCAGAAGTACCGGCAGCATCTGTGGATGTGGTCAAGGAGGCATTTGCGGCAGCGGGCATCGCAGACGCATGTGCGGTGGTCGGACGCGTCAATGATACGAAGTCATTCGTCTATGATGAGATGACGCTCGCGATGGACGATGCGATCAATATCTGGAGCGGCACACTCGAGAAGGTATTCCCGACGGTAGCCGTAGATGGTAAGGATGATGTAAAGACAGGTATCTATGAGGCGAAAGAGATCTATGTCTGCAAAAATAAAGTAGCAAAACCGACTGTATTTATCCCGGTATTCCCTGGTACAAACTGTGAGTATGACAGTGCAAAGGCATTTGAGCGTGCCGGTGCCAATGTTGTCACAAAGGTATTCCGCAATCTGGATGCAGCCGGTATCCGTGATTCTGTCGATGAGTTCTCTAAGGCGATCGCACAGGCACAGATCATCATGTTCCCCGGCGGTTTCTCAGCCGGAGACGAGCCGGAGGGCAGTGCAAAGTTTTTTGCCAATGCATTCCGCAGTGAGAAGATCAGCGAGGAGGTCATGAAGCTGTTAAACGAGCGTGACGGACTGGCGCTGGGTATCTGTAACGGATTTCAGGCGCTGATCAAGCTTGGCCTCGTTCCCTATGGAAAGATCACGGAGCAGACTGCGGATTCACCGACACTGACTTACAATACGATCGGTCGCCATATCAGCAAGATGGTATACACAAAGGTCGTTTCTAATAAGTCACCGTGGATGGCAGGTGCGACACTGGGTGGTGTCTACACGAACCCGGCTTCACATGGAGAGGGACGTTTCGTTGCACCGAAGGAGTGGCTGGATCGGCTGTTTGAGAACGGACAGGTCGTGACACAGTATGTGAACGAGTCCGGCAAACCGACGATGGATGAGGAGTGGAATGTCAACGGCTCCTATATGGCGATCGAAGGCATCACAAGCCCCGATGGACGTGTACTCGGCAAGATGGCACACTCCGAGCGCCGCGGCGATGCAGTCGCTATGAACATCTATGGCGAGCAGGATCTGAAGATCTTTGAGAGTGGTGTGGCGTACTTTAAATAAGAGGATCGATTGAAATGATGCTGCAGTCACTTCGTATCTTTCAGGGGCACAACTAATCGGTTGGTGCCCCTGAAAGCTTACACAGCGTTTAATAGCCTTTTTTGAAATCTACCGGATGGCGCGGCGTACCACCCTCAGCATAGAGCAGGAGATTATCATACGTTTCTTTCAGATTTCTGGTCTGATAGAATTCTGAGAGATAGGAGTTGTGAGGGGTCAGCAGCAGCCGGTCACAGTTCCAGAGTGGACTGTCTGCAGGGATGGGTTCCTGTTCAAAAACATCCAGTGCCGCACCACGCAGCCGGCCGCTTTCCAGACACTGTAGTAAAGCATCTGTCTCAATGATACTTCCGCGTGATACGTTGATCACGACCGCGTGGGACGGAAGCCTTGATAAAAGGTTATGATTGAGCAGATGGTAGGTACTGTCGGTGGCCGGTAATGCAGAGATTACAATATCATAGGCATGGATCCGTGTTTCAAGCTCTGAGATCGGATAGCAGGCATGGAACATATCACCGGCAGGATGTCCGCTCGTATTACAGCCGTCGATGTGTGTATTGAATGCAAGCAGGCGTTTCGCAGCTTCCTTTGCAATATAACCGGTTCCTAAAAAGAGAATCTTTTTGTCAGTCAGCTCCAGAATATTATGATTCTGCCGGTAAAGCGCCTGTCTCTGGTTGCAGACAAAAGAAGGGATCTGCTTGTACAGACATAGAATCTGCGTGATGATCCATTCACTGATCGGAATGGAGGTGCTGTTTTCTGTGTTTGTGACAAGAATACCTCGTTCTGATACTTCGTCTGCCGGAACATGATTGATTCCCTTGCTTACAAGGTGAATCCATTTCAGCTTCGGCAAATCCGAAAGTGACAGAACCGAAAATGGATTGTAACAGACCAGAACCTCCACTTCGGATAGGTCTATGGAGGGTATCCGTTTTTCACTGCCAAATAAAAGCCGGTATCCGTGACTGATCAGTTCTTCCTGCATTTGTTTGGTTGGATAACCGGTTGTAAAATATACAGTTATTTCCCGCATGTTGC
Source organism: uncultured Eubacterium sp. (assembly GCA_934351445.1). Lineage (GTDB taxonomy): Bacteria > Bacillota > Clostridia > Lachnospirales > Lachnospiraceae > W0P33-017. Next base: position 21,774 of record CAKRIZ010000027.1, read on the forward strand.
TGTTTCCTCTCCGATAGCCGTTTTTTGGTTGTTATTGATGAGAGACTCCGGCTATCTATCAATAATAAAATAGCATTGGATACGAAAAAAGTAAATAGTCATGGAACACAAGAAAATTCATTGACAGATGTAATAAGAAACGATATAGTTAAGTCGCATATAAAAATACGCACAGAGTAGAAGTCACGCGTAAAGTGCCAATGGACGGGAAGTTGCCATTGGACGAAGAGTGGAGATGATACGGAGTATGGTCGGAAACTCGCGGTGTGCCTTCGCATCCGCTGTCAGAAAATATGAGACACTCATTTCCTGGGAACGGTAAATGGGTGTCTCTTCATTTTTACTGGAGAAAATAATGAATTATACACAGGCAGTAACATATATCAAAGAATCACATGATCAGGTCATACGGCTTGGCTTGGAGCGCATGGATGCGCTGCTGGAGAGACTGGGAGATCCACAGAAACACCTTCGTTTTATCCATGTTGCGGGAACGAACGGAAAGGGGTCTGTCTGTGCAGTGACCGCACAGATCCTGCAGTGTGCCGGTTATCGTACCGGGCTGTTTACATCTCCGGTGATCTCTGATTACAGGGAACAATTCCAGGTAGACGGTGAGATGATCCCGCAGGAGACATTTGCACGGCTTGCAGATACGGTAAAACAGGCATGTGACCACATGGATGATCCACCGTCCGAGTTTGAAAAAGCAGTGGCGCTGGCGTTTTTATATTTTGTGGAAACGAACTGTGATCTGGTTGTTCTGGAAGTCGGACTCGGTGGAGCAGACGATGCGACGAATGTCATAGATACACCGGAAGTCGCAGCGATCGTAAATATTGATTATGATCACATGGGATTTCTGGGAAATACATTGGAGCAGATCGCACAGAAGAAGTCTGGGATCATCAAGGAAGGTGCTGTGGTAGTGACGGCAGATCAGCAGGATGTGGTGATGGACGTATTGGAGAGGCGCTGCCGAAAGATGCATGCGACACTGATCAGGACATCTGCGAAAAATGTCCATATCATAGAAAAGACCCTGGATGGGCAGCGCTTTATATATGATGATGGTATGGATTCTGGCGGACATATCGATCATATTGATCCTGACGAGGGCGACAGCGGCAGACTGCCGAGCGGGATCACGCTGTCATTGCTTGGTGACCATCAGTGTGCAAATGCCGCAGTTGTGCTGGAGATCATCCGATGTCTGCAAATGAAGGGATGGCATATTTCAGACCGTGCGGTTCGTAAAGGAATGAAAACTGTGCAATGGCCGGGAAGGTTTGAAGTCTTGTCGAAAGACCCACTGATCCTCGTAGACGGTGCACATAATCCGGACGGGATCCGTGCGTTGAGCCACAATTTAGGGGAATACTGTGCAGGTGAAACGTTCATTTTTATTACAGGTATTCTAAAAGACAAGGATTATCATGAGATGCTCATGCAGATGCTGCCATTTGCCCACAGCTTTCTAACAGTTGCACCGGATAATCCGAGGGCAATGTCCGCGGATGCGTGTGCGAAAGAGATCCGGATGTGCGGCTTTGGCGGGGAGATCGAGGCTTTTACCGATAAACAGCAGGCAGCCGCACATGCAGTGAACGCGGCAATACAGACAGGACATCCGATCTGTGCATTTGGGTCGTTATATAGTGTCGGAGCATTAAAAGCAGCAATATTAAAAAATATCAAATAGAGGAAAGAATAATGGACAGTGAGAAAATCAAAGATGGTGTCAGGCTGATTCTGGAAGGAATCGGCGAGGATATAGGCAGAGAGGGGTTGTTAGAGACTCCGGAGCGGATCGCTCGCATGTGTGAGGAGATCTTTGGCGGTCTGACAGAGCATCCGTCTGAACATTTGCAAAAACAGTTCAGCGCGACAAATAACAATATGGTATTAGAAAGAGATATTACGTTCTATTCAGTCTGTGAGCATCATTTACTGCCTTTTTATGGAAAGGCGCACGTGGCGTATATTCCGAATGAGCGGGTAGCCGGACTGAGCAAGCTGGCGAGAACCGTAGAGGTCTTTGCCAGAAGACCGCAGATCCAGGAAAATATGACTGCACAGATCGCAGATGCCATTGAGGAAAATCTGCAGCCGAAGGGGGTCATGGTGATGTTGGAGGCAGAGCATATGTGCATGACGATGCGCGGTGCCAAAAAGCCGGGGACGATCACGTCAACCATCGTGACAAGAGGCGTGTTTGATACAGACTATACGCTGCAGCAGACATTTTTACAGATGGTGCGCGCATGAAACGGGTAGATCTGATATATCATCATCCTGTGTTTCAGGAACGGTTTCAGGCGCTGCAGACAGCAGAGCAGGATCGCAGATTCTGCAGGCATACGCTGGAACATCTGCTCGATGTGGCGCGACTGATGTACATTTATGCACTTGAAGAACAATACCCGCTTTCAAAAGAGCTGATCTATGCGACAGCCCTGATGCACGATATCGGGAGAATGGATCAGATCGAATGTGGCACACCGCATGAGCAGGCAGGTGCAGCGCTGTGTGAGATCATTTTGCCGGAGTGCGGATATTCGCCGGCAGAGATCGCACAGATCAAAGCTGCGATCCTGTGTCATAGGAGTGGTGTGAGAAAAACGCGCAGGGACAAGGACACAGCGCAGAACATAAATCAGATGATAGAGCAGACGGATGGTGAAAACGGGGGCTGTTCCGGCGAAGATCAATATCTGTTTCAATATCTGTTAGGCGAACTGCTGTATCGCGCAGATAAGCAGTCCAGAAATTGTTATGCATGTGCAGAAATACAGGCGTGTAACTGGGATAGAGGGAAAATGAATCTTGTGATAGAGTATTAGGTACGGTTCATACATTGAAATAGTGTAATTGTGAGGTACTGAACAGTTACGAAATAGTTTCATAATTGCTTGTTGACAGAAAGAAAAAGAGGAAACATATGAAGAATATGAAGATCGGAAACCGAATATTTGATTTGAATAATCACTGCTATGTAATGGGAATCCTGAATGTCACGCCGGATTCTTTTTCTGATGGCGGAAAATATAATCATCTGGATGCAGCCCTGCATCACACGCAGGAGATGATTCGTGATGGGGCAGACATCATCGATGTCGGCGGAGAATCCACCAGACCGGGACATGTGGTGATCTCAGAGGAGGAGGAGATCGCGCGTGTGACACCGGTGATTGAGGCGATCAAGAAGAACTTTGATATCCCGGTATCGATCGATACCTATAAAGGATCTGTGACGCTGGCAGCATTACAGGCGGGGGCAGATCTGGTCAATGACATCTGGGGATTTAAGCATGATGGGAAGGTGGCGGAATATACCGCAAAGTATGGGGCTGCCTGCTGTCTGATGCACAACCGCGCAGAGGCTGTATATGATGATTTCCAGAAGGATTTTCTGGATGATCTGCGGGAAAGTCTGGCGATTGCCAAAAGGAATGGTGTCGCGGATGATAAAATCATGTTGGATCCGGGTGTCGGATTTGGAAAGACGTATGAGATGAATCTGGAGATTATCAATCACATGGATATTATGCAAGTGTTGAATCATCCGATCCTTCTCGGTACATCGAGAAAATCAGTGATTGGACTGACGCTCGATCTGCCGGCGGATGAGCGGGTAGAGGGCACGCTGGCAACGACTGTCATCGGTGTGATGAGGGGCGCTTCCTTTGTACGTGTGCATGATGTGAAGGAGAATGCCAGAATTATTCAAATGACAGAAGCGATTCTGGCGCGATAGGCAGCGGCGGGCAGACGTAAAGTATCGCAGACGCCTATAAAGTATCACTTTGAGAGGAATGCTGGAGGAATATGATCGAGATGATGGATAAAATAAAAATCGAAAAACTGGTTGTCTTTGGCACACACGGCGTATACCCGGAGGAGAATGCCCTTGGACAGAGATTTGAGGTATCCGTGGTGATGTACACCGACACCAGACAGGCCGGGCTGTCGGATGATCTGGATGCATCGGTCAATTACGGAGATGTCAGCCAGTTTATCGGACAGTTTTTTGCGGAACATACATTTCAACTGATCGAAAAAGTAGCAGAGCAGCTCGCACAGGAGCTGCTCATTCGTTATGAACTGCTGAAGAAAGTGGATGTGAAGGTCGAAAAGCCGTGGGCACCGATTCACATGCCGGTACAATCTGTCGGTGTGGAGATCTCGCGTGGCTGGCATACGGCCTATATCGCACTCGGTTCCAACATGGGGGATAAAAAGGCTTATCTGGATGAAGCGGTGGAGAAGCTGGATCATCACCCGCTTTGTCGTGTGCAAAAGGTCGCAGAGTATATGCAGACGGAGCCTTACGGAGGTGTGGAGCAGGATACATTTTTAAACAGTGCACTGGAACTGCGGACACTCCTATATCCGGAAGAATTATTGAAGCTGCTCAACCAGATTGAGGCAGAAGCAGGACGTGAGCGGATCATTCACTGGGGTCCAAGGACACTCGATCTGGATATCCTGTTTTATGATGACCGGGTGATAGATACCCCGTGTCTGACGGTTCCACATATTGATATGCCAAACAGGGACTTTGTATTAGTACCAATGGCACAGCTTGCCCCGTGGTATCGCCATCCGGTGCTGAACCGTACCGTGCAGCAGCTGCTGGATGCACTGGGTAAATGAGAAGTATTATGAGATGAATCAGTGTGCTGGCATGGAAAAACAGCAGAAATCGCGCGATTCTACCTCTGAGGGGTGTTCATTTTGCATGGGAAACGGTATGATGAACCCGGTAAGGACATCGTAAGTCCTGAAAAGGAGATCAGAGGAGGAACATGGAATGGATCTTGTAAAAATCGGTCAGTACATTGCGGGTAAACGGAAGGATGTGGGACTCACACAGCGGCAGCTTGCCGAGCGGTTGAATATGAGCGACAAGTCGGTCTCAAAATGGGAGCGGGGAGTCTGTCTGCCGAATGTGTCGGTCTATCAGGAACTGTGTGATATACTCGGGATCAGTATCAATGAGTTTCTGGCGGGTGAGGATATCAGTGAGGAAAACATCGCGCAGAAGTCAGAGGATAATCTGATGCAGGTGACGCGGGATGGCGATCAGAGGGCGCGTTTCATGAAGCGTGTGATCGCAGTACTCAGCGTAATCGCTTTTGTGGCAGCGTTTGTGCTCGGACATACGTTATACCGTTATTTCAGCCAGCCGAGAAACTATATCGTGCCGGTTGATCGGGACAGTGCACAGATGAAGACCGCAGAGCTGCTAGCCGGGGTGGATGGGGCTTATCTGTACCGGTATGTGGCAGGAGAACGGTTTGGGACATTGACAGTCTATGTGAGCGAGTATCAGGATGGCGAACTGGTCAGCAAGGAAACGCTGGGGCAGATCGGATATGATGACGTAGGCTCGCCGTCTGAGGGAATGATCGCGGTTGTGCCGGATTTTGATACATTTACCGTCAGACTGGTCGTGGCAGATGACGGATCGAAATTGTCTACAGATCTGCCGATTTTAGAGGGTGTCAAAGGACGGAAATATTATGGAAGGTCGGTTGTACAGATTGATCAGATGACGGAGATCACCTATGGGGCAGAACAGGGCGTGTTAGCATTGCTTTATGGAAAAGATGCGATCCATGCGTTTGCGCTCGAGAATGTCGGAAATGTGGGCGATTCCATCGGTGATCACATGGAAAATCAGTATGTGTATTACATTTCGCTGGAGTTTGGCAGGGAGTAAACATATCATACACGAAAAACGATAAAAAATGTGATTTTGCATTGTTAAAAACTCTGCTGCCGGGGGACTGTGTTAGTGTCCCTCGCGCAGCAGAGCGATCTCTTCTTTATAAGGTGCCCAGGTGTCTTTGGGGTTTTCCGGATTTTTGTACCACGGAGTCTCGAGGATCTTGGGCACATCGAGAAAATCCGGATGCCATACGACATATTTGAGCGCTTCCAGGCCGATCTCGCCCCTGCCGAGATTCTCATGGCGGTCTTTGGCAGCTCCGCGTGGATTCTTCGAGTCATTGATATGAAAGACTGCAATCTGGTCTTTGCCGAGTACACGGTCAAATGTATCAATGACACCGTCAAAATCGCCGGAAATGTCGTAGCCTGCGTCATTGGTATGACAGGTGTCAAAGCAGACGCGCAGTTTGTCGTTGCAGCGCACACCGTCATAGATGCGGGCGAGTTCTTCAAAGCTGCGGCCGATCTCCGAACCTTTTCCCGCCATTGTCTCGAGTGCGATCATACAGTCGAGATCGGGGGTGAGCACCTCGTTCAGCCCGTTGATGATCTGTGCGGTACCGGCGTCGGCACCGGCATTGACATGGGAACCCGGATGCAGTACGAGTACATGGCTGCCCATAGCGACGGTGCGCTCCAGTTCAGTGCGCAGGAACGATACCGCCAGCTCGTAGATATCCGGTTTTACCGTATTTGCCAGATTGATAATATACGGTGCATGTACGACAAATTCTTCAATGCCATTTTCACGCATCAGATCCCATGCGGCTGGGATATTCAATTCTGAGATCGCTTTTCTGCGTGTATTCTGCGGTGCACCGGTATAGACCATAAAAGTGTTTGCGCCGTAGGAGACGGCCTCGCGCACCGAATTTAAAAACATATCTTTGCCGGACATGCCGACATGTGAACCTAGTTTAATATCTGCCATTTTTCATTTCCTCCAAAATAAAATACATCTGTCATAATCGCTGCTAACAGGAGATTAGTAGTCTACCCGTTCGAGGCACAGTCCGCATGCGGGTGCGGTCGGACCTGCCACTTTACGATCCTTTGCATCCAGAATAGCTGTCATATCTTCTGGCTGCATGCGCCCGGCACCGACTTCGAGCAGTGTACCGACGAGGATGCGTACCATATGCTGTAAGAATCCGGTTCCGTGGAACGTGAAATAGATCTGGTTTTTACTGCGTTTAACCGTAATGGAATCTACAAGGCGGACGGTGGATTTTTTCATCTTCGGATTGCCACAAAAGCTCTTAAAGTCGTGTTCGCCCTGCAAATATCCGGCTGCGCGTATCATGGCATCTACATCCGGCTCAAAATCCAACCGCGATACATAGCGGCGGTTAAATACCGGTTTACCTTCGCCGACATAGCAGGTGTAGGAGTAGGTCTTACCGACTGCCTTGTAGCGCGCGTGAAAACGCTCGGAAGCCTCACGGACATCTACGATGCCGATGTCATCGGGCAGATAGCGGTTCATATACGCCTTGATCTCTGATTCGGATAAGCATGTGTCCAGCAGCACATTGGCGGTCATAGCCTTTGCATGAACACCGGCATCCGTGCGCCCTGCGCCGATCACTTCCGGAATCTCCTCCATCCCACACATCCGTTGCAGGACAGTCTCGATCTTGCCCTGAATGGTGTCTTTGTTTGGCTGGTGCTCCCAGCCGAAGTAGCGTGTTCCATCGTATGCGATGGTCAGTTTATAATTTTTTGTCATAGCTGTCTGTGATCCTTTATTTTATACTCTCAAACTTCGCACTTGAATAAGTGCCTATGCATCTTAAAAATTCGTAACTGTTCAGTACCCTCACAGTTACGAAAATTCAATAATAACTGACATAAAAATAGCATGAAACCAATGGTGTTGGTATAATTGAGTTGTCGAAAAACAATTACAAACCGGAGAATCATGCTATGGATAAAAGTATAACACAAGCGACTCAAAATGATAAGCAGATTTCGAAATCTATCAAAAGATTTTTTACAAGGTTTCGTGTTTGCACAGCTTTGTATCAGATATGCGTTACAGCTTGGTATTCCGAATGTATTTACATCTTTTCTCTTGACAGGTTCACACAAATCGCCTATACTGTGCTTATCGAATAAGTACACTTATTACGATAAGTACGCATGGCGAGGTGAGCAAGTGGAGATTATCATAAGTAATAGCAGTGATAAGCCTATTTACGAACAAATCTGTATGCAAGTAAAA
>CAKRIZ010000028.1 GCA_934351445.1 uncultured Eubacterium sp.
GAAAAAATCTCTATGAAGAAATGAAAATGTGAGAAAAAGCGAGTTAACAAGAGAAAAACAAAGATTATTATGGGAGGAGAAGGAATGAACGTAAAGAAATTTAAAGAAATTGTAAGTACGTGGGATAATTATCAAGAAAGTAGCAGATCTTTTAGAGTATGGGCACAAAATTGTTATGATAATTATAATCTTAAGAAGATGATGGATCGTTATGAAGAAGAATACGTTTTTCAAAGTGAAGAAGATTTTGGGGATTCCGAGGAGTTTGAAAATTTTTCTTATACATGGAACTATATAGGTTTTCATACGCTGCTCGGTTTGTATAACTGCATGGAGTGGAGGATAGATGAAAAATACCAAAATATGCAACCTCGTTATGATGAAGAAGGTGAGTGCTTTTATTATGACATAACGTTTGAAGAACTTTATAACAAAGTAGAAAAAATAGAAGATGATCTTGAATATGTGTACGCAATACTAGTGTTGTGTAGAGGTATAAGTCATTCAACAAAACTATATAAAGAATATGCTAAGAAAATATATGAAGGATTAAAAGAATATGATTTAGAAGAATGTCAGGAATTGCTTAATGATAGCAATTTAAAAAAAGTATTTGTTGCTATGTGGTTTGATACATCAATGAATCTTGCACGGGAAAAAATAGAGCAGGCATTAACAGATTGTAATTATGAACCAATGCTGATTGATGTTAAAGAACATAATGGTCAGATCGTTCCGGAAATCTTTAGGGAAATTGAGGAGAGTGAGTTTGTTGTTGCTGATTTGACAGGGCATCGAGGTGGTGTTTATTATGAAGCAGGGTATGCGATGGCAAAAGATAAACCGGTAATTTTGTGTTGTGAAAAGGGGACAGAAACGCATTTTGATGTTGCACAAGTCAACACCATATATTGGGAAAATGAAAAAGATTTGTATGATAGATTGGTAAAACGTATAAAAGCTACTGTAGGCGAGAATATATGCTAATGATACTAACTCAAACTTCGCACATAAATTTTAACTATGCACCTTGCTACGAAAATAAAACTCGTAGCAAAAAACTGAACCTTGACAACAAATGTTTTCAACAATTATGAAAGCATCACTATAAAGCAGTCACAGTATTGGCTGCCGGCAGTAAGATATTGATTGTATTTAAGAAATGCTAGCTTTGAGCTTCCACATGATAGCCATGCTTTTCCAATTCCCGTATATAACGAGAAAGCTGTTTTTGCTCACAATTCTTACGTCTTGTTTCAAAACAGGATTCGTCAAATAGAGTTCCTTGCTTTAACATTGTGTAGATAATGACAAGAAGTTTTCGGGCAAGCGCGACAATGGCTTTTTTGGCTCCTTTTTTCTGTTTGATTCTCCAGTACCATGCAGAAAGATAGGTGTTGCGTTTCCCGGCAATCACCCAGGCAATTTCGCAAAGCATACTTTTTATGTAAGGATTGCCTTTTGTGACAGAGGCGCTTTTTCGTTTTCCGGCACTTTCGTTATTACCTGGGCATAGACCAGCCCATGAGCAGATGTGTTCCGCAGTTTTAAATGGCTCCATATCAATACCGATTTCAGCAATAATTGCACAGGAAGCAGTTGTGCTTATCCCATAGATGCTATTCAACTGCTCAACTTGTAAAGTAAATGGAGCCATATCCTCCTCGAGACTCGTTTCGACTTCGGTAAGATGCTCTTTTAGAGAATCGTAATGAGTCATGAGAATTTTTAAAAATGTCTTTTGGTGTTCTGACAACGTTCCGTTCACGGACATGAGAATTTCATCAATACGGTTTCTGGTCTTGGTTTTGAGACAAGAATCTAAAGCAGTTTTATCAATCTGCCCATGTTCAATTAAATGCAGAATGATGTTTCTACCCGAAGCGCCAAAAATATCAGAAATAAAGGATGATAGACGGAAGCCGGAACTTTGTAAAAATTTCTCAATCCTGTTCTTCTGTGATGTAATATCGCGGATGACACTCTTACGGTAACGATTTAGATCGCGGAATTCCCGAATTCTTTTTTCGGGAATAAAACTTCCGTTCAGAAGTCCGGCGCGAAGCAAGGTAGAAATCCATTCGGAATCCCGCATATCGGTCTTTTTGCCAGGAACATTTTTCATATGGCGTGCATTTACAACGAGCAGGGTAATATCACCAGAGAAGGCATCTTCCAGTATTTCATAAATCGGCATCCAATAAATACCGGTGCTTTCCATAGCTACATGATGACAGTTTTGAGAAACGATCCAATCTCGTAATGCTATCATATCTGGAATTAATGTAGTAAACTCACGAATTTCAGAACGGGTTGGCTTGCCCAGAGGACCAGTCAGGATACATGCAACAATTTTTTCTTTGTGGACATCCAGACCACAGGAAATTTCCAGAAGGTCTTTCATATAGAACCACTCCTTTACTATAGAATTAGCAGGAGATTTGCCCGAGATAATACGGACTTTGCTACTCGTGCTATCCATAAAAGGTGCGACAGTATGCTGTGCTCAAGGGCAAAACATTTACGTTGAAAAACGGGGTGCAAATCCTCCAAGGTGCAATCAAACTTAATCCTGCCTAAGACTATTGTAAGGCAAAAAGAGAAGTGAAAAAAGTAGTGGAGTCAGTATCCTATTTTCATTATAGGCTGAGATAAGCTTTCATGATTCGTTGAAAATTCAATACCTGGCAGTTATTCAGTTGTCAATGTTCAGTTCTTAAGCGGTTTGGTCAGGCTTATGTACATGCTTCTGTCAGAAAAAAATCAGCAGAAACAGATATTGGAAGATTTCTGTTACCGGAATTCCTTTCTTTTTGTAGGCGTTGGATACTTTCAAAGCTGAGGAAACATGAAATCTTGTAAAAAATCTTTTGATAGATTTCGAAATCTGCTTATCATCTTGAGTTGCTTGTGTTATACTTTTATTCATAGCATGAGCCTCCGGTTTGTAATTGTTTTTTGTAATAGAATCCGCTATACTGTAAACATCAGCGTAGCGGATTTTTTAGGATGATTCGATGGAGAATACATTGAAATTACCGGTAGGAATCGAAAGCTTTAAGGAGATACGTCAGCTTGGTTTTTATCATATTGACAAAACAAAGTTGATCGAACAATTATTACAAAGCTGGGGAAAGTAAATTTGTTTACCCGTCCGCGGCGATTTGGAAAGTCGCTGAACATGAGTATGCTAAAGTGTTTCTTCGAGATAGGGACGGATCCTGCGCTATTTGACGGATTGTATATTGCACAGAATTCGGAATTGTTATGGCATAGCTTTTTGCAAGAAAACAAACATTTCGCAAACAATAGGTATAAAACAGTGAATTTCTTTGATTATATAAAAAATGATGATTTTTTTAAACCTTTAACGTTAAAGTATCGGCGGATTTATTATGACTGTATGCAGGTGCTGATCGAGAAAACGAAGGAACTGCCGGTTTTGTATGAGTCAGATGCAAAAGACAGTATCACATTGTATCTGAAGAATGTTGGAATCGATGAGGCTGATATTGCCAGTAACGTGACTATGGACGAGGGTGGTGCACCGTTGCAGGCAGCGGGTGTGGTAGCACTGTTTCGTGAGTGCGGATGGCTGCTCCCGCGTGAGATCGGCAGAAATGGCGAGTACGTGGTGAATGTTTCGACAAATTGCAGAAGGTTTATGGATTTCCTCAGAAAAATGACGGAAAAGACAGGGGAAGGTATGATGTCTAATCGTATCTTCTCTATGTATGAGATCATGAAATCGGCTTTTGACGAAGATTCCATGCGGCGCGAGCGGCCATATACAAATATTCTGGTGCCACTCGTTGATAATGAGACAGAATTAAAAAATGAACTGACGGATCTGAAAGATAGTATCTCAAGTATTATGAAGGCTGTGATTGCATTTCAGGATATCAATAGTTTTGGACAGTTTATCATGAAAGATGAGATGCTTGACCTTTTCTTTAACGAGTATTTCTTTGTGAAAAATAATGGATTGATCCCCACACAATTATCGTTTATAAAAAGTAAACTGCGCATATTGAAGCAGGATGAATACTACGAAAAAATGATCGCAGAATGTGCCGAGAAGTTGCAATTCAGTTATGATGAGGCTCAGGAACGTGTAGATCGGTATTTTGCGGAACTGCAGTATTTCCTAAGCGTAGAATATGAGGTTAATATGGAACTCATTGACAGCCGCATCAACAATTATTATAACCTCGCCAATACGAGAATTATGTTAATGGCGAGTAATGGGGTACGATTGGAGTCGGCACTCAATGATTTTTTAAATGCGGTATCGAGGCTTCCGGCAGAGCAGCAGGACGCTGTGATGGAAAAGGTCTCAGACTGCGCGCGTATTACGAATCAGAAATATGTTGGATATAAGTCATTTGAGAAGAATAAACGGATTAGGAATGAAGGGCAGAATATCGGGTTACTGACAGAGGAACTGACAGAAGAAGAAAAGAGACGGCAGACGGAAAGATTGTTTCATAGCGCGCCGAATCGTTATTCGGTTGACCGAGTCAGTACATTTCTGGAAGCGCAGATGGGGACTGACAATGAATTGCGCATTAAGGAGATGTCTATACATGCAAAAGAGGAAGTGTTGATGTATGCGGCGGCGATGCTCTATGCGAAAAATGAGGAATTTCCGTATGAGGTACAATTGACAGAGGATATGGTACATACAAAGCTGGCGGATATTACCGACATGAAGATACATAAGAAGTAGAAAGGGTCTTGGGATGAGTGATATTGATTTTCTGAAAAAGATGAATGAGGAAGATGCGTATCTGTTTAAGCGTTGTATTCGTAAACTGCTGGATGCGACGTTTATTGTGGCGGATAAAGATGAGAAATTGTATGATTTTATTGCGTCGGAATCAAATCAGTATGATGTGAATACTTATCTGGCAGCGATCGGGTATAAGGTTGTAGTAGAGGAACGAATGAAAGTAGTTATGCTGCAGCAGGCAGACGAGGATCTGGAGACGGTTGGTCTGAAGCGGTTGAATCTCTATCGATTTGACGCGAAGCAGATTCGATTGCTGATGGTATTATGGCTCTTGTTTTTGGAACGGATGGGTTATGTGGATCCGGTTTATATCACAGTCGGAGATATTATTGACAAATGCAAAATCTATCAGATTCAGATGAAGCCAGCGGAATTTAAAGAGGCTTATCGTATATTTAAGAGGTTCAGCCTGATTGATTATAGTGATGATATTGTGACGGAGGATGGGAAAGTCCGTCTGTATCCTTCGCTGCAATTTTGTCTGGATATTGCACAGTTGAAACAGGTTATGGCTGAATACACGCCAGATGCAGATGTGGTGGACGGAGAGCAGCAGGATATGCCAGAAAGCGAGGATGCGGATGAGTAAGACGATTTTGCGAAAGATACATCTGGTAAATTGGTATGGATTCAGTAATGTGACGATCCCGGTTTCTGAGAATCTGACGTTGATTTCCGGAGAGAATGAGTGTGGAAAATCGACGATACTGGATGCGATCAAGTATGCATATACGGGTGATACCCAGTTTAATAAAGCGACAAGCGGATATAACACCGGGCTCGGAAAAAGAAATCTGGTGTCCTATACGCGTTGTCTGGTGGACGCAAGCTCAGGTATCTATGCGCGACCTGCCGATAAAATACCAGTCGTGTATACGCATATTGCGCTCGAATATTATGACCAGATAAACGAAAATCCGTTTGTGCTGGGTGTGGTTATCGAAACTGCGGTTACGGATATCAGAGGTACGCATTGGTATGCGATAAATGGGAAAACAATTGCAGATATAGATTTTGTATATGAGGAGGATTCGGTCAAAAAGCCATATGATGCTGCTGGCTTTCAGAAAAGATATGGTGTTCAGATGAGATCGAAAACAGAAGGCATTACATTGTTTATGCAGATGGTTGGGTTGAAGCTGCCTTATCAGGAGGCATTGAAATACCAGAGAAAGCTGCGTAATATCATGGCATACAATCCGGCGTCAAAGATTCAGGAATTTATCAAAGAATCTGTGTTGGAAGAACATCCTGTTAATTTTGATAAATTAAAGGAAGCGAGAAAAAATATCGAACAGATCAACAATAGTCTGGAGCAGATTGAGCAGGAATTACAGGATCTGGACTCTATATTGACTGATTTTGATGAACATGATAAGAAGGCGCTGCAACTGCGGATCGATGATATCAAGATCAAATACAGAGATCTGGTGAGCTATCGGACGGAGATCCGAGAGGCGGAAGAACGGATCCGGGAGAGCCGCATTACATGTGAGGCATTAACGGTCGCGATTCGGGAGCAGGATGGTGAGATCGAAGAACTTGACCGTGCTTATTCAGATAGTGTTCGGGCGCTGCATGAACTGGATGGATCTAAGGCGATCGCAGCATCGGAACAGTTGATCAATAGCTATGAATCGCAACTGGAGCAGCTACGTGCCGAAAAGGAAAAACTGGAGCAGTTTCAACGGCAGATGCAGGAGCTGGTGACGCATCTGCTAGAGACTGGTATTCTGGATTCTGGATATGCGATTGAAGAATTGTCGTCAAAGAGTGTCGAGATCGTGGAAAAACAGCGGATGATCGATTCGCTGAGGGAAGACATACGTGTGGGCAGGGATCGTCTGATCGAGAGACACACACTTGTGAGAAAAGAACTCGAAGTTGTACAGGCAGAATGTGTGGAGCAGGATCAGATCATTGAGAATTGCAATAAAAACCGGGCAGATTATTCGCGTGTCCGGGAGCAGCTGGAGCTGATTCGTGAGATCAACCGTGAGTTTAAAAAACGTGGAATTGGCGAAGAAGCGCATATGGCCTGCGAGTATGTCGTTGAGCTGAAGGATGAGGACTGGAGAAATGCGATAGAGGCATTTCTGGGCGTTCATCGTTATGCGGTGATCGTATCGGGTGAAAATTTTGATGTGGCGAATGCTGTACTGGATCGGTCGCAGCACCGGTATGTAGAGCTGGTGAATTCAAAACGGTTGATGAAGAAAAAGCTTGATTGCGTGGAGTCATCGGTTTTCCAATTTCTTGATATTCAAAATGAAACGGCTGCCAGTTATTTTCGTTTTTGGCTGGGAAGAATCCATGCAGTAGATAATGCAGACGTAGCTGTTTATGATAATGCGATGTCCAAAGAGGGAAAACTCAGTCGGAATATGGCGGTGACCTATATCAATACGAAAAAGATAAAGAGCTATTGTCTGGGTAATCATGCGATCGAGCTGAATAAGCGTGCAGCGGAGAGACGTTTGCGAGAATTTCAGGAGAAAGAAGCGCAGCTTCTGGCAGAACAGGACAAGCTGCAGAAACAGGCGGTATGTCTGCGAAACGGGTTGGAGCAGTTTAAAGAGTTTCAACTGAATGCACATAAGGAATGGGCGAAGGTTACGGCAGACCTGAATGAAGAAAAGGGGCGATATCGTGAACTCGTGGAGGCACAGAAAAATAATGCAGAATTTATGGCATTGAATGAGCGTGTAACTGTGCTGAAAACACAGTTGGATACCAGAAAAAAAGAACGGGATGAAAATATCCGACAGAAAACGATTCAGGAAACTACGATCACACAAAATGAAAAAAATGTGAAAGAAACTCAGACAAAGGCTGCTGCAAAGCAGGCAGAGCTGGACGAAGAGAGAATCACTGCGAAATCTGTTGTAGAGACTGCAATAGAAGAATATGATGGCTTTTTATCCGGGGAGAATAAAAGCGGTGGCTTGATGCTCCGCGATACAAAAGCACGTGTAGACCGCAGGATCCGCGAATTGGAAGGTATGATCAATGGCAAGCAGCAATCCTATAACAACCGCAAACAGGACGTGGACAGGCTGCCAATGGGATTGGAGTGCGAAGCGGATTATCAGAGGCGGAGAGGCAGGATCTGGATCGATGATTTGCAGGGAATCCAGCAAAAACTAAAGGAGCAGACGATAACCTATGAGCGGATATTTAAACGGGAATTTGTATTGAATATCTATGAGACGGCGAAGGATGCCCGGAGTGATATATCAGATATCAATAAGGAACTGCGCAAGCTGCAGTTTTCGACCAAATATCAGTTTGATGTGAAGATGCTGAATGATAATTCTGATTATGCGAAGATCCTGCGGTATGCGGAATACTTGCAGGAGACGAATGATATGTCTGATGGGCAGATGTCATTGACGGGTCTGATGGGTTATGAAAATGATGAGGTAGAGACGCGGGAGCGTGAGATCCGGGATATTATCAATAAGATGATAGATCATAATGACAGCTCTGAGATTAAAAAATTTGCAGATTATCGCAATTATATGAGCTATGAGATCATCATTAATAATGATGAAGTGAAGGACGGGAAGTTGTCGAAGCAGGTGGGATATAATTCCGGGGCAGGAACGCAGATTCCGTATACACTGATACTTTCGGCTGCGTTATCCATGCTGTACAATGTGAGAGTAAATTCGGTTCGTCTGATCTTTATTGATGAGCCTTTTGAAAAAATGAGTGACCATAATATCAAGCTGATGCTGGATTTTTTCAAAAACCAGGATTTTCAGGTGATTTTCTGTGCACCTCCGAACAAATTGGAATCCATTGGTAGTGAATGTGGTGTGATCATTCCGGTGTTAAAGGTTAGCAATGATAATATGCAGATAGGAAAAGTGAAATTCCATGAGCAGTAAGGATTATAAAAGAGAGATCATCGATGGATTGCTGAAAAAGTATAATGACCGCTGTGCCAGGCATATTGTGACCAACCGGCGGATCATGCTGAGGCCAAAAGAAGTCTATGCGGATTATGAGAAAAATGATGCTAGTATACAGGAAAAGCAATTGTTTCATGAGGCTGTAGCTGAATTGCTGGAACGTGGATTTATTACAGTGGTTCACCTACAATATAGTGATGATGTCGAAAAAGTCTATCTGTCTGTGGGGCAGATACATATGATTCATGATTATCTGGAAAAGGAATATGGTGTTGTCCCGCAAAGTATGCGGGCAAAGCAGATAGATCAGATTGTGGACACGTATTTCTACGCAGGGGAAATTACAAGGGCATATGGCGAAGGTGTTTTAGAAGAATTCAAAATTCCCGGATGCACCCTGGTACCGGAACGGGTGGAAGCAAATCTGAAAATGCTGCATTTTCTTGAAAGCAACGAGGAAGATCTGTATGTCAGGGAAGCCTCTATGCTCGTGTATGGCGATTCAAAATGGTTTGAAAAAAATAATTATGAGGAGATTTGCACATTTTTGCGGACAGCAACGGAAACTCCCATGGAAGAAGGTGAGCGTGCGGATGCGATATTAAGCCGCTTTTATGTGACACCTACGGATCAGGAGATCTTCATAAAGGGCGCGTGGTACATAGAGTGGGATAATTATGTGCTGGATGTGGCAAAACTCACAGGAGGAGTCGCGGTTTTATCTACTGATCTGCCAAAGATTACACGCATTTCTGTTCAGGCAGAGCGCATCATGACGATTGAGAATAAGACTTCCTATCAGAGAATGAGCGGCAATCATACTGCCATGATGTATCTGGGCGGGTTTGCCAATCGGCATCAGATTGAATTTTTAAAACGGGTTATTTCGGACAATCCGGATATCAGATATCTGCATTTTGGTGACATAGATATCGGCGGATTCCTGATCCACAGGCATCTGTGCCGTGAGACGTCGAGACAGTTTGAATTATATTGTATGGGTGTCCGGCAGTTGGGCGATATTCGTTATCGGAATTGCTTTAAAAAATTAACCGAAAATGATCTGTTGCGTTTGCCGGCGCTGATGGAGGATGATGTATATTGTGACACACTGCAGTATATGCAGGAGCACAACGTGAAGCTGGAGCAGGAGATAGTCAGTTATTACCTTCAGAAAGAAAATTGATATTTGTTTTTATACGCAGTGAAAAGAGCCATGTCACCCCATGAGACATGGCTCTTTCTGGTAGGAGATCTCCCTCGCCTAAATGACATTCAACTGTCTGTTTTCCCCATTCAATACATGGAATGGCATTTATACAATTCCTTGTGCAAATTTAATATAGCATATCGGAATGGTGCTGTAAGTCGGGATTTGTCAAATTTTCGAAATTTTTTCATTTTTTTAATTTTTATATTATATGAAAATACTGTGTTGTAAGCAAAAAATACAGATGCTATACTATATGAACGAGATGTTATGGAAGGAGTGCAACTGTGAAGTTGCTGAATAGTTACGACAAATATTTAGAGTGTACCGAGGGAAACTATGGCTGATGTGATAAAAATAATGCTGGTTGAGGATGCACTTCATTATGCGGAATTTTATCACGTGGATGTGATTATTTTGGATCTGGAATTGCATGAAGGAGATGGCATATCGTTTCTGGAGGAATTGAAAAATAGTAGACAAGTATTACTCGTTTGACTATGACGAGGACAGGGGCAAACCGACAAATCGTGACTTTATATATAATTTATCATATAAATTGCGCTCAGAATAGATATCGAATGATTACAAAACGGTCGGAACGAGAATGTGAAGACTGAGAGAATCGTTCTGATTCGATAATTACCGACAAATGATAGAACCTGACAGTCAGGTATTTCGCGGGGTTACATCGTTGCGAGTCGACCTTTTCGACCATCTTCGACCTTTTTAAGAAATATCGGCGACAGTAGAAATCCATACGGACGAGTACTCTTTATTCAAAACGAATAAGGAGGTGTCCGGGAATGTTAGCAGAATTTATTGAATGGGTATATGCTTTTGTTGGCGGTGGATGCTAATGCAGAGAGGGAGTGCAGATATGCATTCCCTTTTTGTTTATTGATATAAACATAAAAGGAAGTTTGATGGGTATAAGAAAATGATGATAGGTATTATAGCGTATGCGATACATACAATAGGATATATTTTGCTAGTAAATTTTGTATGGAATAGACGAAAAGAAAAACTATTTAATGTTTTTTCAGTTCTTATAATGATTGGGATTACAGTTTTTCAAGCTGTTGCTGTTTATGTGGACAATATAGGTATTAGAACTATGTTGCCCGTATGTATAATGGGAATTGTACTCATTTATGGGCTTGTATTGCATGAGAATATGTCTATGTATGTTATGTTAAGAGGAATAATGGGCGCTTATATATTTGCTATGTTTGCAAATTTTTTAATTGGAGCGAGTATAGGAGCTGTGGCGGTTGGATTAGGAATTGAGAACTCATTTGAAAGTAAACTCATAATCTCGTGTGTAATACGCGCATTTTTGGTGATATTAATCTGGTTGAAGTATAATGATTTGGTATTAAAAGTGAGAATAAATACAATTAATATTATGATTTTTGTTGGTTCGTTTGTCCTCTTTTTCCAACAACTGTTTCAGACAGCATATATTGAGAAAGATTATAATTTAGGAGCGGTGTTATTACTTCTCGTTTACCTCACCATGATCTTCACGGCTTTCATGCTGCTTCAACATAATCGTTTAACTGCGAAGCAGCAGGCGATTGAAGAGGATAATCGGCAGATGAGCCAGCGCCTGCACCGATCGAAGGATGTGTTAGGTGTTGTATCGCAGGTGGTTGCCAGTGACGATCATATTGATCCGAAGCTTCGGAAAGAGTTGGCTGATTTTTGTGACGATGAGATGAATGAGATGCAGGATCGCACGATGGGCGCAAATTTAATCGGCGATACAGGAATCGAGCTGGTTAATGTGATGCTGCAAAAACAGATGATGCGTTGTGCGGATCTGAATATTTCTTTTGACGTGATGATTCCGTCGCCGATTGACGGATATATTGATCATATTGGGATTTCGGTGACGGAGTTTATGCGAATGTTGAATGATTTGCTGAAAAATGCGGTGAAGGCAATTGTTTCGTCGCAACAGACGCATCGGGAACTATTGCTGATTATGGGCGATGCGGGGAATGACTATTTTGAGATCCGCCTGTATGACAGCGGTGTGCCATTCCCACCGGAGATATTGGAGCATTTCGGAGAGCGTGGTAATACAACGGATGGAACCGGCAATGGGATTGCGGATACGGTCGCTACCCTGAGCCGCTATCATGCATCACTTGCGATTGAATCGATCGAACCTGGCACGGATATTTATAGGAAGTGCATACATATTGCCTTTGATCAGCAGGGATGTTTCCCTTGTGATGTAGGGCTGCGGGTGCCGCGTTAAATATTGTATGATATGTGTTACCTGCTGTACGAGTGAACAGTAATCATAGGTTCTATACAAGAATTTGTGCATATCATGTTGCAAAAAGGGTGGGGACAAGTTAGTATTGAATTGGAGGTGGATGTAGATGATACCGTTATCGATACCTAATTTTGAAGGAAATGAGAAAAAATATGTAGATGATGCCATTCAAAAAGTGTGGGTCTCCACAGGTGGCGCATATATCAATCAGTTAGAGACGAAGATGTCAGATTTTTTACAGGTGCAGCAGGCTGTAGCAGTTCAGAGTGGAACTTCAGCTATTCATTTGGCTTTGATTGAATGTGATGTACAGCCGGGAGATGCGGTGATTGTTCCGACGCTGACATTTATTGCAGCGGTAAATCCCGTGAGATATCAATTTGCGGAACCGATTTTTATGGACTGTGATGATAGCCTGTGTATGGATCCGGTGAAGCTGGGACATTTTCTGGCGAGCGAATGTGACGTTGTGGAAGATAGAGTCGTACATAGGGCGACGAAGAAGACGATACGTGCGATTGTAGTGGTGCATGTATTTGGAAATATGGCAGATATGCAGGCAATTATGGATGTCGCTGCAGATTATCATTTGCCGGTTGTGGAAGATGCAACGGAAGCGCTGGGAACAAAGTATACAGAAGGTAGATATGCAGGTCAATTTGCCGGAACGATCGGAGATTTTGGTGCTTTTTCGTTTAATGGAAATAAAATCATCACGACTGGTGGTGGAGGAATGGTAGTAGCGAAAGATAATGATAAGGCGGCACATATTAGATATCTGTCTACGCAGGCGAAGGATGATCCACTGTTTTATGTCCACAATGAGGTCGGCTACAATTATCGAATGACAAATGTGCAGGCCGCGATTGGCGTGGCACAGATGGAGGAATTGCCGGAGTTTATTCAGAGGAAAAATAAGAATTACGATTTGTATGCCGAGAAGCTGACTGATTGGAAACATGGTAGTCTGGGTGCGTTCCGTGAGCAGACACGCTCAAATAAATGGTTCTATTCGTTGATATCGAATGATGACCGGAACGGGAATGTCAGGGAACTGATACAGTTATTGAGTGATCATGGGATACAGACGCGGGCGATCTGGGGCTTGATTCATGAACAGAGACCATATCAGGGCTGTGAGGCATATCAGATCGAGAAGGCTGTGTATTATAAGAACCATGTGATAAATATTCCATGCAGTACCAACTTGAAAGAGGAAGATATCGAGTATGTTACTGCGACAATTAAAGAGTTTATGTAAGCCTGGTGAGAAGAATGGAGACCTTTTATGATAAAGCCTTGTGTTAGTATCATTACAGTGAGTTATAACAGTGCCCGCACGATTCGTCAGACGATTGAGTCAGTGCTGCATCAGACCTATACAAAGATTGATTACTGGGTGATTGACGGTGCATCTTCGGATGAGACAGTGTCGATTGCAGAGGAATATCGGGATGCATTTGAACAGCGTGGAATGGAATATCATATTGTATCGGAGCCGGATTGTGGGATCTATGATGCGATGAATAAGGGAATCCGGTTATCTCATGGGGAGATTGTTGGTATTATCAATTCAGATGACTGGTACGAACCGAATGCAGTGGAACGGATGATGGATACTTATCGAAAGAGACGTTTTGATATGTTCTATGCGGATCTGCGGATTGTGCGGGAAGATGGACAGGGCGGTTTTACGCAGATGATGATCAAACATTCCAGACTGCGTGCGCCGGCGGTTTCCAGAGATTGGAACCATCCGACAACATTTATTACGCGGCGTGTGTACGAACGATATCAATACAAACTGGAGTCATTGCATGATGACTGGGATCTCGTGTTGAAGATCCGGCGCGGAGGATATCGGATTGTAGTGCTCAATGAGGTGTTGGCGAATTTCCGATATGGGGGCGTCAGTAATGAACGAAGCCTGAAGAAAAGTATCGAGCGTGGCCGCGCGCGGTATCGGATTTACCGGAATAACGGATACAGCCGGTTATATTTTTTTGAGTGTGTAGCGATTGAGGCAGTTAAATTTTTGAGAGGATAAGGTAAGAAAGACCGAAATGAACCACAATCAGTTAAAGAATCTGTTTCTCAGCCAGAGTTATGAGGATGCCTGGCAGGATTACAGGAGAAGTTTATATAAAAAGAATTTTGTACGGTGGGACTATGTGATATTGACCGCTTCGAACGAAGCACAGGCGCAGGCTTATCGTGCGCAGCTTGCCTATCGCCAGGAAAATGGATGGCTGCCGAAATATACAACTTATATGGTATTACCGGATCCGGAGGGAAAACGTGTCGGTTCGGGTGGCGCAACACTGAATGTGCTGCGCGAGATCTGGGAGATTGAACATTCTTTTGATGGTTTAAGGATGCTTGTCATCCATTCCGGTGGTGACAGCAAACGTGTGCCACAGTATTCTGCCTGTGGCAAACTTTTTTCGCCGGTTCCGCGTGAGCTGCCGGATGGACGGGCTTCTACGCTGTTTGATGAATTCATGATCGGTATGGCTGGTGTACCTTCCCGCATGCAGGAGGGGATGCTCGTGTTGTCCGGGGATGTGCTGCTGCTATTTAATCCGCTGCAGATCGATGGCCAGTTGGACGGAGCGGCGGCGATCTCAATGAAAGAGCCGGTAGGGATCGGCAAGAATCATGGCGTCTTTCTGAATAATGGACAGGATGAAGTGCAGATGTTTCTGCATAAGCAGACTGAAGAGACGCTGCGTATAATGGGTGCAGTGAATGCACAGGGCAATGTGGATCTGGATACCGGCGCAATATTGATGGGCGTGAAGCTGCTGCGTGCTCTGTTTACACTGATTAGTTCAGAATCAGGGACGGATCGGCTGGTAGATGATGATAAATTTGCGGAGTTTGTCAATGAGACGGCGCGGATCAGTTTTTATGGGGATTTTCTTTATCCGCTCGCACAGGATGCGACGTTAGAGGCTTATCTGCACGAGGAGGCAGAGGGCGAGATCAATCAGGAGTTGTTATCCTGCCGCCGGAAAATATGGGAGGTGTTGTCACCTTTTTCTTTGAAATTATTTTCTCTGTCTCCGGCACAGTTTATTCATTTTGGAACGACGAGGGAATTGCTGGGATTAGTGACAGAGGAGTTGGACGATTATGCCGGTCTTGGCTGGAGACGGTA
Organism: uncultured Eubacterium sp.; assembly: GCA_934351445.1. Lineage (GTDB taxonomy): Bacteria > Bacillota > Clostridia > Lachnospirales > Lachnospiraceae > W0P33-017. The sequence continues at coordinate 15,370 of CAKRIZ010000028.1, forward strand.
TGTGAACTCTGTGGCAGATATCAACAATGATCCGAATGCGTCTTACGCGGCGCATAATGCATATATTGGCCGACGCACATCGATTGGCAGAGGTGCGTATATCGAGAATAGTTTTATTCTTGACTGCACGGAAGTCGGTGAAGGAGCTGTTGTGTCCGGATTGAAGCTTCGCGGTTATCAGGTGCCGGCATACTGTGTGATGCATGGATTACCGGTCAGCATGCATGGCTCAGATGCTGTGGTGATACGTGTATATGGCGTTGTTGATAATCCGAAAGCCCGGCTGTCGCAAGGTGGTGGATTCCTGGGGACGACGTTGGAATGTTTTTTGCGTCAGAATGATCTGCAGGTGACTGACCTGTGGGAAAATGCGGATGATTATCTGTGGTTTGCCAGATTGTATCCGATCTGTGATGACTGGCAGCAGGCGCTTGAGATGACAACTATTTTATTTCATATGGTGCAGGGGACTGCGAGTCATGCGGAGTGTGAAAAATGGCGCGGGGCACAACGTACCAGCCTCTATGAGAGCTTTAATCATGCGAGACAGCGGACGATGCTTGACTGGGAGCGTGAACTGGAGAACCGTGTCATTTCCAGACGCTTTGAACAGTTGTTGGAAGGTGGCAGCTCGGAGAAAGCAGCACTGGAGACATTTGGAACCAGAGGTATTACGGAAGGCATCTATCGGGAACTGATGGATGATGCATCGGAATCTGCTTTTTCGATCCGCATGAGGATATACCATGCGCTGGCATCCTATATGAAAGAGCATGAGCGGATGTTTGGTGATGCAGGAGGAGAGGATCTGGAGCAGATGTGTTATAAACTGCTCCGGGAAGAGATCTCCGATGGTATGGGTCTGGCAACAGACCATGCGGGGGAGAAAAGCTGCAGGATTGCGGAAAAGAAGGTTGACATACAGCTGCCGGTTCGCGTGAACTGGGGCGGTGGCTGGACGGATACACCGCCGCAATGTAATGAACTGGGTGGGGTGGTATTGAATGCGGCGATTACCCTAAATGGAACTTATCCGGTGCAGGTATGTGTGCGCAGGTTAGATCAGCTTCATGTAGAATTTGAGAGTCAGGATATCGGGGTATATGGAACTGTGACAGAATTGTCCAAACTGCAGGATTGCAATAACCCCTATGATCCGTTTGCGTTACACAAGGCAGCTTTGCTCGTATGTGGCGTGATTCCGATGGATACGGCTGCTGATATCAGTTTGCAGGATGTCTTGCACAATCTTGGCGGTGGCATCTACTTATCGACACAGGTCGTTGGTATTCCAAAAGGCTCAGGTCTCGGGACGAGCAGCATATTGTCGGCTGCCTGTGTCAAGGCGATCTATCAGTTCCAGGGGCAGGATATCAGTGACGCACGGGTGTCTGATACGGTGTTGATGATGGAACAGTTGATGAGTACCGGTGGAGGCTGGCAGGATCAGGTTGGAGGTCTGGTTCCGGGAGTCAAGTTTATTACATCGAGACCGGGAATGCTTCAGAAGCTGGATATTACACAGGTAAAACTATCGGATGAGACAAAAGCCGAGCTGCAGGAGCGGTTTGCTCTTGTCTATACGGGTCAGCGGCGACTGGCCAGAAATCTGCTGAGAGATGTCGTAGGTGGATATATTGCCGGAAGAGAGGATTCTCTGGAGGCATTGCATGAGATGCGGAAATTAGCTGCGCTCATGCGTTTTCAACTGGAACAGGGAGATGTGGATGCATTTGCAGAATTGTTAAATGAACACTGGGAGCGTTCCCTGCAGTTGGATGAGGGGACGAGCAATACCTGTATTGACCAGATTTTCCTTGCATGTGAGGATTTGATTGATGCACATTTTATCTGCGGTGCAGGTGGAGGTGGTTTCCTTCAGGTTATTTTGAAGCGTGATGTGACTAAGGATGATTTGAGGAAACGGCTGCACAGTGTATTTCAGGACAGTGGCGTTGATGTGTGGGAGAGTGAGTTTGTATGGGAAAGCGAATTTTGTTGACGGCTGAGCACAGTTATATCGGAAATTCATTAAAGAAATATCTGGCTTTCTATGGGGATCAATATGTCATAGAGTGCATGAGTCAGAGGGATGAGTCATGGCGTGAGATGTCATTTGCGGCTTATGATGTAGTCGTAGATGTCACGGGAATCGCGCACGTGGATCATGGATCGATGGACGAGGCTCAGGCGGCTGCATATCGGCATGTCAATACGGAACTGGCGCTGGAGACAGCTCGGCTGGCAAAGACAGCCGGTGTCAGACAGTTTATCTATCTGAGCAGCATGATCGTATACGGTGACAGTGCGCCGATTGGAAGCTCCCGCGTGATCTCGGAGCAGACACGGCCGATACCGGCAAATGCATATGGTAGCAGCAAATTGCAGGCCGAGCAGGGCTTGCTGGCGATGAATGATGCTCATTTTACGGTTGCGGTCATACGTCCACCGATGGTATATGGACCGGGATGCAAAGGCAATTATCCAAAATTGGCAAAATTGGCAAACTATACGCCGATATTTCCCAAAGTGGATAACAGCCGCAGTATGATCTATATTGATCACCTGTGTGAACTGATCCGTCTGATGGTCGATGGATGTGATGGTGGTGTTTTTACACCACAGAATGCAGAGCATGTCAACACTGCTGACCTGGTGCAGATGATTGGCTGCGTGCATCGCCGACCGGTACTTTTAGTACCCGGATGCAGCAGAATATTGCGGTTGCTGGCAGGAAAAATTTCATTTATAAATAAAGTATTTGGCAATTTTGCATATGCATCTGATATGGGTCAATATTATGGAGGCGCGTATCAGTTATATGATTTTATGGAAACGATAGCATTGACGGAGGGTGTTGATATGAAGTATGGGAAGCGAATCGGGAGCAGGCGGCAGTATCTGAAAGTGAAACGCTATCTGGACTGTCTCTTGTCTTTGGTTGGTCTATTGTTCATCTGGCCGGTATTCCTGGGAATCTGTATTGCAGTTAAAATGGATTCAAAGGGACCGGTATTCTTTAAACAAAAGCGCGTGGGCTATAACAAGAAGATATTTGAGATCTATAAATTCCGCACGATGTATACGGACACGCCGAAAGACATGCCGACTCATCTGTTAAAAGATCCGGAACAGTATATTACGAGGGTCGGAAAAGTTTTGCGCAAGACCAGTCTGGATGAATTGCCGCAGATTATCAATATTCTGAAAGGAGATATGAGTCTGGTGGGTCCGAGACCTGCACTGTGGAATCAGGATGATCTGATACGCGAGCGTGACCGGTATCATGCGAATCAGCTTCTGCCGGGGTTGACTGGCTGGGCGCAGATCCATGGCCGTGACGAATTGGAGATCCCTGTCAAAGCAGCGCTTGACGGTTATTATGTACAGCATTTTGGATTGCTTATGGATATCCGCTGTCTGATCGGTACGGTAGGGGCTGTGCTGTTACATAAAGGCGTTAAAGAAGGTGGTACCGGCAATCAGTAATACCGGTAGCTGCCGAAAAAGTGTCTTAATTTATGAGACCATTATAGTCACGAAAGAGAGTAAAAGAGCCATGTCCCCCCATTGGACACGGCTCTTTCAGTTTGGGAGTACCCCCTCCTAAATGACATTCGTTCTTACGTTCCCCTCCAATACATTCGAATGACATTTATACAATTCCCTGTGCAAATATAATATAGCATATCGGAATGGTGCTGTAAGTCGGTATTTGTCGAATTTTGAAAAAATATATGTTACTGTTCACAGGCAGGCATTTTCTGAACTGAAAATGCCGTATGATACAGTGGTGGTAGCAGATTTTGCCGATCTGGAATGCGAAGCATCGGCAAAATCCGTTACTGGAACGAGGTACGAGTGAACAGTAACAAATATATTTCTGTGATAGGAAATTCCTGCATGCAGGATTTTTTGAAATGGTATGAAAATACCGTGTTGTAAGCAAAAAATGCGGATGCTATAATAGGGGCAGGCAATGAGCAGTGTCAGTTACATAATAAAAATATTCCACAAAAGGTCGAAAAAGGTCGGAAAGATTTTCTGGTGAACAACTCCCCAAATCACTATAATAAAAGCAGAATGTGATGAAAGAGGTGTTTGGCATGACAGAAACGATTCAGAAGCCGATTCAGATTCTGCTGGTGGAAGATGAGAAGCATGTGTGTGATATTTACCGGCAGACATTGAATAACTGTGATCATATGGAACTCGTATATGCGACCGGAAGCGAAAAGGAGGCACGTGATTTTGTAGACCGGGCAGAGGTAGATGTTATTATTCTTGATCTGGAATTATGGGAAGGCGATGGTTTGTCATTCATTTTTCGCTTAGATGAGCGCACGCGCGCAGGAAAGGACAAGCCGCTGATCATTGTGGTGACGAATAATTCCTCGGTTGTGACCTGGGAGACCGCGAGAGGATGTGGCGCTGATTATGTCATTCCGAAGATGACGCATGAATATTCACCGATTGCGGTGTTGAGCAAGATAGAAAAAGTGTATCCCTTCTATAAAAAGCACAAGAAGCACAAGAAGCACACAGCACAGGGCACCGCGGACAAGTCCTTTGCTGGGCTGGACGAGAACGGAGAGGCGATGTTGAAGTATATTTATCAGTATATTGATAATATGGGACTGGTGTCGCCGAAGCAGGGAGTTATATTTATGGGCGAAGCAATCTGGCGGACGATGGAGTGGGGTGGTTCGGGCGTTATGCATTTGTCAAATGATATCTATCCACTGATTGCTCAGAAATATGACGTGACAGAGTCGAGTATTGAAAAGGAAATCCGGGCGGTCATCCGGCAGGGCTGGGCGAAAATCGATGAGGAAAAAAGGCAGAAATATTATCCATATGAGGTGGAGGGCAGCAGACTCAGACCGACAAACACGGAGCTGATTGAGAATCTGGCAAAGCTTCTGAAAGCATAGTGTTGCTGTGAACAACATTGACCCTGCGCTAACAGTGAGGTTGAAGATTTGTAATCCTTTATATATACTAAAGAGTTATGAAAGAAAACTATTTCGAATGAGCAGAGGAAAAAGATGACTGATGTGATAAGAATAATGCTGGTTGAGGATGATAGGGAAGTCTGCGACAGCTATAAACAGGCGTTGAGAAATAATCAAAAGATGATGCTGTGCTGTATAACCGATAGCGAGCAGGAGGCGCTTTGGTATATGAGGGCGTATCCGGTGGATGTGATTATTCTGGATCTGGAATTGCGTGAAGGCGACGGCATATCGTTTCTGGATGAATTGAAAACCGATGGACGGCCCAAACCGTTTGTGGTTGTCGTGACAAATACGATTTCTAATATTATATTAAATTTGGTACGCCAAAATGGTGCCGATTACATATATCCAAAGATGAATCTGTCTTATTCACCATATAAAGTATTGAGTATTATTGAAAAGGCATTTCCATATAAGCAGATGGCTGATAGACAAAGTGAGATGCTGCTAGCCCAGAAATACACGCAGGAGAAATACGATCGCCTGACGCGTAAATATATTATGGACTACTTACAGGAGATGGGATTTAAATCTTCTGTGGCCGGAACGAGATATTTGCAGGAAGTGCTGTTCCTGCTGGTCAGTGGTGAAAAGAAAATGGATGAGACAAATATCAGTGAGTTGTATGCTGCCGTTGGTGAGATGTGCAACAATTCAGACACAAATATAGAGAAGGCAATTCGTGTTGCGATTGAGGGAACATGGCGGACATCCAAATTGTCTGTCCTGCAGAAATATTATCCTTATATCTATGATGAGGATAGAGGTAAACCAACAAATCGAGATTTTATATATAATATATCATATAAATTGCGCTCAGAATAGACATCGACCGGAACTGTACTGCACAGTTCCGGTTCGATAATTACCGACAAATGATAGTACCCGAAAGGCAGATATTTCGCATGATTGCATAGCCAGCGGTCGACCTTTTTGACCGGTTTCGACTATTTTGCAGAATGCCTGCGATAGGAAAAATCCATACGGACAGGTACTCCTTATTCAAATCGAATAAGGAGGTGTCCGGGGATGGCAGAAGAATTCTACAGATGGGTTTATGATTGGATTTCCGGATAGGAAAAGATGGAAGAGGGCAGTTAATGCCCTCTTTTTTTGGAAATATCAATATAGACGTTTTGTAGAAAATGCCAAAACGGAGGAATTCAAAGTGATTGCAGAAATGTTTGCAAATTTAACGCGCTCGATTTTGTATGTAATGGTATTTGAAATCTTCATGGAAAGGAAGAAACATGAGTGAGTCTTTGATGGCGCTTGTTATACTTACGAATATGCAATTATCAGTTGCGATAAGCGGTAACGAGATGCTACTAAAATTTCTTCCGGCAATTGTAATGATTTGCTTGTTTCTTTTCGAAATTTTTTCTGCTAATGGGAAAAGGGCAAAAGAGATATGTGCTAATGGAATGAAAGCATTTGCCATTGTTAGGACTTTTATTATTATCTTAATATGGTCTCATTATGATAGAATACAGAACAAGAATGAGAATGTAATTTCATATGTGATGTTTATTTTTGGGGGCGTTTGTATTGTTTTTTCAGCAACTAATGCAAACTGCTTTTATTACAAAGGATTATAGTTTTCTAAATGTGTTGTTTCTTCTCCTCTACCTCACCATGATCTTCACCGCATTCATGCTCCTGCAACACAATCGTCTGACCGCGAAGCAGCAGGCGATCGAGGAAGATAACAGGCAGATGAGTCAGCGGCTGCATCGTTCGAAGGATGTGTTAGGTGTGGTGTCGCAGGTGGTTGCCAGTGAGGATCATATAGATCCGAAGCTACGGAAAGAACTGGCAGATTTTTGTGATGATGAGATGAATGAGATGCAGGATCGCACGCTAGGCGTGAATCTGATCGGCGATACAGGGATCGAGTTGGTCAATGTGATGCTGCAAAAACAGATGATGCGTTGCGCGGATCTGAATATCTCATTTGATGTAATGATTCCGGCACCGGTTGACGGATATATTCAGAATATAGGGATCTCGGTGACTGAGTTCATGCGGATGTTGAATGATTTGCTCAAAAATGCGGTCAAGGCAATTCTTTCGTCGGAAAATGAACATCGGGAACTGTTGCTGATTATGGGTGATGCCGGCGCGGACTGTTTCGAGATCCGCTTGTATGACAGCGGTGTCCCTTTTCCACCGGTAATATTGGAACATATGGGAGAGCGTGGCAATACGACAGATGGAACTGGTAATGGGCTGGCAGATACCATAGAGACTCTGGCTCATTACTACGCATCGTTCGCGATTGAGCCCATCGAGCCCGGCGCTGATATCTATACGAAATGTGTGCATATCGCCTTTGACGGTCGCGGATGTGGCGCATGATCCGGCTGCGTATATCGGTGGATGATACCACTGATCAAATAAAAACATAAAGGAGATCAAAAACATGAAAATGAATCTGAAAAAAATCGCAAAATGGAGTCTCGTCTTATTTTCGGTGATGCTGGTATGTTTCGTCGGCGATTGTACGAAAACACAGGCAGCGTCAAGCGCGCAGTATACTTACAAGACATATGATAAGAGCAAGACCTATAAAGGAAAAAAGTCTACGATCAAAGATGTAGAGAAGTATAAGCGTGTCATCTTGAAGGGTGATTCCGCGGCTGTGAAAAAGATCAACCAGGTGTTGAAAGAGGCCTGTGACGCAAAGGTGAAAGAGATGCCGGCAGGCTATGCAAAAAATGATGCAGATCATATGTCATATGGCGGTGAGTATAGCAATATCTATACCTCAAAGGTGACTTATAATGAGAATGGTGTGATCAGCATTATGGTTAGTTATGAGTGGTATCAGGGCGGTGTAGCTGATTACGGATGCGACTGCTATACGTTTGACCTGACCACCGGGGATCAGTTAAAACTCACGGATGTATGCAACGGCAGCAATCGCACATTGACGAAAAAGATTAAGAACCGACTGCTGAAAAAATATTCAAAGGATGCATTTTCAGAGGATGGTTTGCGGTCGATCTCTGCCGATAAATGTGATTTTTATCTGAAGAAGAATGGCAAGGCAGTCGTTATGTTCGATAAATATGAGATCTCCTACGGTGCAGCCGGAGCATTTAATGTGACGTTGAATAGCAAATATTGACACAAACTGTGAACAAACAAAGACCGGATGCGCAAGATGATTGACGGTAGGTCACCGGTATGCTACACTGCACCTGTGAATAACAAAGGAGTTGAGTGAAAGTGAAGATTATGAGAAGATGCTACAAAAATGTACAGCAAAAGCTGGCGCTGCTGCTGTGTCTGACGTTGGTATTTGCACTGTTACCCGTCGGTACGGTGAGAGCAGATACGGCTATTGCCGGTGTAATCAGTGTCACAGAGAATGGCGGTGAGATCTGCCTGTCGACCGGGGGAGTGATGCAGCTTCAGGTGCCGTCTGTGGTGCAATATGATGGCAGCAGTTATACGGTGTCCAGAAAAGCGTATTCGTCATATGATGATTCTGTGGCATCGGTAGATGCAGAGGGCAGGGTGACTGCGGTACATATGGGCAGTACGCAGATTGTAGTAGAGGTCTATACACTTCAGACGATCAGTGGCGGCTGGGACAATGAATACGACGACTATAATTATAATCAGGGATCTTATTCCACGTATGAGCAGCTACTGTATCAGGCATATTATGATGTGACGGTATCGCCGGATCTGTCACAGGTGAAGATCGACAAGACATCGCAGACCAGTTATACATCCGATATGTGGGCGATGCCGACTTACACATTTCATCTGACGAGTGAGGAGCCATTGACCGAAAACTGGAATACAGTTGTTTTGTCATGTACTTCGTCAAATTCCAACATCAGTGTGTATGCCAGTCTGGAAAACAATGTGCTGACGCTCACACCATCTACGGCTGGCAAGACGACTGTCACAGTCAGCATCAACGATCAGAAGCTGTTTCAGTTGAAGATCAATACGATATATGTGAATCTGACGGCAAATTCGGCATTGATGATACCGGGACAGACGAAGCAGCTACATGTAAAGGGTGGAAAAAATCTGCCGGTCAAATGGTCGTCGAGTAACAATTCTGTGGTCACGGTTTCATCAGATGGAAAACTCACGGCACGTAAAAACGGAAATGCTGTGATCAAGGCGAAGGTCGGTGATTGTGCATTCGGTTGTGCAGTATCGGTTGTATCTGCGGGGCGAAAACAGGCGATCAATCAGGCGCTCCGCATCGCGCAGACCTGTACCTACAGCCAGCCTTACCGTATGGAGGCGAAATACTACGACTGCAGTTCACTTGTGTGGAAAGCATATGCGAAAAGCGGTATCAATTTTGGTGGCTCCTATTATGCACCGGTGGCAGCAGATATCGCAAAGTGGTGTGTCACGAATAACAGAATTGTCAAGGGTGGTGTGAGCCGGGCGAATGTAAATCAGATGAAGCTCAATGCAGGAGATCTGATGTTTGAGACTGGAGCGGATAATGGCCGTTACAGAGGTATCTACCATGTGGAAATGATCACAGGATATAGCTGTGAGGGATTTGACAGTAAGGGAAGACCTTATTTACAGATTAAGTGGGCATCCAAGCCGGATGGCTACTATGGTTCTGCGAGACAACTGGTCGGCCGCCCGTAAGGGGCGACCGGCATTCTGAATCTGAGTAGATTCCTATGAATTGCCCTTGAATATCTTACATACCGGTGCTATACTTGCACCGAGTAAATGGAGATAAGGATGGTGTGATATGGATCGTACAAATACAAGGACAAAAGGTATCGCCTGCATTATTGTGGCGGCGTTTTTCTTTTCACTCATGACAGTGATGGTGCATCTGGCGGGTGAATTGCCAACGATGCAAAAGACGCTGTTCCGGAATCTGGTGGCAGCGGTCATAGCGTGGATCATGCTGTTTGCTGAGCGCCAGCCGATCCGTATCAGGCGTGCAGATCTGCCGGATCTTTTGATGCGTTCGGTCTGCGGTACACTCGGTATGATCTGTAATTTCTACGCGATCGACCGTTTAAATATTTCTGATGCAAATATGCTGAACAAATTGTCACCATTTTTTGCGATGCTGATGAGTATTGTAATATTGAAGGAGAAGGCGGGCAAAAAGGAATGGGCGATTGTGGCGGTTGCTTTTATCGGTGCGTTGTTTGTGATCAAACCCGGATTTGATATGAGTACGGGACCTGCGCTCATCGGCGCACTCGGTGGATTTGGTGCAGGTGTTGCGTATACGTTTGTGCGTAAACTAGGGAAAAAAGGTGTGACCGGACCGATCGTGGTCATGTTTTTCTCGACATTTTCGACGCTGTTTTGTCTGCCGTTTTTCCTGTGCAACTATGAACCGATGTCTATGCGTCAGCTGCTATGCCTGTGTGGGGCAGGACTGACAGCGGCGGGCGGGCAGCTGGCGATTACGGCTGCCTACACATATGCGCCGGCGAAGGAGATATCGGTCTATGATTATACGCAGGTGATATTTGCCGCAATCTGGGGATTTATCATCTTCGGACAGCGGCCGGATATCTTTAGTGTGATCGGATATGTGATCATTATCGGGGCGGCTGTGTATCGCAGTGGGATTTTATCACGTTGGAAAAATCAAAAAGAGGTACAGTGATGGCAGAACAGGAAAATATACAGAAAATCGTAACCTATATCATGGCTGGAGCCAATGGGAAGCAGCGGTTGGGGCTGGAACTGGAGCATCTGATCTATAATGAGGAATATTGTGTGATTCCGTATGAGCAGATGGCTGCCTGTCTGGAGCAGTTTGCGCAGGAAGTCGGTGGAAAGCCATATATTCTGGACGATAAACTGATCGGCGTGGAGGCTGATGGCTATGCGCTCAGTCTGGAACCCGGATGTCAGCTTGAGATCAGCATCGAGCCGTTGGAGGACGTCAATCAGATCCGGCATATCTATGAGGAGTTCCGTGCAGTGGCAGATCCGATCTTTGCATCGTGCGGATATCAGCTGCATGAGGGCGCGGTGCTGCCGTTTGTCGCATCAGGTGAACAGGCTGCCACAGATATTGAATTGCTTCCGAAGGAACGCTATCGTGTCATGGATGAACACTTTAAGCAGAGCGGCACCTGTGGGGCATATATGATGCGTGCGAGTGCGTCTACGCAGGTATCCGTAGATTTTTCTTCAGAGGAGGATGCATTGCGCAAGGTACGGATCTTAGAGAAGCTGGCACCGCTTATGATGCTGCTGACAGAACAGAGGGATGGGATGCCCTTTTCAGAGCGTTGGCAGCCGCATCTGATCCGCAGTCAGATCTGGAGGGATGTCGACCCGGTTCGCTGTGGATATTTGCAGGATTCATTGTCTGAGGACTACTCGTTGAAGGCTTATGCAGCGCATATTTATCATAGTGACTGCATGTTGATCCGTGAAAATGGTGAGCTGCATCCGACAGATGGAAAGAGTGCTGCTGAATGGTACGGTGACCGCCCGTTGGAAGATGTCGATTATCTGCTGTCGATGTATTTTCCGCATGTGCGCATCAAAAAATATATTGAATACCGCATCGCGGACAGTATGCCGATCGAGGATGCGATTGACTATGCAGCGCTGATTGGTGCGATTGTATATAACGAAGAGGTACTCGGCGCGGTGGAGCAGTTATTTGCCAATGTGCATACGATACAGGAACTGGAGGCTGCGGAAAGCGCGGTTATCGCTGCTGGCTGGAATGCGGCCGTGTATGGCAGACCGGTACTCGAGTGGCTGGATGAACTGTTTTGCTGTGTGTGCGGAGGCGTGCACAACCAGGTGGAATTGGAGCACATTCATCGGATGCGGCCATTGCCTTTATTAGAAAAGCAGTATCATGGGATCATCCGGGGCAATGAGGATGTGCATGCACCACAGGATCGCGGGATCAAGGATTATCTGAATCAATCGACAGCAAAATATCATAACCGTGTTGTTGGTACGCTCTATGTGCCGAAGCTGTTTACACACCGGCAGACACGTATGTTTGATCAGCTGATCTGGGAATTGTACGGTATTTTTGATAAAGTGATCGCACATTACGTGGAGGATGCAGACTACCGCGCGCTATTTGGTTTCCCGGAGGAGTTGGAGCAACTGATCCTGCAGCAGCCGCTGTATACGAGAAATATTCCCATGTCGCGGATCGATCTGTTTTTGAATGAACAGACCGGGGATTTTAAGTTCTGTGAATTTAATACAGATGGAGCGAGTGCGATGAATGAGGATCGTGAGCTGAATCTGGCATTTGCACAGAGTCTGGCATATCGGGAGTTCGCAAAGACGCATACCTGTCATACCTACGAACTGTTTGACTCCTGGGTGGATGAGGCATTGCAGATCTACCGGGAATATGCGCATGATACGCAGGCACTGCCGCGTGTGGCGATTGTAGATTTTCTGGAAAATGCGACGATCAATGAATTTTATATTTTTAAACAATCTTTTGAGCATCAGGGCTGTGAAGTGACTGTCTGTGATATGCGCGATCTGCGTTTTGACGGTGAACGCTGTTATACGGAGGAGTTCGGAGCGATTGACCTCGTATACCGCCGTGCGGTGACGTCTGATATCCTGTCCCATATGGACGATTCGCAGGAATTTTTACGTGCGTTCCGCGCCGGAACGCTGTGCGTACTTGGTGACTTCCGTACACAGATTGTGCATAACAAGATTTTGTATAAGATCCTGCATATGGAGCAGACGATGCGCTTTTTATCTGCATCGGAGCGTGCATTTGTACGTGCGCATATTCCGCTGACGATGTCTTTGAATGAGCTGTTTGATGGAAAACATGAGGCATTGCGTGAAAAAGTGATGAATCACAAGGATGGCTGGATTATCAAGCCGGAGGATTCTTACGGTTCAAAGGGAGTACATGCCGGAGTGGAGCTGGAGACAACGGAACAATGGCAGCAGGCGGTACTGGCGGCAAAAGACCTGCCTTATGTATTGCAGGAGTTTTGCACACCATATCGTCTGGATAATATTGTATTCCGTCCGGACGGCTGGCGTTGGACGGATACGAGTAACCTGACCGGATTGTTCGTCTATAACGGACAGTTCCACGGAATCTACTCGCGCATCAGTTATGAACAGGTCATTTCGACCCAGTACAATGAGATGTCCCTGCCGACGATCATTGTCGATTAGCAGCGGCCGGTGATGATCCACGGGGCAGGCTGCTGTTTGAATGCACGGTTGCTGCCGAGCGTGGATACAGATACCTGGATTGTCTCCGTATCACGGATACCGTATGTCTCTAACATAGCTGGCAGCGACGCGGCAACATTAAAGTCTAGTGTATAGATCACGACCCGGATATTGGGATTGAGCTGTGTCAGGTATGCGAGTTCCTGCTCCGTACTGGCTGATGCTACGAGGAATACGAGCGAGGGCATCGGGCAGCCTGACATGCTGCGCTCGTCGACATGTTCGATGATATTTACGTTGTGCAGACCGAAATGACCGACGTTGTCCTCCATTGTGGCGCGGTCGGCCTGATTGTATTCGACAGCCGTGACAGAGCCTTCCACAGCGATCAGCGCGGCTTCGATCGCGATACTCTCACCGCTGATCACGCAGATGTCATCGGTCGGTGCGACATTCATCTTGCTGAGGATGATCGCGCGGATCTCGCTGCCGACATAGTGGATCGAACCACGCTGGAACAGCTCATTTGCCAGTCCGATCTTGGCGGTGTTGCGCGCGTTCGGATTGATGATGAGCATGGCAGCAGATGCATTGATGCCGCGGTTGATCATGTCTTTCACATAGTTGTGCAGGATTGCACCGGACGGGCTTGAACCTTCGTTATACCATACCTCGCATTCGCCGAGCCCTGCATCCCACAGACGGTAGAAGATGTCCTCGACACCGGCATTGGTGAATACCATCGTTGTCTTGTGTGCTTCTACAGTGGGGATCACGTTTTTATTCTTTTTTGTGATGTCGATCATCTTCACGTGTTCGAGATCTACACTCGTATTCTGCGAGTAGTACTGTAGCCAGCTGATGATGACATCGTTGGTAAATATCTGTTTTTCTAAAATCTGTTTGTCCATACAAAACCTCCCATGCATTTACCATTTACTCTAGTTACACCTATTTTACCTAACTCGTATCTATCATGCAAGAAAAACAATAAATGTGTTATTAACGGTTCACAGACAGAATTTTATTAAAATTGTTAAGGAAACAATCGGAGTTGGTGTAAACGAAAAAGCAGTCTTGCGGTTTTATCAAACTGCCCTTTCGTT
>CAKRIZ010000029.1 GCA_934351445.1 uncultured Eubacterium sp.
TGCTATTTCTTTTTATTATTATGATCGTCTATGTAAGACAGAGCCGCAAAAATTACTAGCACTAAAGTTAAAACTTCCAGCGTTTACGGATCACATCACTTTTCAGTTGTGCAGGTCATTTGTTGGTTGAAAAAACAAGCATGAAATGATATACTAGCTAGGTATATCTGTGCTTGACTTTTTGGTTTGCTAAACAAATCAGAAAGGATTGGAGCAGTTCGAGAATGCGAGACAGGTAGGGTAAAAGCAAATTGGTATAGTAGTGGTACAGTAGCACGAAAATAAATCAAATAAATACCTGAAAATAGCTTAAAATAAGGAGGAAATGACAATATGGAAGCATATAAGAGTGAATTTATCAATTTTATGGTAGAAAGCCAGGTACTGAAGTTTGGTGATTTTACGTTGAAAAGTGGACGGAAATCGCCATTTTTTATGAATGCGGGTGCCTATGTGACCGGCACGCAGCTCAAAAAGCTCGGTGAGTATTATGCAAAAGCAATCCACGCGAACTATGGGGACGATTTCGATGTGCTGTTTGGACCTGCATATAAGGGAATCCCACTGGCAGTCGTGACCGCGATCGCGTACAGCGAATTATACGGAAAAGAGATCCGTTACTGTTCGGATCGTAAAGAGGCCAAGGATCATGGCGCTGATAAGGGCGGATTCCTCGGCAGCAGCTTACAGGATGGTGACCGCGTGGTCATGATCGAGGATGTCACGACATCAGGAAAATCCATGGAGGAAACCGTACCCAAGGTGCGCGGCGCTGCAAATGTAGAGATCGTAGGACTCATGGTGAGCCTGAACCGTATGGAAGTCGGACAGGGAGGAAAAGTCAGCGCACTTGATGAGATCAGGGAAAAATACGGCTTTGAGGGCAAGGCGATTGTAACGATGGCAGAGGTCGTAGAGGCGCTTTACAACCAGCCGGTAGATGGTAAGGTATTGATCGATGATGAATTGAAGCATCGGATTGATGCATATTATGAGCAGTATGGTGTAAAGGAAGTATAGGTCTCGATGAAAAACCGTGATACGGATAGAAAGTACAGAATCTGCTGGCTGCTGTTTGTGGTTTATCTGGCGGCACTGGCGTATTTTCTGTTTTTTGCGGAGGCAACCGGTCGGACGAGTGCAGAGCGCATCTATCAGTATAATCTGATTCCGTTTCACGAGATCCGGCGGTTTATTGTTTATCGCAGGCAGCTAGGATGTATGGCTGTGGCACTCAATCTGGCGGGCAATGTACTCGCATTTGTGCCGTTTGGGACGTTTCTGCCTCTGCTTGTCAGACATACGAGGTCTTTTTGGAAAACGATGCTTCTGGGTGCAGAGTTTTCACTGCTCATAGAGATTTTGCAGCTATTTAGCAAAGTGGGCAGTTTTGATGTGGATGATATATTGCTCAACACCTGTGGCGTGTGCCTGGGGTATGTGAT
This sequence comes from uncultured Eubacterium sp., assembly GCA_934351445.1. Classification (GTDB taxonomy): domain Bacteria; phylum Bacillota; class Clostridia; order Lachnospirales; family Lachnospiraceae; genus W0P33-017. The sequence goes on from CAKRIZ010000029.1 coordinate 1,446, forward strand.
CTTTTGGATTGTACGGAAACTCTACTGGCGTTATCGCAGATGGTGGTCATCGCGCATCGGGGAATGATAAGATACTAGGGTATACGGAATGAAAAAACAACGAAGATATAATGTGAAGTTTACGAATAAAGGCTATTCCAGACGTGGGATACTATCGCTGGCAGGGTCGGTGATATCCCTGATCTGGCTGATCTATGCGATCTGCCAGACCAGCCGGCTGGGTGACCGGGCGGGTAATCTGATCGGCGGAGTCGGAACACTGATGCTCGTATTGCAGGTGGCTGCATGCGTGGTGGCAATCCGTGCCAACCGGGAAGAAGATGTGTTTCGCGGCATTCCGAAGGTGGCGCTTGTGGTGGCGGTTTTGATGATGCTCTTATGGGCTGCTATCTATGGTCTGGGAATTTCAGCGGTAATTGGTTAGTCAGTTTGTGTGCTGACCGGTGATTGGCACATATCAAATTAGGAAAGGATGGCTGGCAGTATGGTCCGTCGGCCACAGGATGAGAGATGGGTTATAAAGAGGCGTATGCAGCAGCAAATGAGGAAGTGCAGGAACGCTATGATCTGGTGATAGAGCGGATCCGCGAATTGCGTGAGGAACATCAGGTGCCGGAAACCTACTGGCATTATTTCCGCAGACTGGCAGATCTGTTTGTATTAGTAGATGAAGCGCTAAAGAAAGAAGAGACGGGCGCATTGGATCACCGGGATATTTTCGAATGTGAGGAGATGAGCTGGCAGTTTTATTATGAATTGCAGGAGGGCAATTACGACCGGAGCTATGCGAACCCAAAGGTGGCACAGGAACTGCTCGGTGAAGAATTCGGCCAGCTGCTCTGTTTTTTATATACGGAGCTGCGTGCAGCGGTGCCCTATGCCTATGAGGGCAGAAAGCGCGACATCACGATACTGTGCGAGCTGTTTGTACAGGTGTATAACTGTTTTGAGAGTGAGGAAGGGGCAGATAAGAAGGAGATCGGGCAGATCATCTACTGGTTCTTCCATGATTACAGCGAGGTCTTTGTCACGCAGAGTGTGCGTGAGATGCTTGATCCATCATTGGATTTCTTTACCAAAATTGTCATGGAATCAGATCTGACGGATCTGTCCTATCTGTACCGCTACGGCGAGTATATCAGCAGCAGCGAGCTGCAGGTAGCTGAATATCTGAATTCGCTGCCGGAGGAACAGATCCAGGCAATGGCAGATACCTATACAGAAGGATACCGGATTGGGTTTGAAGTGACCGGGAAAGATCTGGGGAAAAAGAAAACCGTCGATGTGCGTTATCCGATTGGATTTGAGCGTATGGTACGTGCGGCGATCAAAAATTTTGAGAAGATGGGACTGCAGCCGGTGATCTATCGTGACAGCATCAACTCCATGGGCAACCGTGGAAATGGCAGAAAGGGATGCTATGCAAAGTCTGTCAATCGCCAGTTTGATTATGACCATAAATCAGACCGTGCGTTTTATCTGGATAAGGCATTTGTGGAGCGCAGGCTCGAGGTGCTGCGGACTGCATATGAGAAATACAAGGATCTGGCCGCAGTCTATGCCGGACCTGCGGTGATCGAGACATTTGGCGAGACACCTTTCCAGCCGGTAAACAAGCCGGAGGCGATCAATTATACAGAAAAACAGCAGGAATTGAATGTCTATCAGGCAAATGAGAGTGCACAGATCATGAACCGCTACATCCGAGGTGAGGAGCGCAGTTTTACGATCATTGCCTACCCGATTCCAGCCATTGGCAGGGATTTTAAGGAGATTTTTGCGCGGACAGTAGAGATCAATACACTTGATTATATGCGCTACCGGACGATGCAGCAGAAGATGATCGATGTGCTCGACCATGCGGATCATGTATGCGTGAAGGGCAAAGGCAGAAACCATACGGATCTGACGATAAAGATTCATCCGCTCACGGATCCGGAGCATCAGACGGCATTTGAAAACTGTGTGGCAGATGTCAACATTCCGGTCGGCGAGGTATTTACATCACCGGTACTGACCGGTACCAATGGTACACTGCATGTGACAAAAGTGTTTTTAAATGAGTTTGGATATGAGCATCTGACACTCACATTTACCGATGGCAGGATCACAGATTACAGCTGCAGTAATTATGCAAGTGCAGAAGAAAACAAAAAACTGATCCATGAGAACCTGCTCAAGCATCATGAGACACTTCCGATGGGCGAGTTTGCGATCGGAACGAATACGACCGCTTACCGCATGGCGCGTGACTTTGACATCGCAGACAAGCTGCCGATCCTGATCGCAGAGAAGACCGGACCGCATTTTGCAGTCGGTGACACCTGTTATTCACATGCAGAAGACACAGCCGTATATAATCCGGATGGCAAGGAAATCATTGCACGTGACAACGAGGTGTCCCTGCTTCGAAAGGAAGATCCGTCAAAGGCATATCTGAATTGTCATACCGATATCACGATCCCGTATGACGAACTCGATTCGATCGTTGCGGTCGGCGCGGATGGAACGGAGTATCCGATTATTCTGGACGGCAGATTCGTCGTGCCGGGCACGGAGGAACTGAATATTCCGTTGGAGTAGTGATATTGCATATAAAAAGTAAAAATTACTTTCACTTAAAATAAGTGTATGCTAGAATAATAGAAATTGCGAAAATATATATTAGAACGACAAAGGAGAACAATCATGGCAAAAGTAGGTATCGTCATGGGCAGCGATTCGGACATGCCCATTATGGCAAAGGCAGCAGACATTCTCGACCAGCTCGGGATCGACTATGAGATGAACATTATCTCTGCACACCGCGAGCCGGAGGAGTTTTTTGCATATGCAAAGACAGCAGAAGAACGCGGATACAAAGTGATCATCGCAGGTGCGGGCATGGCAGCCCATCTGCCCGGCATGTGTGCAGCGATTTTCCCGATGCCGGTCATCGGTATTCCGATGCATACGACATCTTTAGGTGGCAGAGATTCCCTGTATTCGATCGTGCAGATGCCGACCGGAATCCCCGTGGCGACTGTAGCGATCAACGGCGGAGCCAATGCGGGACTGCTGGCAGCGAAGATCTTAGCGACCGGTGATGCAGAGCTTTTGGACAGATTGAAGGCCTATTCAAAGGGATTGAAGGAGCAGGTCATCGCAAAGGATGCGAAGCTTCAGGAAGTCGGATATAAAAACTATTAATAACTATATAGAGGAAGATCAGGAGGATAAACACATGGATTACAAGCATTCGGGAGTTGATATCGAGGCAGGATACAAGTCTGTGGAGCTGATGAAGGAATATGTAAAGGGAACGATGCGTCCGGAAGTTCTGGGTGGACTCGGCGGTTTTTCCGGTGCATTTTCACTGGACAAGATCAAGGAGATGGAGGAGCCGGTGCTCCTGTCAGGTACAGATGGCTGTGGAACAAAGGTGAAGCTGTCATTTTTGCTCGACAAGCATGATACGATCGGTATTGATGCCGTTGCAATGTGCGTCAATGATGTGGCATGTGCGGGTGGGGAACCGTTATTTTTCCTGGATTATATTGCATGTGGTAAAAATTATCCTGAGAAGATCGCAACGATCGTCAGTGGTGTGGCTGAGGGCTGCAAGCAGTCCGGCTGTGCACTGATCGGTGGCGAGACTGCCGAACATCCGGGGCTGATGCCGGAGGATGAATATGACCTGGCTGGATTTGCAGTCGGCGTAGTCGATAAAAAGGATATTATCACCGGAGAGACATTAAAGGATGGGGATGTGCTGATTGGTATGGCATCCACCGGCGTCCATTCAAATGGTTTTTCTCTCGTGCGCAAGATTTTTAAGATGGATAAGGAGACACTCAATACTTACCATGAGGAGCTTGGCACGACACTCGGCGAAGCACTGATTGCACCGACGAGAATCTATGTAAAGGCATTAAAGAACGTAAAGGAAGCCGGTGTACGCGTGAAGGCATGCAGCCATATCACCGGAGGCGGCTTCTATGAGAATATTCCCCGTATGCTGCCCGAAGGAAAGCATGCCGTGATTGAGAAGAACAGTTACCCGATTCCGCCGATCTTTACGATGATGGCCCGTGAGGGAAATGTCGAGGAACAGATGATGTACAATACATACAATATGGGGCTCGGCATGATCGTAGCGGTTGATCCGGCAGATGTGGACAAGGCAATGGAAGCAATGAAGGCAGCCGGAGATACACCGTATGTAGTCGGAAAGATCACAGACGGAGAAAAGGGAGTGACCTTATGTTAAAAATAGCGGTACTCGTATCCGGCGGAGGCACGAATCTGCAGGCGATCATCGATGCGATCGATGCAGGTACGATCACAAATACCGCCATTGATGTGGTGATCAGCAACAATGCAAATGCATATGCATTGGAGCGTGCGAAAAAACATGGGATCGAAGCAATGTGCCTGTCTCCGAAATCCTATGAGACGAGAGAGCAGTTTAACGACGCGCTGACACAGACGATCGTGGACCGAAAGATCGATCTGGTCGTGCTGGCGGGTTATCTCGTGATTATTCCGCCACAGCTGATCGCAGCATACAAAAACCGTATCATCAATATTCATCCGTCACTCATTCCGTCGTTCTGCGGAACCGGATTTTATGGGTTGAAGGTACATGAGGAGGCGTTAAAGCGCGGTGTCAAGGTGACAGGTGCGACCTGCCATTTTGTAGATGAGGGAACGGATACCGGTCCGATTATCCTGCAGAAAGCGGTTGAGGTCCAGCCGGATGATACGCCTAAGACGCTGCAGCAGCGTGTCATGGAGCAGGCAGAGTGGATCATTATGCCGCGTGCGATTGATCTGATCGCTAATGGCAACATACAGGTTGAGGACGGAATTGTAAAAATAGCACAGTAAAGACAGACATATGAGGAGGATACTCAGATGAAGGTATTGATAGTAGGCAGTGGTGGACGTGAGCATGCGATTGCGATGGCAGTGGCAAAAAGCCCCCGTGTAGACAAGATCTATTGTGCACCCGGCAATGCAGGTATCGCTGCACAGGCAGAGTGCGTGCCGATCGGTGCAATGGAATTTGACAAGCTGATCGCATTCGCCAAGGAGAAAGCGATTGATTTTACAATTATCGGAATGGATGATCCGCTGGTCGGCGGTATCGTAGATGCGTTTGAGGCAGAGGGACTGAAAGTATTCGGCCCGAGAAAAAATGCTGCGATTCTCGAAGGCTCAAAGGCTTTTTCCAAGGATCTGATGAAAAAATATAACATTCCGACTGCCGGCTATGAGACCTTTGACGATCCGAAGAAGGCAATCGAATACTTAGAGAATGCGAAGATGCCGATCGTACTCAAGGCAGACGGATTGGCGCTCGGCAAGGGTGTACTCATCTGCAATACTCTGGAGGAGGCCAAAGCAGGTGTCAAGGCGATCATGGAGGACAAGAAGTTCGGTGCTGCGGGCAACCATATGGTTGTTGAGGAATTCATGACCGGACGCGAGGTATCTGTGCTCTCGTTTGTAGATGGAAAGACGATCCAGATCATGTCATCTGCACAGGACCATAAGCGCGCAGGCGATGGTGATACCGGACTGAATACCGGTGGTATGGGCAACTTCAGCCCGAGCCCGTTCTATACCGATGAGGTAGATGCATTCTGCAAAAAATATATCTATCAGGCAACGGTGGATGCGATGGCAGCCGAGGGCAGACCGTTTACCGGTGTGATCTTCTTTGGACTGATGCTGACACCGGAAGGACCGAAGGTGCTCGAGTACAATGCGAGATTCGGTGATCCGGAGGCACAGGTTGTTCTGCCGAGAATGAAAAATGATATCATCGACGTCATGGAGGCATGTGTCGATGGTCGTCTGGATCAGATTGACCTGCAGTTTGAGGATAATGCATGTGTCTGTGTTGTGTTGGCATCCGACGGTTATCCCGTGTCTTATAAAAAGGGCTTCCCGATCCATGGACTCGAGAAATTTGAGGGGAAAGACGATTACTTCTGTTATCATGCCGGAACAGCATTTAATGACAAGGGTGAGATCGTGACCAATGGTGGCCGCGTGCTCGGCATCACGGCGACAGGACCGGATTTAAAGACTGCCCGCGCGAAAGCATATGAGGCCACCGAATGGGTGACCTTCGAGAATAAATATATGCGTCACGACATCGGCAAGGCGATCGACGAAGCATAATATGATAGAGGCTGTGCAAAATAACCGCTGAGTAGGAATGCCCGGCGGTTATTGAATTTACGTAACTGTGAGGGTACTGAACAGTTACGAATTTACAAAAATAAGGGGAAAACATGAGCTACGCAGATACACTATTTATCAATATGTGCCGTGATATCCTGGACAACGGCACAAGTACGGAAGGGGAAAAGGTCCGTCCGCACTGGGAGGACGGCAGCAGCGCTTATACGATCAAAAAATTCGGAGTCGTGAACCGCTATGATTTATCCAAAGAGTTTCCGGCATTGACACTGCGCCGTACAGCGATCAAGAGTGCGACGGACGAGATCTTATGGATCTGGCAGAAAAAATCAAACAATATCCACGATTTGCACAGCCATATCTGGGATGAATGGGCAGATGCCGATGGTTCCATCGGAAAGGCATATGGTTATCAGCTCGGCGTGAAGCATCAATACAAGGAAGGCATGATGGATCAGGTAGACCGCGTGATCTATGATTTGAAGAACAATCCGTTCAGCCGCCGTATCATGACCAATATCTACGTGCATCAGGATCTGCACGAGATGAATCTGTATCCTTGTGCATACAGCATGACTTTTAATGTTACGCAGAAAAAAGGCGATGATCAGCTGACACTCAACGCTGTGCTTAATCAACGTTCGCAGGATGTACTCACAGCCAACAACTGGAATGTCTGTCAGTATGCAGTACTCGTTCATATGCTGGCGCAGGTGTGTAATATGCGTGTCGGGGAACTGGTACATGTGATCGCGGATGCACATATCTATGACAGACATGTGCCGCTTGTGGAGGAACTGATCACGCGGACACCATTTCCGGCTCCGAAGTTCTGGCTCAATCCGGATGTAAAGGATTTTTATGAATTTACACGCGATGATGTGAAGCTGATTGACTACGAGACGGGGCCGCAGATCGAGCATATTCCGGTGGCTATTTAATTTTATGGGGTCGCAGCTCCATCGTGCAAAGGCAGTAAAACCAGACATGACTTTGCTCGCGCTGCTACGTTCATGAAGTATTTATAACGTAAAAAGAAAAGAGGAAACATATGAATTTAATAGCTGCAGTCGATAATAACTGGGCGATTGGCAAAAATAACCAGCTGCTGGTCAGTATTCCGGCAGATATGAAATTTTTCCGTACGACAACGACAGGAAAGGTCGTTGTCATGGGACGAAAGACTCTGGAGAGCTTTCCGAATGGGCAGCCACTCAAAAACAGGACCAATATCGTGCTGACCCATGATAGAACCTATCGTGTCAAGGATGCGGTTGTTGTGTATTCCATGGATGAGCTTCGTGAGGAACTGAAAAAATATGATTCCGAAGATATCTATGTCATCGGGGGCGAGAGTATCTACCGCCAGCTGGTGGATGAATGTGATGTGGCACATATTACCAAAATTGATTTCGCATATGATGCGGACGCATATTTCCCGAATCTGGATGAGAAGGATGAATGGGAGATCACAGCGGACAGTGAGGAACAGACGTATTTTAACCTGATCTATCATTTCTTAAAATATGAGAAAAAGAAGTTTTGATAAAAATATGAATTAAAATCTACGGATAAAAATCATGGAAAATTTTATTTACAGTATCAATGTGACACTGCCGATCTTTTTAGTCATGGTACTCGGCTGGTTTTTGAAACAGCGCGGCATGCTGGATGAACATTTTGTCAGTGTTGCAAACAAGTTCAATTTTCAGGTTACCTTGCCGTTTCTGGTATTCCGTGATCTGGCTGCAGTCAATATACGGGCAATCTTTGATGGCAGGTATGTATTGTTCTGCGCACTGGCAACGACGGTGTGTTTTTTCGCGATCTGGGGCGGTGCAAAGTTGCTTTTAAAGGATCAGACAATGACGGGTGCCTTTGTGCAGGCGAGTTTCCGCAGCAGTGCGGCCGTCATGGGGCTGGCATTTATCGAAAATATATATGGAACATCTGCGATGGGACCGCTCATGATCATCGGTGCGGTTCCGCTCTACAATATATTTTCAGTGATTGTGCTGACCTTTGAGGCAAATGATAATGGCGGGGCATCCGGAGGGAAAAAAGATTATTCCAAAATCAGAAAAGCCGTCATCAATATTTTGAAAAATCCGATTATTATAGCGATTGTGCTTGGCCTGCTTGTGGCTTATTTCAGAATTGACTTTCCAGACATCGTTGATAATTCCATCAATTATGTGGCACGAACCGCGACACCGCTGGCGCTCATTGCTATGGGAGCCGGATTTGAGGGGCGTGCGGCAGTGAAAAAACTGGGACCGACATTGGCAGCTGCAGCGATTAAGCTGGTACTGCAGCCACTTGTGCTGATACCACTCGCGGTCGCACTGGGATTTCGTGGAGAGCAGCTGATCGGTCTGGTTGTCATGCTCGCGGCACCGGCGACACCGAGCTGTTATATTATGGCGAAGAATATGGATAATGACGGTGTACTCACGGCGAGCATTGTCGTTATGACAACACTGCTTGCGGCGTTTACCTTGACAGGATGGATATTTGTGTTAAAATGCTTACAGCTTATCGGATAGGGAGAACATAAAATATGGATATTACCGGAAAGAAACTATTTGTAAAAGCAATGCGCGAAGAGGGCGTGGACACGATCTTCGGATATCCCGGAGGTATGGTCACGGATCTTTTTGATGAATTATATAAGGCAGATGATATACATCTCGTTCTGCCGCGTCATGAGCAGGCACTGATTCATGAAGCAGAGGGCTATGCACGTGCGACCGGCAGAGTCGGTGTCTGCATCGTTACGAGTGGCCCTGGCGCGACAAATATTGTGACGGGTCTGGCAGATGCGCATTATGACAGCATCCCGCTCGTTGTCATCACGGGGCAGGTGCCGCTCAAACTGATCGGAAACGATGCGTTCCAGGAGGTAGACATCGTTGGCATGACGCGCAGCATTACAAAGTATGGTGTGACGGTGCGTGACCGTGCGGAGCTTGGAAAAGTGCTCAAAATGGCATTTTATATCGCACAGACCGGAAAACCAGGCCCGGTACTCATTGATTTGCCGAAAGATATCCAAAATGAGCCGGGTGATGCGGAATATCCAGACAAGGTGACAATCCGCGGCTACAAGCCGAATACCTCTGTTCATATCGGACAGCTCAAAAAAGCCTATAAACTGCTGCATACGGCTAAAAAGCCGTTGATTCTGGCCGGAGGAGGTGTGCACATCTCCGGCGCGGAGGAGCTGTTATGCCAGTTTGCGGAAAAGACACATGTACCAGTTGTGACGACTGTCATGGGCAAGGGTACCATGCCGCTCGGACATCCGTTGTATGTCGGTAATTGTGGCATGCATGGCAGATATGCGGCAAATAAGGCGGTCAGCGAATGCGATGTGCTGTTTTCGGTCGGTACCAGATTCAACGATCGTATCACCGGTGATCTGGAAGAATTTGCGCCGAATGCCAAGATCGTACATATCGATATTGCGACAGCATCCATCTCGCGTAATGTAGTCGTGGATGTCCCTGTTGTATCAGATGCACGTCTGGCACTCGAGACAATGATGGATTGGGCAAAATCACGCAGTACAAAGGCGTGGAGAGATACCATTGCGGCTTGGGAGAAGGAGAATCCGCTCGGCATGCGCGAGGATAAAGGCATGAGTCCGCAGATGATTATGGAAGAGATCAATCAGGCATACGACAGTGGCGTGGTCGTAACCGATGTCGGACAGCATCAGATGTGGGCTTCACAGTTTCTGGCATTCGGACCGGAAAAACGTTTTATCACATCAGGGGGGCTCGGAACCATGGGATTTGGTTTCCCGGCAGCGATCGGTGCCAAGATCGGGCGCCCGGATGCGGATGTCGTATGTATCTCCGGAGACGGCGGCATGCAGATGAATATTCAGGAACTTGCGACTGCGGTCGTAGAGGAAGTGCCGGTTACGGTATGTATCCTGAACAATTATTATCTTGGCATGGTACGCCAGATGCAGCAGCTGTTCTATGGCAAGCGTTACAGTGCAACCTGTCTGCGCCGGCGCAGGAGCTGTCCCGCGGATTGCAAGGGACCGAATAAAAACTGTCCACCGTATGAGCCGGATTTTGTGAAACTGGCAGAGAGTTATGGCGCACATGGCATCCGTGTGACGGAGGCTTCTGAGATCGCCCATGCACTCGCACAGGCAAAGGCAAATAAAGATGCACCTACAATCATTGAATTTCTGATTGCCACGGATGAACTCGTGCTTCCGATGGTAAAGAGCGGAAATCCGATGAGTGAGATGATTTTGAGATAAAGGAGGCGGTATTATGATCGATCGAAGCATGAAAAACAGATGGATTGCACTGTATGTAGAAAATACCGTCGGTGTATTGGCGAAAGTATCGGGGCTTTTTTCCGGAAAATCCTACAATCTGCAGTCATTGACGGTAGGCACGACGGAGGATGAGACTGTCTCGCGTATGACAATCTGTGTAACGAGTGATGATGTGACATTTGAGCAGATCAAAAAGCAGCTCAACTGCATGATCGAGATCATCAAAGTGATTGACCTGACCAATGTGCCGATCCATATGAAGGAGATTCTGTTCGCAAAGGTGAAAGATATCACACCGGCAGAGAAGGAAGAAGTCTTTCAATTTGCACAGGTATTTGAAGTAAAGGTGAAGGATATCGGGACAGACAGCGTACTGCTCGAATGTATGCTGACCGAACGACGCAACAATGAGTTGATCGCGCTGTTGCGTTCGAAGTTCAAAAATATAGAAATCGTAAGGGGAGGAGCGGTGGCCATCGAGTCAATCAGTACTTCCTGCAGATAAAAGCAGATAAAAATAGAAGGACTCAATAATGAGTCCTTCTATTTTGTGATAAGAATTTCCGATCACATCAAATGCTCCGTGGGGATGCGCCTTTTAACGTGCCAGTATCTGTGTGATTTCTGCAACGTACATCGTATGGTAGTCTTTACTTTTATACCAGTCACTATCAATGGATGCATCGATAAACTGCTCCGGCAGTATTTTCGTAGCTGACATTTTGCGGCAGACGAGTACGAGATTGCCTTCATCAATATAGGGAGTGCCATCGGCTGCGTAGTCTACGTGCATCTTGGCATTGGAGATCTTGTCCTCGTCACGTCCGGAGACAGCACCGAAATATTTGAGCGCCAGTTTGTTTTCCTTGTCTGATACATCAAAAAATGTCAGGGAAAACGTATCTTTGGCATCTATGAATTCCTTGGTGTAACGGCTGTCGCGAACATAGATAGTGACGATGTTTTTGCCCCAGAGAACACCGATGGTACCCCAGCTGGCAGTCATGGTATTGACTTTATCTTTATCACCTGCGGTGACAGCCATCCATTCGGTGCCGATTTTTGTAAACGGATTGATATCAAGCATCTCGGAGGGATATGGTTGAAATGTATGCATAAAAACTCCTTTCTGTTTCATCTGGATTAGACATTTAATAGTTATAGAATAGCATATTCGTGTGTCAGATGCAAAAGTTTATATAAATATCTATAGAAATAAGAGAAACTTTGTGAAACGGCTTGCAAAATAAGTAAATATTGTGTAGAATATAACGAGTAGTTGATTACGAATAGGAGAAGCTATGTAGTAGTTAGATAGTTTCGAATCAGAAATATGGTAAAGGATGGATAAGAGATGGCTAAGAGAATCTTGATCGCAGATGATGCAGCATTTATGCGGATGATGTTGAAGGATATTTTGACCAAGGGCGGCTATGAGATCGCAGGTGAAGCAGCGGACGGAAATGAAGCGCTTGCAAAATACAAAGAGTTGAAGCCTGATCTGGTTACGATGGATATTACAATGCCGAACTGTGATGGAATCCAGAGTCTGAAGCAGATCAAGGCAGCAGATGGCAACGCCAATGTTGTAATGTGTTCAGCAATGGGACAGCAGGCAATGGTTATTGAGGCGATTCAGAGCGGAGCAAAGGACTTTATTGTAAAGCCGTTTCAGGCTGACCGCGTTCTGGAGGCAATCAAAAAGATCTTAGGAGAATAAGATCTGTTGGCAATTGAGACAGGAATGTATGTAGAAGTACATAAAAGTACATAAAAGAGCGTGCCCGGCGTATCCGGACACGCTTTTTGTGTGTGTTGGAACATCAGGCCAGTGCGGTAAAACTTAATTGAGTTCCGCAATCCGGCTGACCGCCACATAGATTTCAGAGATTTTGTACCAGGTCGGATAATCGATGACTCCGGTAACAGGCAGACCGAATACAGACTGGAATTTGCGCACGGCGTCGCGAGTGGCGCTGCCAAAGATGCCATCGGCAGTGACTGCGGGAATCGCCGGATAGTTCTGGTGGATACGGTTTAACTGCTGCTGGATCTGGCGCACTTTTGAGCCGCTGGAACCGATGCCAAGGTCGTATCCGGGCCAGGACGACGGAATACCGGAGATCTCATCGGCAGTATTGATATAGATACTGCTACCATAGTAATTGCGCAGGATCTGGATCGCAGAGTAGCCCTGATCTCCGAGATATTTGGAACCCCACTGTGACAGCCAGTTCGGACAGGAGACATTGCGCCCGTCACAGTACTGTGTCAGGATCGGCTGTGTGACATTCGGTCTGGACAGATAGTTTTCAAACATCTCATCTACAACACGGGAGATCGAATCGTAGATCGTGCGGCCGTAAGACCATTTCTGGTCATATGCGGTGGAGGATGTGATCGTGAAGTTATATCCTTTGTTCCGATACCACTCCGTAAACACACGGTTTAATGTAAAGGACATAATAGCCAGAACATTTGCGCGGATCGTTGCGTCTGGCCAGGTGGCATAGATCTCGCTGGAGGCTACATTTTTAATATAGTCCTTGTAGCGGACATAATAGTCATTGGCACGTGAGTCTGTAGGCGGACCGTCATGTACAACGACATATTCCGGGATGACAACGCGGCTGAGAACGATCTCGCCGCTTTCTTCGATCGGCTTGATCTCTGATTCTTCAATCTTGGGTGGATAGTCACCAAACAGGGTATTGACCGGAATATCAATACTCTCGCGGAAACGGCTGCTATCATCGAGTGGTGTCAGAGCCACATTCTGGATGGCTTTGATGGTAGAGAAGATCTCAATGCCGAAGATATTTAGCGGATGATAGCCTTCCGCGCGAATCCGGATCGAATAGAGAGAAAACGGCTGGTTCTCCTGTGCGGAGTCCAGACTGTATTCGACTGGCGGCGCATCCAGCGCAACCGTCTCGGTCTGACCGGATTCATCGGTCAGCAGGGATTCGAGTGTGGAATCAGGGTCTCCGCCAGAGCTGATTGTGATCTGTGCATCCGGAATCGGTGAGTTTTGGACACGGGAGGTGACATTGACCTGCAGAGTGCCGGTATCTGAGGTGTCCTGCATTGCATATAGCTGTTTCATACAAAAAATGCGCAACTGCATAAAAAGACTGCAGTCACGAACGCTCCTGCCATTTGTTACTTTAGTATATTGGCAGGGGAGAATTTGGTTCCTAAAAAAGAAATATTGTGTAACTGGGAAGGTACTAAATTAAAAAAAATTGTGGTAATACGCATATCAATGTGATAGACTGGATATAAAATGTGTAGAAAAAAATAAGGGGGGGGGCGGAGGCTCATTGTCGATTGTGACCAAGATCAGGGATCTGGTCTTTCAGAAACCTCAAAATAAAAACGAATCACCAAAGATTGCTGTTGTGCTGCGAATATCGATACTTATTTTTATGCTGTATCTGATCATGGTGTGCATCGGATTTGCTGTATCGGCGCGTTATCGTATGTCAGCTGTCTGTCTGGCTGTTCTGATCGTGTACGCGTATGTATTCTACTGTACATATCAGGATAAAATGCGCCGCGCCTATGCTCTGCTGAATATCATAACAGTATTATGGGTAACTGGCTTTCACCTGTTGTTTGGCAGAGATACCGGTGTATATTTTTTCCTCTTTGCACTGATCGTGGTAGATATGCTCGCAGACCACAGACATCCGGTGCGGACGCTGCTGATCCTGTATCTGATACGGCTGTGTATATTTATATACAGGCAGCACGTACAGATGCCACAGATCGAGTGGCTGTCGGGTCAGATGAGGCTGTATATGTATCTGGTAAGCATTATCTTAGAGGGTGCGATGGTCATATTTACCGGTATATATTTCACAAAGGATGCATTTCAGATGGAGTGCAGGCTGCAGGAGTATAATAAAGAACTGCAGCATATTGCATCGACCGATCCATTGACAAAGCTGTGGAATCGTTTTCGGATGCTGGATTATGTGAGCCGCTGCCTGAAGCGTTACAACCGCGGAGAGATACAGTTTATGTCTGTGGCGATCGGTGACATTGATCATTTTAAAAATATCAATGATACATACGGACATGAGTGCGGCGACGAGGTGCTGCGCAGAATGGCAGAGCTGTTCCGGGAGCATATGGCTGGCATCGGGGCAGTAGCCCGCTGGGGCGGTGAAGAGTTTTTATTTTTATTTGAGAATATGAACGGTGACGATGCCTGGAATGAGCTGTCAAAGCTCCAGCTCAGGATCAACCGGCTGGAGATCCCTTATGGGGATCAGGTACTTCATGTTACGATGACGTTTGGACTGACAGAGTATGATATGCAAATCTCGACAGATGCGAATATTAAGCAGGCGGACGATAAGTTGTATAAAGGAAAAGAAAGCGGTCGTAACCGCATCGTATATTAAATATTTATTCGGGAGAGCCTGTAGTGAACAGGGCTCTCCTTTCGTTATAGTAAGTGTCAGCAGATAAAGAGAGGCAGAAGATATGAAAAAGAAAGCTGAAAAATGGGTGGTACTGACAAAGGGCGCAGATTTTAACGGAATCGGACGAACCTATGGTGTCGATCCTGTGATAGCGCGTATTGTCCGCAATCGGGAGGTAACAGACAAGGAAGAACTGGACAGTTTTTTTCATCCGTCCATAGAACGGCTGTATGATCCGGGGCTGCTGAAGGATGCATCGAAGGCTGCACAATTGATACATACGAAGATCTGCCAGCAGAAGAAGATCCGTATTATCGGTGACTATGATATCGACGGTATTTTTTCTACCTATATCTTATATGATGGATTAAAGGCGTGTGGCGCATGTGTGGATTATACGCTTCCGCATCGGATCAGGGATGGATACGGATTGAGTGAAAAACTCATACGGGATGCATATGAGCAGGGCTGTGATACGATACTGACCTGTGATAATGGGATTGCGGCTGCGGCAGAGATTGACCTGGCAAAGCAACTGGGAATGACCGTGATAGTGACTGATCATCATGAAGTACCGTTGCACTGGGAGGGGGATACTTCTACTGCAGTGCTGCCTGCGGCGGATGCAGTCGTTGATCCGAAGCGGACGGATTGTGCGTATCCATGTAAGGGGATCTGTGGCGCAGTTGTGGCGTGGAAGGTGCTTTGGCTCGTGCAGCGTATCTGTGGACAGCCGGATGCCTGGAAAAAATATCTGGCTTTCGCGGCATTTGCAACGATCGGTGACGTCATGGAGCTGCGCGGGGAAAACCGCACCATTACGGCGCTGGGACTGCAGCAGCTACGGCAGACAGACAATGTCGGTCTGCAGGCACTGACCGCTGCCAGTGGGATTGAACCGGATCAGATCCGTGCCTATCATATCGGATATGTGATCGGTCCATGTATCAATGCGACCGGCAGACTCGATACGGCAAAACGTGCCTTAGAGCTATTGACTGAGACAGATACGATGCGGGCACAACAGATCGCACAGGAACTGGTATCACTCAATGAAGAACGAAAACAACTGACTACGGAAGGGGTTGAGGAAGCTGTCCGTATCGTTGAGGAGCAGGAGTTATGGAAAAAACCGGTATTAGTCGTCTACCTGCCGCAGACACATGAGAGTCTGGCGGGCATTATTGCCGGCAGGCTGCGGGAGCGGTATTACCGGCCGACTTATGTGTTGACTGATGGAGAGGGATGCGTGAAGGGCTCTGGGCGCTCGATTCCCGCTTATCATATGTATGAGCATCTGAGCCGTGTAGGGGATCTTCTGATCAAATTTGGTGGGCATGCGATGGCAGCAGGACTATCGCTTGAGCGGGCACAGGTGGAGCCGTTTGCGGGATTGCTATGTGAGCAGGCCATGCTTTCACCGGAGGATCTGACAGAGACGATCCGTATTGATGTGCCGATGCCTCTTTCCTATATTTCGGAGACATTGATCAGCCAGTTATCTGTGCTGGAGCCATGTGGAAATGGGAATGAGAAACCGATCTTTGCAGATCGGGAATTGATCGCGCGGAGAGCGTTTTTCATAGGAAGAGAGCGGAAAATGCTAAAATTGCAGCTCCTTTGCGCCAGTGGAACGATGGATGCGCTGTATTTCGGTGATGCAGAGGAATTTCTGGACTATTACAGGGGAAAATATTCCGGTCGGGAGGTCGATGCCTTGCTGCACGGACAGCCACAGCAGATGCGTTTTGCATTTACTTATTATCCGCAGATCAACAGTTATCAGGGGATAACGAGTACCCAGATTGTGATCACACACTATGCATAAAATGGTAGTGAATGATATAAGGGTTGACTTTTTGTGTGATATGGTTCAAAATACGTGTAACTGTGTAGAAACAGCAGACAATGGTCTGGAATAGCCCGGAGAGGAAACGTATATGATACGAGAGGATTATCATTTTCTATCAAGAGATACAAAGACGAAGATACATGGAGTGCGCTGGCTGCCGGATGATGGCGTGGTACGCGGTGTGATCCAGCTGGTACATGGAATGCAGGAATATATCGGACGTTATGAGGAATTTGCAGAGTATATGACGGCACATGGTTTTCTGGTTGTTGGACATGATCATCTCGGACATGGTGAATCGGTGAGGGACAGCAGACATCTGGGTTATTTTTGTAAGTCGAGACCTTCGCAGGTGTTGGTGGCCGACATGCATCAGGTGACTGACATGACCAGACGTGTATATCCGGGTATCCCGTATGTGATATTTGGACATAGCATGGGTTCTTACCTGTTACGGAAATATCTGACGATCTATAGTGATGAGGTGGATGGCGCGATCATCTGCGGCACAGGAAGTGTACCGGATGGTGCCTGCTATTTTGGAATTGCATGTTGTCATGCGATCGCAACATTCCGGGGCTGGCATTATCGCAGCCGTTTTGTAAAGCAGGCGGTGTTTGGCAGGAGTTATGCCGGATTCTGTATGGATGGCAGCAGACCGGAGGATAGCTGGCTGTCGGGAAATGTGGAGAGCGTGAAAAAATATTATGATGATCCGCTCTGTATGTTTGATTTTACATTGAATGGTTACTATGGGCTGTTTACGACGGTGGCTTATGATAACAAGGAAAAGTACATCAGACAGATCCGTAAGGATCTTCCGATGCTTTTAATATCCGGTGATAAAGACCCGGTGGGTGATGCCGGAATGGGAGTAAAGCGTGTATACCGCCAGTACAAAAAGGCGGGGATCAGAAATGTTGCACTGAAGCTGTATGAAAATGACCGGCATGAGATACTCAATGAGAATGACCGGGCAGACGTATATGCGGATGTATGGGGATGGATCAGGAAAAATACCGGACTCTGATCCGGTGTGGCTCAAGAAGGAGGAAACAACGATGAAAAGGAATCATATGAAAAAGTGGCTGGCGATGCTGATGGTATCGGTCACTGTCTGTTCCATGGCAGTGCCTGCGGCAGCACAGCAGGTGGAAGGAGAGATCTCTGCGGATGATGACAGAGTATTAGACGGTACGACCGATGAGGTGCAGGGTGATGTGATGCCGATCAATGATATGGGCGAATCACAGCCTGTCGCAGATGTAGAGATCGAGTCTGATGCGGATGCAGAAGATACATCCGGGACATCCGAGATCAATCAGGATGACAATGTTGAGATTGCGGCAGATGACAAGCCGTATCTGGCACTCGGTGAGAACCTGTCAGCAGAACAGAAGGCAACCGTATTAAATCTCATGGGAATCGATCCTGCCAATCTGGACGATTATAATGTGGTATCAATCACAAATGCAGAGGAACACCAGTATCTGGATGAGTACCTTCCGGCAGAGAAGATCGGAACGAGGGCATTATCTTCGGTCGTGATCGTACAGAGGGAAAAGGGTAACGGATTAAACATCTCTACAAAGAATATTAACTATTGTACGGTCGGCATGTACAAAAATGCACTTGCCACTGCAGGTCTGAAGGATGCAGATATCATTGTGGCGGGACCGACACCGATCTCAGGCACAGCCGCATTGATCGGGGCGATGAAGGCATATTCTGAGATCACCGGTGAACCCGTAGATGAGGAGAGTCTGGATGCAGCGATGAATGAGATCGTCGTGACTGGTGAGTTGGCAGATGTCATTCAGGGAGCCACTGACGGCGAAGTCGAGGAGTTCATGGCTTATGTGAAGCAGAAAGTCTTAGAGGGTGGTCTTAAGGACGAGAGCAGTATCCGTGCGTGCATCGATGAGGCGCTGGATAAATATGACTTCTCGATGACAGATGATGAGAAGGATCAGTTGACGAGCGTGCTGTTAAAGATCAGTAAGCTCGATATCAATGTAGACACTTTGATTGATCAGGCAAAATCATTGTATGACCAGATTAAAAATTCTGATGATGCGCAGGGATTGATCGCAAAGATCATTCAGGGTATCAGGGATTTCTTCAAAAATATATTTAACTGGTAAGATGGAAACATAAAAAGGGTTTGGCATATCAATTCAATATGCCAAACCCTTTTTAAATCTTCTGTTTCAGAAAAGCGATCAATCCGTCTGCAAAGCGGGCCACACCGGGCATTGCCTGGACTGCCTTGCGGTTTTTCTCATTGAAACCGACCAGAATAGCATGATTTGCTTCTGACAGGTAATCGATAATACCATCAATATCGGACTTCATATTTTTCGGAAACTGGATATACAGATGTTTGTTTGCGGTGATATGCAGCGTATAGGAAATGCTGAAATGGTACCACAAAATATTATGCAGTGTGGAGTATTTGTAGATCCACACAATTTCACTGATTGGAATGACGGTCACAGATTTATTCGCAAAAGCGATAAAAAAGTGTTCTGTAATAAACATATCCTCGGTCGCCAGCTGTGGCAGCGTAGCGAGTTCTTCTTCTGCCTGCGCGAGCAGTTCCGCGCGTTTACCATACAGACCAAGCTGGCGGCTGGCAGGGGAAAGTACCGGGAACAGTGCATACAGTAAAAACAGTATGATCGACAACAGTGCATAGGTGCCTGATGCAAAATAGAAAAAGCACAGCACAGAGCTCCCGATGCGTCCGAATCCTGGCTCGGATATGACGTTTGGAGATACTTTATCATAAAAACCGGCAGTCGTCCACGACAGGTCATTAGCGAGCTTCTCTGCTAATATGGAGTAGCTCTCGGGCTGTGTACGGATGCTGGCCAGGATATGGACATCGTCGATGTGGGGCAGTCCTTCCTCACAGGTGTCCGGATTTAAAATAACCAGATAACAGCCATCCTCACGGATCGTGTAATAATAGTATCCGGTGACAAGACCGAAACGGCTTTGCGTATACCCGGTAAAGTTCAGATCATGCAGTGTGGTGGAGATATAACGGTCTCCCCCGCTGGCCAGCTCAGAGATCCGCGCCTGATCGGAGACTGCAAGCGGATGGACGAGTGAGCGCATCGGTGTATAAAACCAGATAATAGCCAGAAAAATACAATATACGATCGGAGAGAAGATACGTCTGCCGTAGGTACTCCGTATTTTTTTCGTTATCAGATGATCTAATTGATGCATAGGTGTTCCTCCATTGAATATTCATTGTAACAAAAATGAAGCTCAATTCCAAGTGACTGTGCCAACTTTTTGGCTGAATTTGTAGTAGAAACTTTCTATCAAAAATGGTATAGTGATACTATTCTGGGGTAGTTTTAGGAAAATAGATATAGCGAGGAAGAACGATGGATGCATATACCGGATTTGCGGAAGTATACGATCAGTTCATGGAGAATGTCCCCTATGAAAAATGGCGGGATCTGATCGTGGCAGAATTGAAAAAAGAAGGTATAGAGGATGGGCTGATTCTGGATCTCGGCTGTGGGACAGGTACACTTACACGTATGCTGGCGCAGGCGGGCTATGATATGATCGGTGTGGATGGCTCACAGGAGATGCTGATGGAGGCGCGTGAAAAGACAGAGGATACAGGTATCCTGTATCTGTGTCAGGACATGCGTGAATTTGAGTTGTATGGTACGGTCCGTGCGATTGTCAGTACCTGCGATACGATGAACTATCTGCTGACACCGGAGGATTTTATCCGGACATTGAGACTGGCAAATAACTACCTGGATCCGGGCGGAGTATTTATCTTTGACCTGAATACGCTGTATAAGTTCCGTGAAATCATGGGAAATACAACAATTGCGGAGAATGATGAGGATGCCAGTTTTATCTGGGATAACTATTTCGATGAGGAGACCGGAAGGAACGAATATGACCTCACACTGTTTATCAGGCAGGAGAACGGCTTATATGAGCGCGTGAGCGAGGTACATGAGGAGCAGGGATATACACCGGAACAGATCCGGGAATATATCACACGCAGCGGAATGGAATATGTACGCACGTTTGATGCGGAAAGCGGTGATGTGCCGGAAGCGACCAGCGAGAAAGTATTTTATGTCGTCAGGGAGCATGGGAAAGCCCTGCGTCCGGAGACGAATCAGCAATAAAAATCAGATATAAAACGCAGGATATACAAAACAAGATCAATCAAAATAGAAAGCAGAGAGGAATACAATATGAAAGACTATATGGTGCGTGCGACGGCAGCTGACGGAGCAATCCGTGCATTTGCTGTCACAACAAGAGATCTCGTTGAGGAGGCACGTGTGCGCCACGATACGAGCCCGGTCATGACTGCGGCACTCGGCAGACTGCTCAGTGCAGGCGCGATGATGGGGGCCATGATGAAGGGAGAAAACGATATCCTGACCTTGCAGATCAGTGGTGACGGGCCTGGAAAGGGGCTGACAGTGACAGCCGATTCAAAAGGCAATGTCAAGGGTTACCCGGAAGTACCGGTCGTGGCACTGCCGCCCCGTTCAGATGGACATCTGAATGTCGGAGGTGCGATGGGGCATGGTATGCTGCGTGTGATCAAGGATATGGGACTCAAGGAGCCTTACGTCGGAGAAGTTGATCTGCAGACCGGGGAGATCGCAGAAGACCTGACCTATTATTTTGCCGCAAGCGAACAGATTCCGTCAGTTGTCGGTCTGGGTGTGCTGGTAGATAAGGATGGCAGTGTCTTGCAGGCGGGTGGATTTATCATCCAGCTGATGCCGTTTACGAGCGAGGAGGTCATCAGCAAGCTCGAGGGCAGCCTCGCGACATTAGAGCCTGTCACCAAGATGTTAGAGCGTGGATTTACACCGGAAGTGATCCTGGAGGAGGTGCTGACCTTCTTTGATGTTGAGTACAATGAGACGATGCCGGTACAGTTCCATTGCAACTGCTCAAAGGAACGCATTACAAAGGCGCTGATCAGTGTCGGGAAAAAGGGCTTACAGGAGATGATCGATGACGGCGAGCCGATCCATGTCAACTGTCATTTCTGTAACACGGACTATACATTTGAGATTGATGAGTTAAAGGAGATAGCAAAGTGCAGCAGGGATTCATAAAAGTAGCGGCTGTGACACCGTATATAAAAGTCGCAGATCCATTGTTTAACCGGGTATCTGTATTGGAAAAAATAACGGAGGCAGCAGAGAGTGGTGCATCCGTGATCGTCTGCCCGGAATTGTGCCTCACCGGATATACCTGCAATGACCTGTTTTTGCAGGAATTGCTGTTAAAAGAGGCGAAGGACGCATTGCGCTGGCTCTTGGAGCACACATCGCAGATGCAGGCGTTGATCTTTGTCGGATTACCGTTTGAGCATCTGGGCAAGCTCTACAATGTAGCAGCGGCGATCAGTGGCGGCAGGCTGCTTGGACTCGTACCAAAAACACATATACCGAATTACGGTGAGTTTTATGAACAGCGTCATTTTACGCGTGGTATGCGTCAGGTAGTGCCGGTCACATTCGATGCAGAAACACAGACATGGATGGGAACGCAGCAGATCTTTACCTGTCAGCAGTATCCGATGCTTCGTGTGGCAGTAGAGATCTGTGAGGATCTGTGGGCGCCTGATCCGCCGAGTACCGGACATGCGCTGGCCGGCGCGGACCTGATTGTGAACCTGTCTGCCAGCGATGAGACGACCGGAAAGGACATCTACCGCAGAGAACTCGTCAAAGGACAGTCGGCAAGACTGCTATGCGGTTATGTCTACTGCAGTGCCGGCGAGGGCGAATCTACACAGGATATCGTATTTTCGGGACATAATGTGATTGCAGAAAATGGAACCGTGCTCGCAGAGGCCGTGCGTTTTACGAATGAGATCACATATTCAGAGATTGATGTTGCGCGAATGACCGGCGAGCGCAGACGTATGACAACGTTTGGGACATGTGGACAGGAACACTATCGTTATCAGGAGTTTTCGCTGGAGCTGCAGGATACCATACTGACGAGATGGATCGACCCGGCACCGTTTGTACCCGGAAATGCATCCGAACGAGAGAAGCGCTGTGAGGAGATTCTGGCGATCCAGTCGATGGGACTCAAAAAACGTCTGGCACATACCGGCTGCCAGAATGCGGTTGTCGGTATCTCAGGTGGACTCGATTCGACGCTGGCGCTGCTCGTGACAGTGCGTGCGTTTGATGCGCTTGGCCTGCCGAGGCAGCAGATTACGGCAGTGACGATGCCCGGTTTTGGCACGACCGACCGCACGTATGAGAATGCAGTCGGTATGATCAGATGTCTGGGAGCAGAACTGCGCGAGATCCCGATCGTCGATGCGGTCAATCAGCATTTTTCAGATATCGGACATGATGCTGCAGTTCATGATGTGACCTATGAGAACTGCCAGGCGCGTGAGCGTACACAGATACTCATGGATATTGCCAATAAAAACGGAGGTATGGTCATCGGAACCGGAGACATGTCCGAGCTGGCACTCGGCTGGGCGACTTATAACGGTGACCACATGTCTATGTATGCGGTGAACTGTTCCGTGCCAAAGACGCTGGTGCGCCATCTCGTGCGCTATTATGCCGACACCTGTGGCGATACAAAATTGACGGCGGTGCTGTTAGATGTACTCGACACGCCGGTCAGCCCGGAACTGCTACCGCCTGAGGATGGACAGATCTCGCAAAAGACAGAAGATCTCGTCGGACCTTATGAACTGCATGATTTTTACCTGTATCAGGTGCTGCGTTATGGCTTTTCACCGGCAAAGGTGTACCGTCTCGCAAAGATTGCGTTTGCAGGCAGCTATGACGAGGCGACAATCTACAAATGGCTGAAAACGTTTTACCGCAGATTTTTCTCACAGCAGTTCAAGCGCTCCTGTATACCGGATGGACCCAAGGTCGGTACGATCGCACTCTCTCCGCGCGGGGATCTGCGTATGCCCAGTGATGCATCTGTGAATGTGTGGATGCAGGAGATTGAGCGGTTGGAAACTATGCAGTAGCAACAGATCAGCCGATTCCACCCAGTAAAATACCGAGAATCAATACAAGGACACATACCGGGCAGAAAACATATTTGCAGACCGGCACGAATGCTGCTGTAAATGGTTTGCTTCGCCCGGTATTGATCTGTGTCTCTACATATTTTTTACCACAGATCCAGAAAAACATGACTCCGGCAAGTCCTGCACCGAGTGGGCAGATATAGATGGACAGTACATCCATCCAGTCAGATACGATACCTTGAATGCAGATCGATACAAGGAGTGCAATCGCCCCGATCAGCCAGCAGGAAGCCTTGCGGTTCAGCCCAAGTTTTTCCTGAACAGTAGCAATCGGTGCCTCGTACAGGTTGATTAACGATGACAGGCCGGCAGAGAATACTGCGACGAAAAAGACGATCGCGATCACATATCCGCCGGGCATCGATTTGAACAGTGCGGGCAGATAGATGAACATGAGGCCGGGACCGCCCTGATCGAGCACGGCACCGGTAGTAGCCATCGCTGGGATGATGACTAAGGCAGCGAGCATCGCAGCGAGCGTGTCAAAAAAAGCAACTCTGCCGGCTGCGGCAGGGATGTCCTCTGTATCGGGCAGATAGGAGCCGTAGATCAGCGTGCCGTTTCCTGCGACAGACAGGGAGAAGAATGCCTGACCGAGTGCAAAGATCCATGTTTTCGGGTCAGCCAGTGCCTGTGGATCGATGCGGAAGATATAGCGGTAGCCATCAATCGCACCGGGCTGGAAGGCGACATAGATACCGAGGATTGCAAACAGGATAAAAAAGATGGGCATCATCACCTTATTTGCTTTTTCAATGCCACGTCCGACACCGAACATCAGGATTGCGATGCCGATGACGAGTGCTGCGACCTGCCATAGATTGTTGCCAAAAGCGCCTGCCATGCTGCCGAAAGCTGCACTGAATGCATCCGGGCTGTTGGGGGCGAGCGTCGCACCGGTAAATGTGCCGATCATATATTTTAGAATCCAGCCCATGACGACAGTATATCCGATCGCCATAGCGAGTGCGCCGACGACAGGTATATATCCGAGCATTTCTCCGAGTTTCCGTCTGCCTTTGGTCTCACAGGCATAGCCAAATGCATCGACAGGACCGGAACGCACAGCGCGTCCGAAGCTCATCTCGCCGATCACACCGGTGAAGCCAATCAGTGCGACGAACAGAAAATAGGGCAGCAGGTAGGAACCACCACCGTACATGGATACCCGTGTCGGAAACATCCAGATATTGCCCATGCCGACAGCTGAACCGATGCAGGCGAGGATAAATCCCCAACGGTTGTTAAAAGAATCACGTGTTTTCATAATCAGAAACTCCCCTTTATTGTGTAATAGTTAGATTGTACCATATAATATGTAATTTGTGTGCACAGACCAGAAGAAAGCAGGAATGACTGACCGGAAAATATGCAGGCAGCGACTTGTAAGTATGGGTATCGAATGGTAAGATGATCTTAAAAAGCAGACTGGAGGATGAGGTATGACACAAAAAGAGCGTATGGAGCAGGAATTAATCTATGATCCGGGCGATTCTGAGATCGTGGATGAACAGGGGATTTATCTGGATCGGCTGTGGGAGTTCAATCATCTGAAACCATCCCAGCAGCGTGAAAAACAGGCATATATGAAGGAGACCTTCGCACAGTGTGGGGAAAACTGCTATATCGAACTGCCGTTTTATGCCAACTGGGGAGGAAAAAATATTCACTTTGGAGATGAGGTCTATGCGAATTTTAATCTGACTATTGTGGATGATGGAGAAGTATATGTAGGAGACCGTGTGATGTTTGGACCCAATGTGACGATCGCTACGGCTAATCATCCAATCGAACCGGGGCTGCGTCAGCGGCTGCTTCAGTATAACAAAGCAGTACATATTGAGGACAATGTATGGATCGGGGCGAATACAGTGATCGTGCCAGGCGTGACGGTCGGCAGAAATTCAGTCATTGGTGCAGGCAGCGTTGTGACAAAGGATATTCCGGCAGATGTGGTAGCAGTGGGCAATCCATGCCGTGTGCTGCGTCCGATTGGAGAACACGACAGAGAATTTTTTTATAAAGAAGAAAAAATAGACTGGGAAAATCTATAGACTGGATGTGACAAGCATTTGCAGGTAACATGTGAGAAAAAATTGAAAACAGAAATAAAGGATTCTCGTAAGGTCGCAGATCAAGAGGTGGCAGATGCGTTAGGAGCGCAAATCGTTGTAGGTGAAACAAAAGAAACAAGAGCTGAGAAGAGACGCAGAATTGTTGAACTGGAAAAATATGTTATGTCTGGTGGAAGAAGTGAGGCAGCGATTGATGATTATATAGGGGAGCTTAGAGAAAATGACAGATTTTAGGAAAATATTTATTGATACAGCTCCTATTATATACTACTTACAGAATTGCAGAAAATAACTGAACTGATATATAATTTTTGTATTATTCATGATATGATTTAGAGGAAAGGAATATAGAACGTGGAAATTGATATACTAATAGATGAATTGACAGACTGCTTAGTAGAAAGGTTTGTAACAGATGGAAGATTAACAGAGCCTTCTGGTGGAAAGCGGTTTGAATGGCGTAAAATGATTGATGAAGTAAAGAAAATAGGTAGACCATTGACAGAAGATGAAGCTGAAAAGTTTAAAATCAAATAACAATAAAAGCACCAACGGAAAGAGATATATCTTTCTGAAGGTGCTTGTTTTAATCCTGCTACCGCTGGTGGATATAAATACCTACATGCAAAAAGTGACCCAAATATCATTTGTTTCCGGAAAAACAAAAGAGCTGTAAACTCTGGAAAAACAAAGTTTACAGCTCTTTAAATCATGCGGAAGATGGGACTTGAACCCATTGTTCCACAAAATAAATCAATAACAGAAAGGCTTTCAGTGAACTTCTATCATAACGTGTTCAAAAAGGTGTTCAACCTTACAAAATTGTTAAGGAAACAATCGGAGTTGGTGTAAACGAAAAAGCAGTCTTGCGGTTTTATCAAACTGCCCTTTCGTT
>CAKRIZ010000030.1 GCA_934351445.1 uncultured Eubacterium sp.
TGTCATGCCCGCCTCCGTGCGGGCTCTTTTCATATCAAGAGTTCTCCAAACGAGAACTTTCCTATAAAGTAAAAAAAGGGACTCCTCTTTCGAGAAATCCCTTAGCAGTCCGTACGGGAATCGAACCCGTGTTTCCGCCGTGAGAGGGCGGCGTCTTAACCGCTTGACCAACGAACCGTTTATTATAATATCAAACAGTCCGCATTCTGTCAACAGGTTTTCTAATATTTTTTCATTTTTCTGAAAAAAGCAACAATTTATGATTCATAGCCGTTCGGATTGTTCTTCTGCCATCTCCATGAATCCGCACACATCTCGCGGATACCGTACTCAGCTTCCCAGCCGAGTTCACGCTTCGCCTTGGAAGGATCACAATAACAGGTCGCGATATCGCCCGGTCTGCGCGCTTTGATGACATAAGGAATCTTGATACCATTTGCCGCCTCAAAGTTCTTCACGATATCCAGCACACTGTAGCCGTGTCCGGTGCCGAGGTTGTAGATGCTCAGTCCCTCATTTTCTTCAAACTTCTTCAACGCCTTTACATGTCCGCGTGCCAGATCCACCACATGGATATAATCACGCACACCGGTTCCGTCCGGTGTATCATAGTCATCACCGAACACACCAAGCTGCTCCAGCTTACCGACTGCAACCTGTGTGATATACGGCATCAGGTTGTTCGGGATACCGTTCGGGTTCTCTCCCATCGTTCCACTCGGATGCGCTCCGATCGGATTGAAATAACGAAGCAGGATCACGTTCCACTCCGGATCTGCCTTCTGCATATCGGTCAGGATCTGCTCCAGCATCGATTTCGTCCAGCCATACGGATTTGTGCACTGTCCCTTCGGGCAATTCTCTGTGATCGGTATCTCCGCAGGATCGCCATATACAGTCGCTGATGACGAGAAAATGATATTCTTGCATCCGTTCTGTCTCATCACATCCACAAGTGTCAATGTACCGGCAATATTGTTCTCATAGTATTCCCACGGTTTTGCAACGGATTCCCCGACTGCCTTTAAGCCTGCAAAATGAATACAACTGTCGATCGTCTCCTTTGCAAAGATCTCATTTAAGATCTCACGGTCTAAAATATCACCTTTATAAAATGTCACCTTTTTCCCGGTCAGCGCCTCCACACGTTCCAGCGATTTCTCACTCGCATTTGAGAGGTTGTCGAGTACAACGACCTCATATCCCGCATCCAGCAGCTCCACACATGTATGGCTGCCAATATAACCTGCTCCGCCTGTCACTAAAATTGCCATATCACTACCGCCTTTCTTAATCATAACTGTATGTCTACATATTTTGTATCTGTCGTTAGTATTAGTCTAACTCTTTTTGTGGAAAAATCCAGAAAAAAATGTATGCGGAACATGGAAAAATGTTGCATTCAATATATAATCGTGTAAAATAAGAGCAAGAGGTGATCGAAGATGCAGGAAAAATATAAGAATTCTTACAAAGCTACACAAAAAGAACTACTCTCACTGGCTGTATACAATGTCGGATACCAGAAATGCGATCCTCTGTATCAATGGGGGCCGGGTATCCGAGACCATTTTTTAATCCATTATATTATTTCCGGTCAGGGATTTTACGAGACAAATGGGAAAATATATACCCTCACAGCCGGTGATACATTTCTTGTATATCCGAATCAGATCGTCACCTATCACGCAGATCAAAATGATCCATGGGAATATGCCTGGGTGGGCTTCAATGGAAGCGATGCACTGTCTATCACGAATGCAACTGACTTCTCTATGGAAACACCGATCATCAAACAAACCGCTTATGGCGAAGAGATCCGCCATCAGTTCTTACATATTTATGAAGCCAGGGGAAATGAATTCGATCACGCTGTCGAGATGACCGGGCGCCTCTATACAGCACTTGCGTTATTTATGAAAGGTGCAGCAAAAAAGCCACCGCAGACATCCTACAATAGCTATGTGCAGAAAGCGACCTCCTATATCAGTTCCAACTATTCCTATCCGATCACGGTAGAGGATGTGGCCGCTTATGTCGGTCTGAGCCGCAGCCATCTGTTCCGGTCTTTTGAAAAGGTATATGACTGTTCTCCGAAGGAATACCTGACTGATTTTCGTATTCGTCAGGCTTGTGCACTGCTACGGCAAACGGATCTGTCCATCACAGCAATTGCCAATTCTGTTGGATTCGAGAATAATTTGTATTTTTCAAAAGCCTTTCACAAAGCGCAGGGAATCTCGCCACGTAAATACCGGATAGAAGCAAGAAGCTGAACAGCCAGTGCATCTCCATGTTCTACTGTGACAGCACAAGGGCAGGTCATACGACCTGCCCTTGTTACTTATCATTTGATTAGTTACCTTTTACAATAAAATCCCATACGAATCCTGTATGACTATCACCCTCAGCAACTTTTACACTTACCTTATGGCTTCCGACCGCTAAAGGTTCACCGAAACAAACATATACTACTTTATAACAATCTTTCTTTTCTGGATTATTAAAATTTAGTGGATCAATATAATAAGAGTTTTCATCAGATTCCAGTGCATCTTCCTGCTCTAATTTATTTAATAGCATTCCATCAACGCTAATCGTAATTGCTTTCCAAAAATCATCATCAAAATTCTCTATCGTTTGATCCAGATATAAACTCAAGAACTCATACCCCTTCTGATTCTTCCAAAAGAGAGACTTTGTTACTATAGATTTTTCACCCATGATACCCCAAGAAATTTTATCAACATCATTCTTGAACGTAACTTGATTATCATTTACTCTATTCGGCAATTCCACCCAGATAAATTCTGCACCAATCGTACCATCGTTGCCACCATTAATAGTTACTGTTTGACCCGTCAGATTAGAATGGCAGAAATCAACAGTGATATATCCGTTCTGTTTTTGGAACAGAAGACCATAACCAGCATCCGCACTCTTATCCGTACCATTCAGGAATAATGGTGCAGCAGCACTATTATTATCCGGTGCAGCAATTACCTTGTCTCCAACCTTAAAGGTTGCATCATGCTCTACGGTCAACATCATATTCTCTGAGAAATAATCCCATGAACCAAGATCAAATGTGGCTTTCT
This sequence comes from uncultured Eubacterium sp., assembly GCA_934351445.1. Classification (GTDB taxonomy): domain Bacteria; phylum Bacillota; class Clostridia; order Lachnospirales; family Lachnospiraceae; genus W0P33-017. The sequence goes on from CAKRIZ010000030.1 coordinate 3,099, forward strand.
CATTGTCTGAGCCTTTCACAATGACAAGTCCGATATCCATGCTGTTGTCTCTCACAGTTGCAGTCGTGCCATTCAAAATACCCAGACATAGCCGTCCATCACCGTTGATAAACCAGCCAACCCGTCCTGCATCAGAGATCGTAAGTGCGCCACCATCACCAATATACTGTGTTCCGTCAACAGACACTTTCATCCCCGGTGTCACGATCAGACCCTGTTGTGCCTTTGACTGCAGATCAGCGAAACTACTAAATTGCAGGTCTGTCGTGCCGCTTCCAACCAGATAACCATTTGCTGCACAGTAGCCCGGATCACCATCGCCAGAAGCAATCTCGATTGTTCCTGCTGATGCCTGTTGTGTATTGCGTAACCTTAGGCTTCTAAGACTTGCGCCCGATGCCTGAGGCTCCACGCTCTGTGTTGTTGTGATGACTGTTCCGTTTTCTGTTAATGTCGCTCCATTTAAAATAGATAACTTAACGCCAGCCGGAATATAGAGTGTCACATCCTTCGCTATCGTTGTATCAGTCGTTACAGCAAAATCAGAGACTAATACATATCTCTTTCCTGCTGTCAGACCATCTAACGAAGTAACCGGTGTGATCTGACGTGTTACGGTGATCACATCCGACTTTGTCTGCGCCTTGCTTCCATTCTTTGTATTTGTAGCTACGCAGTAATAATAAGAAGTCTCAACAAAGCCGTTGTTTTCAACATCTAATTTTTCCGTTGATATCTTATAACTTTCACCCGGTGCATCAGTGACTGCTGTTCCCTCTGTGGATGCAGATGATGCCATATACCACCGGTATGTGACCGTGCCTTTCTCAGCAGCAGATGTCGCATCCGTCACAGCAACCGATGCAGCTGTATCCCCTTCATTCCAGGTAACAGATATATTTTTAACTGTAATTTTCGGTGCTGACACCGCACGGACTTCAGGAGTAACCATTACATCTGCAGTCTTAGGAACTGATATGCTGCCGGTTCTCTTACTATCGTCAAACGTATAGCCATATTCTACCGATTTGATAGCATCCACTGCCGCAGCTTCTCCCACCTTGACATTTAATGCTGCCAGATAATACCCATCCGCAATCGTAAAGTTAATTTCAACTTTTTCAGATGCATTATATTCCGCTGAAATTGTTCCGGATGATGCATTTACTTCTTTATTGGTATATGTGATTTTTCCTGCATTTGAAGCAGAATCCTTCAATGTTATGGTATAGGTATTGATTCTCCATACCGCATAAAATGTCACATCAGCAGTCACTGTATAAGCAGCACCTGCATCGTACTCTTTTGCCGTTGCTCCAGATGTCGTTGCCCAGCCTTCAAATGTATATCCGGGCTTGGTAGGCTTTGTATCTGTCAATTGGTATGCTGTGTTATATGCAATATCAGAAGCACTGCCAATCGCCGATCCATCACCCGTATCATAAGTGACTGTGTATGTATTGATTGTAAAGATCGCCTGATAGGTGACATCTGAATTGATTGCTGTACTATCATCAAGTCCTTTTGCTTCAGTGCCCTTCACATTCCAACCTACAAACTGATATCCGGTCTTGCTAGGATCAGCAGGCTTAACCTCGCCTAATGTAGTTCCATCACCAGTGAACGTTACTGTCTGATATATAGTATCTCCTACTTTGAAAGTGACTGTTTTTGCATTTTCAGGCTTTGCAGCAATTGTTACTTTTTCTGTTGTTTTTGTAACACTGCCTTTGACGGTGGATGTTGCTGTAAAAGTAACATCGCCTGCCGTCACAGCTGTGACAACACCTGTATCAGATATGGCAGCTACTTTTGAATCAGATGAAGACCATCCGACAGTCTGCGCCGCACCAGCAGGCTCTACAGAAGCTGTCAATGTAAATATATCTCCTGCATAAATAGTAGTCTTAGGTGTTCCTGAAATGATGATATCATTTGGATCTGGAACTACTGTGACCTTCCATGCACAACTAAATCCACCATCTTCTGTTGCAGCTGTGATCGTCGCTGTTCCGGCTGTTTTTCCTGTGATTTTGCCATTGTCAACTGTTACTGTCGCAGTTGCGCTGCTTGTCCATGTTACCTTCTTATTTGTTGCATTGGAAGGTGCGATCGTATAAGAAAGTGTTTTTTCCTGACCGACATTGACTGTCACCGGATTTCCGGCAGCAGAGATTCCCGTCACTGCTACGTTAGCCGGTGTACCAGGTGTAGATGAACCACTGGATGATGAGCCGCCACCGGCTCCGCCGCCTCCGCCAGTCGAAGGCTTTGTATCATCTTTTTTGTCATCATCCCCTGTATCCGGCTTATTATCTGTCTTGTCCTCTGACTCACCAAGCGCTACACTTGCACCCTTGTCTACCTGTATTACATTTCCATCAGTATCAGTGACTTTGATGTTTTCGGCTGTCTTATTATGAACAGTTACTTTAGCGTCTTTATTTACAATCGTAATCTGTGCATTTTCTGCTCCCTGTGCAACTGTCACATCAGCATCACCATTCAGATTTAATATTGCGCTCTTTGCTAAAACAATACTGCCTACTTTTCCATTTACGGTGACATCAATCTTTGCATTCTTTGCATTGCATTTTACAGCAGTATCTTCCGCTTTCTTGGTTACAATCAGTTTCAGGGATTTATCATTGATTGTGAGTTGATTTCCCTTTGCACTTTCCAAAAACTTCTTGGCATCTTTAATCACAACAGATTTAAAGTTACCCTTGTTATTGATTGTCATTTTCTTCGCATTGATGGTTAATCTGACCGTTTCATAATCACCGGCCGGAATTGTAATCGTTCCACCTCTCTTAGAACTGATCACAAGATTCCTCACCCCATTCTTCAATGCCTGTTTCAATTCTGCCTGTGTGCGAACCGTAACATTTTTGTTTTTAGCAGCATATGCATAGGTATCAGGTGTATAAGCCATCAACATACAAACTGCCAGAGAAAAAGCCAATATTTTTTTTGCCAGTTTTCTCATCTGTTCCTCCTCCTCATAAAATTTTGTTGTGTATGTTTCACTCCACCAAGTTACAGCAGGTATCACATAACTGGTCTAATTATATCGCTTTCATTCCTACATTTCAATAATAATAACGCTTTTAATCAAACAAAATATATAAAGGAGTCAGTTACAATGCGATAAAGGTGGTGATTGATCATGTATGAAGAAGAATTTGCACCCAGACTTGCAGAACTTCGGAACAAAAAAGGCGTATCAGCCCGGGAAATGAGTCTTTCCATCGGGCAGAACGCCGGATACATCAACAATATTGAAAGCGGCAAGGCGCTTCCATCCATGTCTTCCTTTTTCTTTATTTGTGAATTTTTAGGCATAACGCCAATGGAATTTTTTGAGACAGACACATCGCATCCTAAACTTATTCATGAACTTAATGACAATTTGAAACGCTTAAACGAGACACAGCTTCAATGTATCTTAACCCTCGTGAAAGATCTGTCACATTCCTAACTGCAAACATAAAAAGAGAGAATCAAAACACGCCAAAACGGTGTGTCCCGATTCTCTCTTTTTATTTATAACATTCTAAATTAAGCTAACTTTGCCTTAGCTACTTCTGCTAATGCTGCAAATCCCTCTGCATCATTTACTGCCAGCTCTGCTAACATCTTACGGTTCATGTCAACACCGGCTAACTTTAAGCCGTGCATCATTCTGCTGTATGATAAACCATTCATACGTGCTGCAGCGTTGATACGTGCGATCCATAACTGACGGAACTGTCTCTTCTTCTGCTTACGTCCTGCGTATGAGCTGGTAAGTGCTCTCATAACAGACTGCTTAGCGATACGATACTGCTTAGAACGGGCTCCTCTGTATCCCTTAGCTAACTTCAAAGTACGATTATGTTTCTTCTTAGCGTTTAAACCACCTTTAACTCTTGCCATTTCTTATTTCCTCCTTCACAAACTCTTACAGATAAGGTAAGATCTTCTTCATTGTCTTTACATTTGTTGCATCTGTCATTGCAGCCTGTCTTAAATTTCTCTTACGCTTTGTAGTTTTCTTGGTTAAGATATGGCTCTTGTAAGCTTTATTTCTCTTTAAGTTTCCGCTACCGGTTTTTGTAAAGCGCTTTGCAGCAGCTCTTTTTGTTTTGATCTTAGGCATAATAAATTCCTCCTTTAAATGTTCTTCTTATTTTTTCTCTCCAAGCACCATTGCGAGGCTTCTGCCCTCCTGCTTCGGTGCTTTCTCTACAACTGCGATATCAGCCAGCTGTTCAGCAATGTCGTCTAAGATATGACGGCTCTGCTGCATATGTGCCATCTCCCTGCCCCGGAAACGAAGCGTGATCTTCACCTTATTTCCTTTTCCGATAAACTTTCTGGCAGCATTGATCTTTGTATTCAGATCATTGGAATCAATATTCGGAGAAAGACGTACTTCTTTCAGTTCTACCGTTTTCTGTTTCTTTCTCGCATCTTTTTCCTTACGTGCAAGTTCATAACGATACTTACCGTAATCTACGATCTTGCATACGGGCGGTTTTGCCGTAGGCGCGATCTTCACCAGATCAAGCTCTGCTTCATCTGCCAGACGCATTGCCTCCTTGATCGGCATAACTCCTAACTGATCTCCGTTCTCTCCAATCACACGAACCTCTTTGTCTCTAATCTGTTCGTTAATCATTAATTCGCTAATGACACCACACCTCCATTTTTATATTGGTTCTGACTCATACGACAGTCTCTCAAACAGCAGCCTTTACCCGAAAAAAAAGCGGATACACAACTGTATCCACCTATCACATCCGACTCATAATGACCTGATCTGTTAATCTCAAAATCATCATTGAATACTTATGAACCCGAGTCACGCGATTGTGCTAAGGTGAGAGTGGATACTCTACTTGCTGTTTTCAACTCATTTAATGTAACATAGCATCTGCCGCACGTCAAGTACTTTTTCACTTTTCCGGCTTCTTTTTTTTGTCATCCTGTGGTACGGTATATATGGCGGCAGATATAGCAGTATCATATCAGGATACTGCTATACCCGCCGCCAGACAGCCCTCAAAAATTTATTTACTATAACAAGGAGGTCCATCCCATGGATACACGTATCATAGATCTGCATGTACATTCGAATGCTTCGGACGGAACATGCACCCCCACAGAACTTGTGGCAGAAGCAGCCCGCGCCGGGCTCTCTGCATTTGCACTGACCGACCACGACACAACCGACGGTATCACAGAGGCTGAAGCAGCCGCAAAAGCAGCCGGTATCGAGCTCATTCCGGGTGTCGAATTGTCGACCGAATATGAAGGAACCGAGATTCATGTACTCGGGTTCTACATTGATATCCAAAATGAAACATTACAGAAACAGATGGCAGATTTCCGTGCTGCCAGAGACAACCGCAATGTCTATATGCTTGAAAAGCTGCGCGCGTTTGGATTCGACATCACACAGGAAGCACTGGAAGCAAAATTCCCCGATGCGGTCATCACCCGCGCCCACATTGCCAGATTTCTGCTGGACAAAGGATATATTCCCGATATGAAGACTGCGTTTGCAAAATATATCGGTGACGGCTGCCCCTGCTATGTTGGGCGTCCCAAAGTCACACCGATGCAGGCGGTAGACTATATTTTAGCAGCAGGCGGTGTACCGGTCCTCGCACATCCGGTCATGTATCATATGGAGCGCACAAAACTGACACGCATGATTACCGAGATGAAAGCACACGGCCTCGCCGGTATTGAGGCGATCTATTCCGAAAATACACCTGCGGACGAACAGATCTATAAGGAGCTTGCACGCTCCGAGGGACTGCTCATATCCGGCGGTTCTGATTTCCACGGTACCAACAAGCCGGATCTGTCGCTTGGAAAAGGCCGCGGAAAGCTCTACATTCCATATTCATTGTTGGAGAAAATTCAGGACAAGCATGCACAGATTCTCGCATCGCACACATAAAGTGATTTGTATTCTATATTTTATAGCGGGACAAACCGCTCAATCACTTCCGCGATCGCGTCTTCATTATTCGTTGCCTGTGTCACATAATCCGCGATAGGTTTGACATCCGGATTGGCGTTGCTCATTGCAACGCCAAGTCCGGCAGCTTCTATCATCTCACAGTCATTCATCTCATCTCCGATGGCGATCGTATCCGCCGGGTCTACGCCTAGTTTTCCTGCCAGGAAATGAATCCCCATCTGCTTGGATACCCCATCCGGTACAATCTCTAAGTATTTCGGAGTTGAAAAGATCATCCGGCATCTGCCGTGTGACCATGCTTCCTGCTGCACACGGAACTGTTCGAGTCTGTCATGCTCATTTAAGCTGATCACGATCATTTTACTGGGGTCTGTCGTCAGATAATCCAACACATCCGCGCGCGGCATCGGAACCAGATTTGTATGGCTGACATACCAGCGGAGTTCCTCCGTGTCTGCTTTCGTCAATACCTCTCCATTTTGATAGGTCTGGATATACAGCCCGGCCTCGTCTGCCAGCGCAAATAACTGCTCCACAACCGGCCGCCCCAGTGTCCGGTGCAGCAGCACCTCCTGCCTGTAACAATCATAGACATGTGCCCCATTATAGGACACGATATAGCAGCCATCTTCATTTAAACCAAGAGAATCGGATACTTTTTTTGCACTCTCAAACGGTCTGCCTGTCGCGATGACAAAGGAGTGCCCCGCTCTCGTTGCCCGGCGGATCGCCTCCCGGTTGCCTGCTGATATCTGTTTGTCATCATTGAGCAATGTGCCATCAAGATCCGAAAATATAATCTTACTCATTTGTTCTGTTCCTTACCTACTGTAGTTGCCTGTAATTACCTGTATTTTTCCATGATTTTTACGATGTGATACCTATTCTTTCGGCTCTGCCGGAATAAACACACGCTCCCTGAATACATTTTCCCGCGAAGCCGTCTGTGCCATCGCTTCATCACAGAACTGCTGTTGGGAATTGACGAGCACTTTTCCACGCTTGTCCTGTTTTGCATAAGTACCATCTGCCAGCATCAGATGTGCTTTTACATTATCCTCCAGCTCTACCTCGAGAATATGGCGCACCTGCTTTTGCAGCTGCGGATCCAGCACCGGGAAGATGATCTCCACACGTCGGTCCAGGTTTCTCGGCATCCAGTCAGCACTTCCCATATAGTATTCCTCATTGCCGTTGTTATAAAAATAGAAAATACGGCTATGCTCGAGAAAATTACCAACGATCGAGCGCACACGGATGTTTTCACTCACACCGGGGATACCGACCCGCAGACAGCAGATTCCCCGCACAATCAGGTCAATCTGTACCCCGGCAGCCGATGCCTCATACAAAGCAGCGATGATGTGTCGGTCACATAATGAATTCATCTTTGCCTCGATGCGCGCCTCTTTTCCATCCAGTGCATTGCGCGTCTCCCTGCGGATGAGCTTTAAGAACTTCTTGCGCATCCAGATCGGTGCTACAACCAGATGGTTCCAGCTCAGCGGCTCCGAATAGCCTGACAACATGTTAAACACAGCCGTTGCATCCTCTCCGATCGCCTCGGAACAGGTGAAGATACCACAATCCGTATACAGCTTTGCTGTTGAATCGTTATAATTACCGGTGCCGAGATGGACATATCGACAGATGCCGTTTTCCTCCTTGCGCACAACGAGCGCGATCTTGCTGTGTGTTTTCAGCCCGACCAGTCCGTAAATGACATGGCAGCCTGCTTTCTCGAGCTTCTTCGCCCAGACAATATTGTTTTCCTCGTCAAAACGTGCCTTCAGCTCAACGAGAACCGTCACCTGCTTGCCATTCTCTGCGGCCTGTGCCAGTGATGCTATGATCGGCGAATTGCCACTCACACGATACAGGGTCTGTTTGATCGCAAGTACCTGTGGATCATTTGCAGCCTGCCGTATAAAGTCTACAACCGGCTGGAAGGTCTGATAGGGATGATGCAGCAGAATATCTCCCTGCTTAATCGCATCAAAGATATTCGCCTCCCCTGCAAGCTGCGGTACCGGTTGCGGCTGATACGGTGCATAGCGCAGCTCGTCCTTGCCGTCAAGACCGTACAGCTTCATTAAAAACGTCAGATCCAGCGGCCCACTGAGTTTAAATACATCTTCGCCCGCCACATCCAGTTCTTTTTTCAGGATTGAAAGCAGTTCCTTATCGATGTCACCGTCTACCTCGAGACGGATGACTTCACCCCATTGGCGTTTCTTTAGCTGTTTTTCTATCTCTTTGAGCAGATCATTGGCTTCATCCTCATCGATCGGCAGATCGGCATTGCGCATGATCCGGTAAGGGCTTGTACACAATACCTGATAGTTGGAAAATAATCTGCCGATATTGTGTATGATCAGCTGCTCCAATAGCACAAAAGCATACTCATCCTCGGTTTCCGTCGGCAGCGGAACGAGCCGCGGCAGTACGGATGGCACCTGGACAGTCGCGAATACATTTTCCTCCTCCTTGCGGATCAATGCACCGATATTGAGTGTCTTGTTGCGGATCAGCGGAAATGGCCTGGACGCATCTACCGCCATCGGCGTCAGTACCGGATATACGATCTCATCGAAATACTGCTCTGCCGATCTGCGCTGTGCCTCACCCAGATCCTCCATGCGGTCATAGACATAGATGCCCTGTGCCTTCAACTGTGGCTGCAGCGAACGGTTATATGTCGAATACTGCAGCTCGACCAGCTGCCTGGTCTGCTGATTGATCTTCTCCAGCTGCTGCGTGGCAGTCATCCCGGCAATATCTGTCTTTTTATATTTGGCATGCACCATATCTTTTAAAGACGCGACACGAACCATAAAAAACTCATCCAGATTTGATGATGTAATACTGACAAACTTTGTCCGCTCCAACAGCGGAATCGTCTTGTCACGGGCTTCACTGAGTACACGGTGGTCGAATTTTAGCCAGCTCAGTTCGCGGTTTTCATAATATTTTGCATTTGCATAATCGATTGTTTTTTCCTTGTCCATACATCCCCCATTCTGTCTCTGTAACCTGGTTTTATTCAGAAACATGATAGTTGCGTTTTTCCTTTACAACCGGCTGCATGCTGAACACATCCTCAAACATGCCCGCCTTGGTATCAAACATCGTCTTTTCCAGCATCATTCCATCCGATGTCTCCACAGATATGACGAGCTGTTTTCCCTTTCTGACTGCACGTACATTTTTAAATTTCTGCTTGTGGCTGCGGTCCATCGCATTTGCCACACGCAAAATAGCCGCACACTTTGCAACAATCAGATAGCTGTCCCGATCCAGTACATCACTGACCTGCTCATACGGGGCGAGCGGATACGTGTTGTACTTGACGATACTGGCGACAATCACACGGTCCAGATGTGACAGTCCCATGATCTCTGATGCCAGAATAATGTCATACGCACACTGCGGCGCATTGGCAAAGCTCACATATTTGCCACAATCATGCAGTATCGCAGCTGTCTGCAGCAGCAATTTTTCATGCTTACCCATTCCATGTGTTTTTTTCATCGCATCATAGATCAGGCTGCTCATCTCCACGAGTGCATCAATATGCGGCGAATAACTCATGTATCGCTGTGACAGCGAGTGTGCCGCTGAGAGCACATCCTTTTCAAAATCATGTACCGGTTTCATATAGCGATGGCGCAGTGCATAATCATAGACGATACCGTCACTGATATCGATACCAGGTACCCATACGGCATCTGCCGATAATGTCTCAACAATCCTGCGGTATAATATAATCGATGGTATGAGCAGACGATCGGAGTCATCCGAGAGTCCGAGTGCCTCTGCAATCTGTTCATTATCTTTTTTCTCCAGATGCTTGAGATATCCGGACAATTTCTCCGCATCTACGGTCATGTTGTCCAGATTTTTATCCATACACCGCATGATCTCTGTGCTGTAATCGCCGGTCAGTATGAGATATTTGATCGTGCGGTTCTGATAATACTGTGCCTTGAATACACTCATTTCCTTGTCAATCAGCTCTTTCATCTGCTTGCGCATATGTTCCGGCCGCATGCTGCCATTCGGGAACAATTGTGCGAGCCGCATCGTCCCCAGCACCAGATGCTGTGTCGTGAGTACAGCACCGTGCACAAACAACGTGATCTGCAGTTCACCGCCTCCGACATTGACAAATGCAGCACTTTCTCCGGTCATCCGGTCAAATTCCGGCTTGGAGGTTGCACACTTGTACGACAAAAAGCGATGCTCCGAATTGCGCAGCATCTTCAGCCTGATACCGGTGCGCCGCTCGATCTGATCCAGCACAAACAGACAGTTGGCTGCATGGTACAGCGCAGGACCTGCATATGCTTCATATGCATCTACACGATAGCCATCCATGATCCCGCAAAACTCCAGCAGAACATCGCAGATATCATCGACCAGTTCATAGCCAACTCCTCCACCAGGAAACACATCCTTGCCAAGTTCCACACGGCTGCGGATAAAATCTACCGTGCGGATTTTTCTTTTTTCTGAAATCTCAAATACTTTGAGGCTCACTTCATAGGAGCCTACATAAATTGCCGCGAATGTTGTCACACCCATAGATACCCTTCTCCCTCAAATCTTACGGTTCGTTAATAGTTACCGAAAATCTTTAGATCCAATGTCTCCTCTTTTAATCCACGCAGCGCATTCTGCACTGCAGCCTCCCTCAGATTGCCGTCAAAATCTATAAAAAACTGATATTCCCAGTTGCGTCCGGGGATCGGTCTGGACTCAATGCTCGTCATATTGAGCCCATTAAATATAAAATGGCTGAGCGCATGGTACAGTGCACCTGACTCATGCTTCAGCTGTACACAGATACTGATCTTGGATGCACCTGCAATGTACTCATTTTTCCGGCTGACAATAATAAAACGCGTCTCGTTCATACTGTTATTCTGGATTCCTTCATCCAGAATATGCAGCCCGTACAGCTCACTTGTCAGATGACTGGCGATCGCTGCCTGCGCGGGATCCGCATCGTCACATACTTTTTTTGCAGACATCGCTGTATTTTTCTGTGGGATCGTCTCCCATTCACGGTGCTGCTCCAAAAATCTCGAACACTGTGCCAGTGCCTGCGGATGCGAATAGACACATTTGATATCACTGCGTTTTGCACCCGGTAATCCAAGCAGGCAATGATTGATCGGTATCGTCTGCTCCCCTACAATATAATAGCCGTATTCACGCAGCAGATCATAGTTCTCCGCTACGATGCCTGCGGATGAATTTTCAAACGGAAGTACCGCATAATCAGCCTGTCCATGTCTGATTGCCTCCATCGCATCGCGCCATGTATCAACATGGAATTTTTCTGTCTGTTCACCAAAGTAGGATAACAGCGCGAGATGTGCATACGCACCTTCCACACCCTGATAGACGACGCGTATCCCCTCTTTCTTCAGTTCCGGGATCTCTGTCAATCCGAGTTCTTCGGCATGTCCCCGCTCCGTCAGCAGTTGATACTGTTTTTTCCTGCTCGTGGACATAATCTGCTCAAACAGCTCACGCACACCGTTTTTTGAAAACTCCGTATCGACCATCGCTGAGAGTGTATCGAGCTTACTCTTTTCTCGCTGCCGGTCGAGCACAGCTTTTCCGGTTGAGATCTTATACTCAGCGACTTCTGTTGTCAGCTCCATCCGCTGTTTGTACAGATCTATGATCTGCCGGTCAATGACATCGATATCTTTTCTGATTTCTGATAGATCCTTCATACTATAATAAACTCCTGCATTCTCTTTCGTTTTATCCCGGCATGCCCCCTAGACCAGGTCAAACAGACTGATCTGGTTCGTCGCGGGCAGATCACCGAACATACCCATATCTGCCATATTTTCTATAATCTTCTGTGATACCTTTGTGCGCTGTCTGAAATCATCCCGCGATAAAAACGGACCGTCTTTTGCAGCTTCCACAACTGTATCCGCAGCCGTATCACCCATGCCGTCAATCGTATTGAGCGATGCCATCAGCTTGCCGTCGATGACTTGAAAATATCTCGCATCCGCCCGGTAAATATCAATCGGCAGGAATTCATAGCCTCTGGCATACATCTCCTGCACAATCCGCATATCACGGTAGGCATCCTGTTCCACCGGCGGCAGCTTCTTGTTCTCCTTTGCCGCCTCAGCACTGCGCCGCTCATAGTCCTGCATATAATAATTCAGCCGTTCTTTGCCCATGCACATGACTTCATAGTTAAACGCCTTGGCGCGGATCGAGAAAAACGCCGCATAATACGCGAGCGGATAAAATACCTTACAATACGCGATACGCCATGCCATCATAACATAGGCTGCCGCATGCGCCTTTGGGAACATGTATTTGATCTTTTCACACGACCAGATATACCAGTCCGGCACATCGTGGTCTTTCATATCCTGTTTCCATTCTTCCCACTTATCACATTTGCCCTTTGCGACCATGCCTTTTCGCACGGCCTCCATGATCTTGAACGACTCCTCAGACTCCACGCCCATACCGATCAGGTAGGTCATGATATCATCACGCGTACAGATACATGTCGAGATCGTCGCCGTCCCTTCCTTGATCAGCGTCTGTGCATTACCGAGCCATACATCGGTTCCATGTGACAGTCCTGCGATACGCACCAGATCGGAAAACTCCTGCGGCTGCGTGTCAATCAACATGCCCATCGCAAAATCCGTACCAAACTCCGGGATGCCGAGTGCGCCGAGCTTGCAGCCGCTGATATCATCCGGGGTGATCTGAAGTGCGTTTGTATTCTGAAACAATGACATAACACTCGCATCATCGAGCGGGATCTTCTGCGCATTGATCCCTGTCAGATCCTCGAGCATACGGATCATGGTCGGATCATCGTGTCCGAGTATATCCAGCTTTAACAGGTTATGGTCAATGGAATGATACTCAAAATGTGTCGTGATCGTATCCGTCGTCATATCATTTGCCGGATGCTGGATCGGTGTAAACGAATAGATCTCATCACCGACCGGCAGCACAACGATACCACCCGGATGCTGTCCGGTCGTCCGACGCACGCCGACGCAGCCGGCGAGAATACGTTCGATCTCACAACTACGCTTATGTACGCCACGCTCTTCAAAATATTTTTTCACATATCCATAAGCAGTCTTATCCGCCAGTGTACCGATCGTACCGGCGCGGAACGTCTGCCCTGCACCGAAGATAACCTCCGTATATTTATGCGCCTTACTCTGATAATCTCCTGAAAAATTCAGGTCAATATCCGGCTCCTTATCTCCCTTAAATCCAAGGAACGTCTCAAACGGAATATCAAATCCGTCTTTTTCCAGCGGCTCACCACAGTTTGGACAGTACCGATCCGGCATGTCACAGCCACCGCGTCCAGCAAATGCCTTGACTTCCGGCGAATCAAAGTCTACAAAATGACAATTTTTACAGTAATAATGTGGGCTGAGCGGATTGACCTCCGTGATACCGGACATCGTCGCCACAAACGATGATCCGACTGATCCACGTGATCCTACCAGATATCCGTCCTCATTAGACTTCCATACGAGCTTCTGCGCGATAATATACATCACGGCGTAACCGTTTCCGATAATCGAATTCAGTTCACGCTCCAACCGTTCCGATACGATCTCCGGCAGATTTGGACCATACATCTCATGCGCCTTGTTATAACAGATATCGCGCAGCATCTGATCCGAGTTCTCGATGACCGGCGGACACTTATCCGGCCGCACCGGTGAGATCTTTTCACACATATCAGCGATCTTATTCGTGTTCGTGATGACGATCTCCTCTGCCTTTTCACTGCCGAGATACTGGAACTCCCCGAGCATCTCCTCGGTCGTGCGCAGATACAGCGGAGCCTGCTCATCCGCATCGGAAAAACCTTTTCCAGCCATAATGATCCGGCGGTAGATCTCATCCTCCGGATTCAGGAAATGGACATCACAGGTCGCTACCACCAATTTGTGGAAATCTTCCCCGAGCTGTACAATCTGACGGTTCAGATCCTGGATATCCTCTACGGAATTGACCGGACTCTTTGGATCACGCAGCATAAATGCATTGTTTCCGACCGGCTGTATCTCCAGATAATCATAAAATTCCACTAAACGTGCGATCTCCTGCGCAGGTCTGCCGTTTAACAATGCCTGATACAACTCCCCGGCTTCACACGCAGATCCTAAAATCAGGCCTTCCCTGTATTTTTGCAGTTCGCTCTTAGGGATACGTGGCCGCTTGTGATAGTAAGTCAGATGCGACAGGGAGACCAACCGGTACAGGTTTACACGCCCAATATCATTTTTTGCCAGTATGATTGCATGATACGTCGGCATCTTCTGAATTGCTTCAGCCGTTGGAATACCTTTCTCGTTTAGTTCATCGAGCGTTGTAATATGTCTGCTCTCAAACATCTCGATAAATTTCACAAAAATCTCTGCCGTGCATGCAGCATCATCTACTGCACGGTGATGATTCTCCAGCGACACACCGACTGCCTTTGCAACGGTATCCAGCTTGTACCGGTTGAGCTGCGGCAGCAGAAAACGAGCCATCGCTACCGTATCTGCCACCGTAAAATCACAGGAAAGATGCAGATCTTCACAATTTTTTTGTATGAAACTCATATCGAATTCTGCATTGTGTGCCACCATCACACAGCCCTTGCAAAATTCCATAAATGCAGGCAGGATCTCTGCGATCAGCGGTGCATCGATCACCATGTCGTCACGGATGCCTGTCAGCTCCTCAATATCGAACGGGATCGGGATCTGCGGATTCACAAATGTTGAGAAGCGCTCTGTGATCGCGCCGCCTTGCACCTTTACGGCTCCGATCTCGATAATACGGTTCTTCTTGGGACTAAAACCGGTTGTCTCAAGATCGAATACAACATAATCTCCCTGAAAATCCTGTCCAGCCGGATGTTTCACGATCCGTTTGGTATCATCTACGAGATATGCCTCGACACCATAGATCAGCTTGAAATCAGCTCCCTTTGGAATCGCATGGTTTGCAACTGGGAACGCCTGCACTGCACCATGATCCGTGATCGCGATACTGTGATGTCCAAATGCGACCGCCTGTGCGATAATATCCCCGACATCGGATACACCGTCCATATCACTCATCTTTGTATGGCAGTGCAGCTCTACACGTTTGCGCACGGACTGATCTACACGCTTTGTTGTAAAATCCGGGATTTTCTTAATACCCATCACAGATGCCACCGTCAGTTCATGATCAAAACGATCCAGCGATGCCACACCTTTGATTTTGACAAACGCGCCCTTTTTTAAAGATCCCCGCAGTTCATCGAGATCTTCATTCCTCGTAAAGATCTTGATCACCATCGTATCGGTAAAATCCGTGACCGTGAGAAAAAGGATCGTCTTCTCACCACGGATCTCACGCTCATCGGTAGCTGTGATCCTGCCTCTGATCACGACATCTCCGATCTCACCCTGTATCTGGCTGATCGGCATATCTTCCTCATCAAAATCACGGCCATACAACACATCCGGATTGTCTGACCGCTTGCGGGTAAACCCACCCTTTGTGAAACCACCCGATGACGCATTTCCCCTTCCGCCTGCAGAAAATGTCTTCTGTGAAGGAGGCATCGGCCGCTCTTTTGCAGATTTTGCTCCTTTTTCCTGCGCATCTGTCTTCTTTGGCTGCTGCGTGCCAGCGCCGGATAATTCCTGCGGTTCGTCCTTCCACTCCATCAGGCTGCCATCCTCGCGCACATGCTTTTCAGCCAGTGACGAATGCTGGACAATCCTATGTATGGCCAGTTCCATCTGCTTATCCGATTCTTCCTTGTGCCTGTTCGCCTTTGGCTGTTCAAACTGAAGGTCGATCACCAGTGTGATGCCACAGCGGTCACAGACGATCTTCTCTAAAATATCGACCAGTTCTTCACCACGCTCCTGCGCGAGTACGGTACGCGGCATATGTAGCATCAGATGCGTCTCATCAACAAACTCCATCGGTGCTGAACGGTACAGACTATACAATACAGCAGAATAGTCCTTTAATTCCAGCCGGATACTGTCATCATAGACATCCAGCAGTGACTTTGCCGTATACTGCGCGGAAAGCTGATAGCGCTCCCTGATCTTCACCTTCAGATCCCTGCCACAAAAAATCTGCTGATGAATGTCACGCTCCAACTGAAAAATATATTTTTTTGGAATTAATCTCGTACTGTACACATAGATCCGGTAGATGTCCTTCGCACGGTTCGTGCTGACTTTCTCGATCTGTACATTACTGAGCAGCTGTTTGATGTCCGATGCTACATCGAGCGTCGGAAACACCTCAAAAAACGCTTTCGCCACTATTTATTCACCCCAATGATCCAGTTCCTCTTGCAATGCACCCAGGAGTTCTGCCTCCGGCACTTTTTTAATAATCTGGCCGTGCTTCATCAGCAAGCCCTCACCAATGCCGCCTGCCACACCCAGATCTGCCTCTCTCGCCTCCCCGGGACCATTTACCACGCAGCCCATCACAGCGACCTTGATATCCAGGGGATACTGTTCTACCAGATTCTCAACCTGTCCGGCGAGTGAGATCAGGTCAATCTGTGTCCGTCCACAGGTCGGGCATGAGACGACCTCCACGCCGCCGTCCCGAAGTCCGAGTGTCTTTAAGATCAGCTTGGCGCATTTGATCTCTTCAATCGGTGCCCCTGTCAGGGACACACGGATCGTATCGCCAATTCCCTGACCTAAAATCAGTCCGAGACCAACGGATGATTTGATGGTTCCACGTGTCAGTGTGCCTGCCTCCGTGATACCGACATGCAATGGATGATCCGTCTGCGCAGCAATCAGCTCATGTGCACGCACACACATCATCACATCTGAGGATTTAATACTGATCACCAGATGATCATAGCCCATATCCTCTATGAGGTGCACTTTATCCAATGCACTCTCAACCAGTCCCTCTGCCGTCACGCCGCCATATTTTTCCAACAGCGGTTTTTCCAGTGATCCGCTGTTGACACCGACCCGGATCGGGATCTGACGCTCCCTTGCACAGTCAACGACTGCCTTGACACGTTCGGCACTGCCGATATTGCCCGGATTAATCCGGATCTTATCCGCGCCGTTTTCCATCGCAGCGACCGCCAGCCGGTAATCAAAGTGAATATCAGCGACAAGCGGAATATGAATCTGCTGCTTGATCTGCGCAAGTGCCTTTGCTGCCTCCATATCCGGCACTGCACAGCGGATGATCTCGCAGCCCGCACGCTCCAGCTCCAGAATCTGTGCCACAGTCGCTGCCACATCCTGCGTCTTTGTATTCGTCATAGACTGAATCAGGATTGGATGGCCGCCACCAATGATGCGGTCACCGATCTGTACCGTCTTTGTATGCATTCTCTGTATGTTTCCATTTCTCTTATTGTCGGTAATTCCCATTTCTGTCACCTCTAAAGCTACATGAACAGCTTTCGTATGTCATTGCCCATCACAACGACCATCAATACCATTAATACAATCAGCCCGACGTAATGAACCATGCCTTCCTTTTGCGGATCCAGACGCTTGCCGCGGATCGCTTCTATGATAAAAAATACCAGTCTGCCACCGTCTAATGCCGGCAGTGGAAGCAGATTCATGACGCCAAGGTTTGCAGACAGCAAGATCGCCATATTGATCATATTTAAAAAGACATACAACATACCGTCTGACTTGCTCTCGGTGTAAGTATCCCCGATCGTCTTTACGATACCCACCGGACCTGACAGGTCATTCATATGCAGTTGTCCGGTCACCAGTTTGCCGAGACTCTGCAGCGTCGTCGAAATCCAGTATTTTACCTCATAAAAACTATAACGGATCACACGGAGCGGTCCACTCTTTACTCTGCCGACACTGCCCTGAAAACCGAACAGATAACGACCGCTCTCCTCGTCATATGTCGGAGTGACCTCAGCCGTATGACGCTCTCCATCATGTTCCCATGTCACATTGATGGTCTCCCCGCTGTGAAAATAAGTATACACACTGATCTCGCGGTAAAAATGAATCGGTTTGCGATCCAGCTTTATGATCGTATCGCCGCCGGCAATCCCTGCCTCAGCCGCCGGTGAATCCGGTATCGTCTGCAGGATCGTAGGATCATCAATACCTGCGACACCCAGAATAATGAGCGACAGTATCCATGCCAGAACAAAGTTAAATAACGGGCCGGCAAACACGATGGAAAATCTCTGCCATACACCCTTTTTTCCAAATGCCCTGCCCGAATCACTCTCCTCATCTTCGCCTTCCATCATACAGGCTCCGCCAAAGGGCAGCAGCTTCAGTGAGTAAAATGTCTCCCCTTTGTGAAAGCCGATAATCGTCGGCCCGAGTCCCAGACAGAACTCATTTACCTGCACACCATTGATCTTCGCGAGCAGGAAATGTCCAAGCTCATGAAACAATATAATCAAACTAAATAATATAATCGCAATAATAATATTCAACTTATCACCTGCTCTCTATTCTTTCCCGCACCTCGGCCTCTGTCGCCAGAATCTGCTCCACGCCCGGTGACTCGATATATGTGCTGTGCTGCATACATTCCTCTATGATCTCCGTAATCTGCAGATATGAGATCTTCTCCTGTAAAAACAAAGCAACTGCAGCCTCGTTTGCGGCATTAAATATGGTCGGCATGTTGCCACCCTTTTTCATTGCCTGATATGCCAATGGCAATCCACGAAATGTCTGCGTGTCCGGTTCCTCGAAGGTGATCGATCCAAGTGCTGCAAAATCCAGCCGCCTGCCATCCAGTGGTCTGCGTCTCGGGTAATAGAGCGCATATTGGATCGGCAGACGCATATCCGGTGTGCCAAGCTGTGCAATAATACTGCCATCCTCATACTGCACCATCGAATGAATCACACTCTGTGGCTGTACAACCACCTGAATCTGCTCCGGTTCTACACCAAACAGCCACTTTGCCTCCATCACTTCCAATCCCTTATTTACCAGTGTGGAGGAATCGACCGTAATCTTTTTGCCCATCGACCAATTCGGATGTCTGAGGGCATCTTCCAATGTCACCTTTTCCAGTTCTGCACGCGTTTTTCCACGGAAAGGCCCACCGGATGCAGTCAGCAGGATCTTTTCTATTTTATTGACACGTTCTCCGTTTAATGACTGGAAAATGGCGGAATGTTCACTGTCTACCGGCAGGATCTGCACATCATATTCTTTTGCCATCGGCATAATGAGATGTCCTGCGGTAACGAGTGTCTCCTTGTTCGCCAGCGCAATATTTTTGCCGGACTGGATCGCCGCAATCGTAGGGCGCAGACCCAGCATGCCAACAATCGCTGTTACAAGTATCTCGCTGTCCGGATCTGCTGCGATCTCGATCAGTCCTTCCATGCCAAAATGCACTTTTACACCCAGATCTGCGACCCTCGTGCGCAGATCATACGCATCCTTTTCCTCCCATACTGCCACATTTCTAGGCAGAAATTCGCGGATCTGCTGTTCAAACAGATCAATATTATGTCCTGCCGCCATCGCTGTCACCTGCAGATCTCCCTGTGCGCGGACGACCTCCAGGGTCTGTGTTCCGATAGAACCGGTAGAACCGAGAATAGCTATCTTTTTCATTGTCGTATTCCTCTTTCATTCAGTATCATTGCATGAAGTAATCAGCCAGGAAATAGATGACCGGAGCCGTAAATATCACAGAATCGAACCGGTCAAGTACACCTCCGTGGCCTGGAATCAGCTTTCCGTAATCTTTGACGTCATAATATCTTTTGATTGCCGAGGCAGTGAGATCGCCGACCATGGAGATCAGCGCACCTGCTGCACTGATCAGCGTCAGCACCCATACCTGTGCATATGTAATATCCATCTGTTTTGCAAAAATATACGCGTAAATGTGTGTCAACAGCATCGTACCGGCCACACCGCCGACCGCCCCTTCGATTGATTTCTTCGGGGAGAGAACCGGTGACATCTTATGCTTGCCAAACAGCTTTCCCACGCAGTAGGCACATGTATCACATCCCCAGGAGGATAAAAAGATCAGCCATACCGTATAGGTTCCATTCGGCAGCATCCGCGTCTGATACAGGAACGAAAACATAATGCCGACATATAGGATACCAAATATCACCTGCATCACTTGATTGCTGTTATATTTCGGATAGGTACACACCATCAGACACAGACATGCCATCATGACGATCATCAGATACATCATCCAGTTGATCGGCAGCGCTGCTTCCGTGGCAGCTGCCAATAACAGATAATACAAAATAACCAGCACATAACCAAGCCAGCCTAACATTGTCTTATGAATCTGAAAGACACGGTATAATTCCATCAGGCCGATGAGTGACAATGTCAGCGAGACCGCCCATAAAACATATCCTCCACTGATAATAAATACAAGTGCCAGAATCACAAGTACAATTCCGCTGATCAGTCTGGTACGAAACATAGATTATTCCTCCTTGATGCCTCCATAACGACGATCCCTGTTTTCGTAGGCATCGATCGCTTTTCTCAATTCTTTTTCATCAAAATCCGGCCACGGCACACCCGTAAAATAAAACTCGCTGTATGCCAACTGCCAGAGCAGATAATTTGATAAACGCTGTTCCCCACTGGTACGAATCAACAGATCTGGATCCGGCAGTTCTCTTGTATCCAGATAACTGCCAAACAGTTCCTCCGTCAGTTCCTCGGGAGCAAGTTTTTCCTCCTTTACATCTGCACAGACACTCCGCATAGCGCGCAGCATCTCATCCCGGCTGCCATAATTAATCGCAATCGTCAGATTCAGACCGTCATATACAGATGATACCCGTTCTGCTTCAATGATCTGTTTTTGGAATTTTTCCGATAGGCGGCTGATATCGCCAATGACGCGGATATGCATTTTATTTTCATGTGCTGTCTGCACACATTTATTGAGGTAGCCAGCCAGCAGCTTCATCAATGCCTTTACCTCCGCTTCAGGTCTTGACCAGTTCTCTGTAGAGAATGCATACAGGGTCAGATATTTCACGCCCAGTTTTTTTGCTGCCAGACAGATGTTCTCCACGTTCTTCGCACCGGCTGTATGACCTGCATTTCGCGGCAGTCCCCTTTTTTTCGCCCATCTTCCGTTGCCATCCATGATGATGGCTATATGCTGCGGAACACTCATTTTTGTCCTCCTTGCTATTTCTCCAAATGATGTGAAAAATGAGGCATTGCAAATGCAAGCCCCATTTTCTGTTCCGTTTGATTATACGGTAAGAATCTCTTTTGTCTTTTCCTCAACAGCTTTGTCTACATTTGCAATATACTTATCTGTGAGCTTCTGTAATGCATCCTCAAGATCCTTGATTTCATCTTCAGAGATATCCTCACTCTTTGCGAGTTTCTTAAATGCGTCATTGCCATCACGACGAATGTTCCGGATCGCAACCTTTGCATTCTCACCCTTCTTTTTGACATCCTTTGCCAGTTCCTTACGTCTCTCCTCGGTCAGTTCCGGGAACACGAGACGGATGACCTTACCATCATTTGTCGGATTAATGCCCAGATCCGATGTCAGAATCGCTTTCTCGATCTCCTTGACCATGGAAGCCTCCCACGGCTGGATCTGAATCATACGCGGCTCCGGCACATTGACATTCGCTACCTGCTGAATCGGGGTCGGTGTACCGTAATAATCCACGCGCAGCTTATCCAGTACATGCGGATTCGCACGGCCGGCACGGATACCACCGTACTCCTCACCCAGATTATGCATAGTCTTGCTCATTTTATCTTCATATACCTGTAATCTCTCATCCATAGAACATATCCTCCTCTTGATTTTCAGACAGTCACAACGGTTCCGTTAAATTTGCCGTTTACCGCATTTACAATACTATTTTCCTCATTCAGCGCAAATACATACATCGGCATATGATTTTCCATGCACATCACGGATGCCGTCATATCTACCACTGCCAGTTTTTTCTCGATGACTTCCTCTATGGAAATCGTAGCATATTTCTTCGCATCCGGATTCGTCTTCGGATCGCTGTCGTAGACACCATCGATTGCCTTTGCGAGATAGATGCCATCTGCTTCGATCTCAATGGCACGCAGTGTTGTACCGGTATCTGTAGAAAAATACGGATGACCTGTTCCGCCTGCGAAGAACACAACCATGCCCTTTGCAAAATATTTATTGGCACGATCCTTTGAGAAAAGCTTGGTGAAGCTGCCACACTCAAACGGTGTCAGCACATTTGTCATCATACCCTCTGAACGGAAGATCTCAGAGACGTAAATACAATTCATGACTGTCGCTAACATTCCAATCTGATCTGCCTTTGTGCGGTCAATTGTATTGCTGGTACGTCCGCGCCAGAAATTGCCCCCACCGATTACGATACCGACTTCTACACCGGCATCCACGATCTGTTTTACCTGCTTCGCGACTCCGACTACTGTCGCCTCATCAAAACCAAAGCCTTTGCTTCCGGAGATTGCCTCTCCACTCAGTTTAAGTAGGATTCGTTTCATCCAATCTGTCCCCCTGACCGTTTTTCTTAGTTATTTCATTCATTAGTTCTTTTTCGAAAACAGGCTCTCTACATCGACATCTGAGTAGCACTGAGAACAGAATCCCTCAATCACTGCTCCGTTGTTGATCTGAACAGAACGTGACTTAATATTACCCATAATCACTGCAGAGGTATCTACTACAACAGGTCCCTGTACATCAATATCACCCTTCACCGCACCTGCAATGACTGCAGAAGTCGCTGTAATGTTACCGATGATCACAGAACCCAGTCCTACCTTAACGGTACCAGAGCTGACTACTTCACCTTCAACATGGGCAGCATCAGCAAAGAACTCTGAAGAAGCACTGTTTCCAATGACTGTTCCGATGACTGTAAGTTTTCCGTTTGACTTGATATCACCCTCGATCGTACCTTCGATCTCAAAGGAACCGGTTGTCTCCATATTACCCTTGATCCTGGTTCCGGCGGTAATGACAGATACCTCATCTGAGATCTCACCATTTGCAACTGCCGGTGCCTCAGGTGTCGTAACTGCTGCAGCTACCTCATTCACTGCCTGCTCATTTGTATGCTCGCTTGTCATTGTATCCATTTTAAGTTCCTCCTTCATCAGTTCCTTATGTAACAAATCTCTTTTCAGCATCTCATGCTTCATCAGTTCCAGCTGTACTTCTGCATTTGATGTTGCCGATGTCTGCGGCTTAGATGCTGCTGGTTCCATCTCTTTCATCACAGGTTCGGATTCCGGCTCAGGCTCGGTAACAGGTACTTCCTGCTCCATCTGCGCTGCCACCTGTTCTGTAGCTGCTTCCGGTTCTGTCCCAGCCTCTGCTTTAGGTTCAGGCTGAACCTCTTCATCTTTAATCTCTTCATCCTGAATATTTTCAGCCCCGGGCACTTGATCCTCTGATACTTTATCTTCATATACTTCTTCATCAGATACTTCTTCAAATTCTTTATCTTCAGCCTCTGCTTCAGGTTCAGGATAAACCTCAGGTTCTGCTGCAGCCGCCGGTTCTGCCTTAGTCTCAGACTCAGTTTCAGGCTGTACTTCTGACTCAAATTCGTCAAGCGGCATGAGTTCCGGTTCTCCAGTCTGCGGCTGCGGCTGTGCCCCATCTGCCGGCTGTGCATTCTTCTTCTCCACCTGTTCCAGCAGACCATCCAGCTTTGACAATTCCTGTTCTACATCCAGTTCGTTATCCAGCGTATTGATCTGTATATCATCCGCTTCCGTATAATCTTCGCCGGGCAGAAGTTCATTGAGTGCCTGAGAAAAATCATCCTTGAAATCTTTAAAAAATCCCATTTTCTCCTCCGTTTTATTTTAATTTAAATGATGGTGAATCACAGGCGACTCCTTTGTAATCGGTAATACCTGTGCATCCATTTCTTCGAGCTTTTCTAAAATGATCTCCAGCGCTTCGACTGTAGAATCCTTTTCGGCAGCATCATGCATGAGGACAACAGAATTCTTATATTTCACAACATCTGCCATCACATTCTGCACCAGCTCATCTGCCGTATATATCTGAGAAGTTGCATCCCCACATACAACATTCCAGTCATAATAAGTCATTCCCTGCTCACCGAGATAATCGATGAACTCGTTCATATCCGTATTGCTGACCTGATTGGAACTGCCGCCCGGGAAACGGTAGACCCAGCATTTTTCCCCGGTAACATCTTCCAGTTTCTGTGACAGCTTTATAAAATCATCCTGAAACGAATCGAGGGAATCATACAATACACTGTATTTATGGGAATAAGAATGCATACCGAGTGTATGGCCATCAGCCACAATCTCCCGATACCATTCATCTGCTTCCTCGCCTTCCTTACCGGTAACAAAAAACGTGGCTTTTACGTTATGCTTCTTTAAGATAGCGAGAATCTCCGGTGTATTCTCACTCGGACCATCATCAAAGGTCAGGTAGACATTCATCGGCTCATCCGCTGTACGCAGGTTGTCCTCATAGTCCAGACATGCGCGCACATCCGTATTCGCTGCCGTATGATTCTGCTCAGGTGTCTGCTCATCCGTATCCGTCTGTGCATCATCCACCTGACTCGTGTCTGTGGTCTGATCTGCCGGTGCTGTCATCGTCTCAATAACTTTTTCAGCCAGAATATCAATCTGGCTCTGCAGTGAAGATACACGCACCATCAATACTACATCAAGTGCCATACATACAACCAGCCAGATCACAAGAAACAGCATAATCCCGGTTTTCATACGTTTGATCCGCGCTTTTCGCTCACGCTGCTCCTTCAACCCCTGCGGTGCATTTGCTTTTGTGTTTGAATTACTCATAAATGTACATACTCCTAATTGAATACTTACATTCTACCATACTTTTTTAAAATATTGTGTTAGAATTTACAAGAAAATTTTCTTTATTGTCTGACAAAAAAGACCGGATTCCATCCTGTTATAGGAAGAATCCGGTCTTCTCTTATCATATATAATTATGCGTTCATCTGTTTTGCGACTTTTAGATTACATTCCAACCTGCTTTGATTATACACGCTTATAAATTATTGGTTCATCATATCCAAAAGTTCTCTTTCCATTAACTTCCATGCTTTCCG
>CAKRIZ010000031.1 GCA_934351445.1 uncultured Eubacterium sp.
GTAGTTGAATAGAACATGCAAGCACTATCAACTCAGATGTAGAAGTAGCAGCGCGAGCAAAGGCGTGTCTGATTTTGTTGCCTTTGCACGATGGAGATGAGACTTGTAACTCGTGGAAGCCGTAATTGAATCAGGTCGAAGCATTTGCTGCTGAGACCGTAAGAACATGATTCAGGTGTGCAAAAATTCCATTGCGAAGCAATTTTACATGAATTTTTGCATCTTGGAACTGCAAGTTCCAAGAATGGTTCGTGCAATGAAAGTAAAACAGATATGCTTGCGGGAGCTGCGAGCTCTTAATCATGTGCTTGCATGCCCTAAAACCTAACAAAAATAGTTTCGCAAACGTCTACTTTTCACCATGTGTATTGTATGAAAACACAAAAGATACCAGTGACGTTTCATTGGTATCTTTCGCTTCTTTAGTATCAAATTATCAATATTATGAATCTGTGAAAACAATTTACAATGTCTTGATGCGCTCCAGTGCAGCGACGGTATTCTCGTAGCTGCCGAATGCGGTCAGACGGAAATATCCCTCACCACTCGGTCCAAAGCCGGAGCCGGGTGTACCTACGACATTTGCCTTTTCTAACAAGTAGTCAAAGAACTCCCAGGATGTCATCGCATCCGGTGTCTTTAACCAGATGTACGGTGCATTCACGCCACCATATACCTCAAAACCAGCCTCCTGCAGACCAGACTTGATCGTGGCTGCATTGCGCATGTAATAAGCGATCTGCTCCTTGAGCTGTGCCTTTCCGGCATCGGAGTAGACTGCCTCCCCGGCTCTCTGGATGATGTACGGTGCACCGTTGAATTTTGTGCCGTGGCGTCTCGCCCACATGCTGTGCAGTGATACCTCACCGCATTTCAGCTCCTTCGGGACTACGGTGTAGCCCAGACGTACACCGGTAAATCCGGCATTCTTTGAAAAGCTCTTTAATTCAATCGCACAGGTCTTGGCTCCCTCACACTCATAGATGGAGTGTGCCACATGATCTTCAGAAATATAAGCCTCATATGCTCCGTCATAGATGATGACCGCACCTACTTTGTTCGCATAATCAACCCACTCCTGAAGCTGCGCTTTCGTGATCGTCGTTCCGGTCGGGTTGTTCGGCAGACACAGGTAGATCATATCCGGTGTCTCCTCCGGGAACTCCGGTACGAATCCGTTTTCCCGCGTACAGGGCATATAGATCACGTTGCTCCACATGCCGGTCTGTGCGTCATAAGTGCCGGTTCTGCCCGCCATGACATTAGAATCCACATATACCGGATAGACCGGATCACAAACCGCGATACGGTTGTCCACGGAAAAGATCTCCTGAATGTTTCCGGAATCGCTCTTGGCTCCGTCTGATACAAAGATCTCATCAGGTGAAATGTCACAGCCGCGCGCCTTGTAATCGTTGTCAGCGATCGCTTTCCGCAAAAATTCATAGCCAAGATCCGGTGCATAGCCGTGGAAGGTTTCGGCATTGCCCATCTCGTCTACTGCCCGGTGCATTGCCTCGATGATCGCCGGTGCGATCGGCTGTGTCACATCGCCGATTCCCAGACGGATGATCTGCTTATCCGGATGTGCCTCACTGAATGCTGCTACCTTTTTCGCGATCGTGCTAAACAGATAGCTGCCCGGTAATTTCTGATAATTGTCATTAATCTGAAACATCTTTTTCACTCCTTTGTTCTACTGTACTGCTAAAACTGTGATAAATCTATCTCCCCTTCATACACGACCGTCGCCGGTCCTGTCATGTATACCAGATCACTCTCCCGATCCCAGAGAATGCGGAGCGTGCCACCGAGCAGCTCGACCTCAACCTCGGTATCCGGTTTCGCATAGCCACACAATACAGCTGCGACAACCGTCGCACAGGTACCTGTACCGCAGGCAAGCGTTTCTCCGCTGCCGCGCTCCCATACACGCATCCGCAGATGTGTGTCATCGATCACATTCACAAACTCTGTATTCACACGATTCGGAAATGTCTCGTTATATTCAAAGCCCGGACCTATTTTTTCGAGATCCAGATTTCTCACATCCTCATCCATAAATGTCACACAATGCGGATTGCCCATTGATACGCAGGTGACCGCATAGGTCTGTTCACCGACCGTAAGCGGCTGGCTGACGATGGGACTTGCCGGAAAGACCGCGGGGATCTCAGCCGCCTCTAAAATCGGGGCACCCATATTGACACGCACCTCCTGAACTTTACCATCTGCCACAGTCAGTTCCAGTGTCTTGATACCGGCCAGCGTCTCGATACGCACAGTCGTCTGATCCGTCAGACCGTAGTCATATACATACTTTCCAACACAACGGATGCCGTTTCCGCACATCTCCCCGCGCGAACCGTCTGCATTGTACATCACCATCTCAAAATCAGCGACCTTTGACGGACAAATAAGGATCAGTCCATCTGACCCGATTCCAAAATGACGGTCACTGACAAGCTTTGCGGTCTCCCCGGGATGCTCAACGGTCTCGTTCAGGCAATTCACATATACATAATCATTGCCACATCCATGCATTTTTGTAAATTTCATATCGTTATCCTTTTCTTTTTCCTTTCTGCCCAAAAACAGGTATGATTAGCAGCTCATCAGGCTGAGAATCATATCCGCCGTCTCGACGACTCCCGTACCGTTGTCCATGCTTGCCTTCTGCAGATAACGGTGTGCTTCCGGCTCTGTCAGGCCGTTCCGTTCCATCAGAAGCATTTTTGCCCGTTCAATCGTCTGCTGTTCTTCCTGCGACCGTACACGCGGCTTGGCACGCATCTTTTTGCGCCAGCGTGAATACGCATAGCTCATGACTTCCATCGTAGACAACAATTCATTCACATGCAACGGTGTCGGTAAACTGAAAATATCAGAGATGGTACGTGCCTCTACATAATCCTTTGGTCCGATCATCAGAAACTGAAAATTTCTGCCTGCATTGTCATAGATATCGATCGCCATGCCATCAACCAGCTTATAGTTGCTGACAATGATCCCGCTGTCACACTCACTCGCCGCCTGCAGTGCCTGCGCGACAGTAGATACCGATGCATCCACTGTATAGCCGGCTTTGCGCAGTACATTTTTCAGACTTCGTGCTGTTTCCTGTTTTGGAAATACTAAAATAATGTTCATACGTGTGAGTCTCTCCGGTCTAGAATTTGTACAGATATTCCTCAAGCTCCCAATCGGTCACCTGTGTGCGGTAAGTTACCCACTCCTGCTTTTTGATCTTCAGCAGCTTGTTGCAGATATGGTTGCCGAGTACGTTACGGACAAACTCATCTGCCTCGAACCAGTCGATCGCTTCTTTTAACGATTCCGGCAGACGCGCAATATTGAGTGTCTCCTTTTCCGCATCACTCATTGCAAACACGTTCATCTGTACTTCTGCCGGGGGCTTGATCTGATTTTTGATACCATCGAGGCCCGCTGCCAGACAAAGTGCCAGTGCCAGATACGGATTCATGGACGGATCAGGGTTCCGCAGCTCGATACGTTTATTGGAATCCTTGACCATCGGAATACGGATTAACGGTGTGCGGTTCGTAAATGACCATGCCACGTCCGTCGGCGCTTCATATCCGGGCACCAGTCTCTTATACGAATTGACTAACGGATTCATGATCAGTGTCATAGCCTGGATATGCTTCATGATACCGCCAATAAAATAATATGCTTCTTTGCTCAGTCCATACCTGCCTTCGGGATCATAGAAGATATTTTCCCCATCACGTGTCAGAGACATGTTCAGATGCACACCACTGCCTGCTACATCTGCCTTGGGCTTGGGCATAAAACTCGCAAACAACCCATGGCGCTTTGCGACTGTCTTTACAGCCAGTTTAAATGTCATGAAATCATCTGCAATCGCCAGTGCCTGCTTATATTTAAAATCTACCTCGTGCTGTCCGGCTGCCACCTCATGATGGGAAGCATCGATCTCACAACCCATATCCTCCATCGTCAGTACAATATCACGGCGTGCGTTCTCACCGGAATCATTCGGTCCCAGGTCAAAATATCCGGCCCGCTCTCTCGTCTCCAGTGTGGGATTGCCCTCGTCATCAGTATTCAACAGGAAAAACTCGCATTCAGGTCCTACCTGAAACTCATATCCCATCTCCTTGGCATCTGCAATCACGCGCTTCAATACGCCACGCGGATCTCCCTTGTACGGCTTCTCGTTCGCACCATACACGTCACAGATAATACGCGCTACTTTTCCCTGCTGCGGACGCCACGGAAAGATCGCAAATGTATCCAGATCGGGATACAGATACATGTCGGATTCCTCCACACGCGCAAATCCCTCAATCGATGAACCATCAAACACATACTGGTTGTTCAGTGCACGCTCCAGCTGAGTTTTTGTGATCGCAACATTTTTGAGTGTGCCGAACAAATCTGTGAACTGCAGTCGGATAAACTCGACATCCTCATCTTCTACCAATTGTAAAATATCCTGTTTTGTGTAATGTGACATTTGTGTGTTCTCCTTTATATATATGAAAAATTTACAGGTAATTTCAAAACAAATTTTATACAGGCTGTCTGGCGACAGCCACAGTAGTATCCCGATCAGTCTGCTCCAGTTGCCCGGCGGTGTCTCGCTGTTTCTTCAGCCTTGGCTCGATGTGTCTTTCGCTTTGCTCACACACATAGCCTGCGGCTTTCAGATATGACAAGAAGATCGTTATTAAATCGCTCGCACTTCGCCGGGCAAAAGTCGCAGCTGACGGGAACTACTGCAACTGTCGCAGCAGCGCGAGCAAAGTCATGTCTGATTTTGCTGCCTTTGCACGATGGAGATGAGACTCGTAACTCGTGGAAGCCATTGCTGAACACGAGTTAGGATTTTCTGAGGCTCAGCGGAATGGGTCGTGCAATAAAGCAAAACAGACATGCTTGCGGGAGCTGCAACTATGAAATGTGATGCTCACTTGCTTTAAATACGCTCGCACACCTCATCAAAGCGAAGCTGCCCCCCAAACAGATCGAGTGCGCTGCCAATCGTAACATTCACCCGGTCGTTTCCGAGTGTGCGCAGCTCGTCAAGATCTGCGAAACTGCTCACTCCCCCTGCGTAGGTCACCGGGATGCCGTCCCAGCTTCCAAGCATGGTCACCAGTTCCTGTTCGATACCATGCGCCTTGCCCTCGACATCCACCGCATGGATCAAAAACTCATCCGCATAACCGGACAGGCGGTCAAACAATTGCGGGCAGACACGTTCCTCTGTCAGTCTCTGCCATCGGTCTGTCGCCACATAATAATCGCCATCCAGCTGTCTCCTGCAGCTCAGATCCAACACCAGATGTTCCTTTCCGACTGCCTGCACCAGGCGCTCCAGCCGGTCAAAGCGTATCCTCCCATCCGCAAACACATATGACGTGACGATCACATGGCTTGCTCCAGCGGCAATAAAATCTGCGGCATTGTCTGCCGTGATACCACCGCCGATCTGCAATCCGCCCGGATATGCAGCCAGCGCCGCGAGCGCCTGTGCCTTTGTTGCCGCATAATAATCGGAATCCACCGCATTGAGCAGGATCACATGTCCGCCACGCAGCCCCCGCGTCCGGTACAACGTGGCATAATCTGCCGCCGAGCGTTCACTCACAAAATTTTCTGCCGCCACATCACCTGCATCACGCAGACTGCTGCCAACGATCTGTTTGACCTTGCCATTATGGATATCTATACAGGGTCGGAACTCCATTTTTAACCACCTTTGTCCATTCTGATTTTTTACTTTTTAGAGTGTAGCACAATTTTACGAAAAACAAAATATTTAACTCTCATTTTTTTACAATATTAAGTTTGTACGTTCCATTGACATTGTTTTTCATTTTTTGTATCATAGATACATTAACGATACATTCATCCGGCATCCGTAAAACACCCTGTGATGCCGGCATCATGAAAAAATCGGATTCAAAGAATTCACAAATTCAGATTAAGAAAGCGAGGATAAAAAACAAATGGGTACGATTATTGGTGAAGGCATTACATTTGATGATGTGCTGTTGGTTCCGCAGTATTCCGAAGTGACTCCGGATATGATCACTTTGAACACAAAACTGACAAACAAGATTACATTAAACATTCCTATGATGAGTGCTGCGATGGATACCGTTACGGAGCACCGCATGGCGATCGCAATGGCACGTCAGGGTGGTATCGGTATCATCCACAAGAATATGTCTATTCAGGCACAGGCAGAAGAAGTAGACAAAGTAAAACGTTCTGAAAACGGTGTCATCACCGATCCATTTTCTTTATCAGAAGAACATACCTTACAGGATGCAGACGATCTCATGGCAAAATTCCGCATCTCCGGTGTACCGATCACCAGGGATGGCAAGCTCGTCGGCATCATCACCAACCGTGATCTCAAGTTTGAGACTGATTTTTCGAAAAAAATCAAGGAAAGCATGACCTCTGAGAACCTGATCACAGCGCGTGAAGGTATCACTCTCGAAGAAGCCAAGAAAATCCTCGCGAAAGCTAGAAAAGAGAAGCTGCCTATCGTAGATGCCGACAACAATCTGAAGGGTCTGATCACGATCAAAGATATCGAAAAGCAGATCAAATACCCACTCAGTGCCAAGGATGCACAGGGTAGACTGCTCTGCGGTGCCGGTGTCGGTATCACAGCAAATATGATGGATCGTGTCGCTGCACTGGTTGCCGCACATGTAGATGTCATCGTTGTTGACTCCGCTCACGGACATTCAAAAAATATTCTCGATGCAGTGAAGAAGATCAAAGCAGCCTATCCCGATCTGCAGGTCATCGCAGGAAACATCGCCACCGGCGAGGCAACCCGTGCACTGATTGAGGCAGGTGCGGACGCTGTCAAGGTCGGTATCGGACCCGGTTCCATCTGTACCACACGTGTAGTCGCCGGTATCGGTGTACCGCAGATCTCTGCCATCATGGATTGCTATGAAGTCGCTAAGGAATACAATGTTCCTGTCATCGCAGATGGTGGTATCAAATACTCCGGAGATATGACCAAGGCTCTGGCAGCCGGTGCAAACGTATGTATGATGGGTAGTCTGTTCGCAGGCTGTGATGAGGCGCCCGGCACATTCGAGCTGTATCAGGGAAGAAAATATAAAGTATACCGTGGCATGGGAAGTATCGCAGCCATGGAGAACGGATCAAAAGACCGTTATTTCCAGGAAAATGCGAGAAAGCTCGTTCCGGAAGGTGTAGAAGGACGTGTCGCTTACAAGGGTTCTCTCGAAGATACCGTCTTCCAGATGATCGGTGGTATCCGTTCCGGTATGGGTTACTGCGGATGTTCGACCATCGAGACACTTCACCAGAACGGAAAATTCGTCAAGATCTCTGCCGCATCCCTGCGCGAGAGCCATCCTCACGATATCCATATCACAAAGGAAGCGCCTAACTACGCAAGCGAAGCCATCTAAAATCAAGCGGAAAATATATGCAAAAAAGGAAAGCGAATATCTTCGCTTTCCTTTTTTATGCTTTAAATACTACGATTCTACATCAGGTCAACCGCTTCCCGCACATTGCTCACACCGATCAGCCGGATGTTTCCACTATGCTGTAATCCATCGAGACAGACCTTCGGCAAAATACATGTCTCAAATCCCAGCTTTGCAGCCTCTGCCACGCGCTGCGCAGGCATACTGACCGCACGGACTTCGCCGCTGAGCCCTACTTCACCGAAACAGATCGTCTTTTCATCAATCGGCCGGTTTTTAAAGCTGGAAATCAACGCCAGCACAATCCCCAGGTCAATCGCGGGCTCGTTCATACGGATACCGCCTGCAATATTTACATACGCATCACATTCTGACATTTTTAGATTCAAGCGTTTTTCCAATACTGCCATGAGCAGATTGACACGGTTAAAATCCGTACCTGCCGCTGTCCGCCTCGGAATGCCAAAATTGGAATGGCAGACCAACGCCTGTATCTCGATCAGAATCGGCCGGCTGCCTTCCATTGAACACGCCACCACAGATCCGGAAGCATGCTCCGGCTTACCGCTCAGCATATATTCGGATGGATTCTCCACTTCCCGCAGCCCATCGGCGCACATCTCAAACACACCGATTTCATTCGTGGAGCCAAAACGGTTTTTTACACCGCGCAAAATGCGGTAAGAAGCATACCGGTCACCTTCAAAATATAACACGGTATCTACCATATGCTCCAATACACGCGGTCCCGCTACGACACCTTCCTTTGTCACGTGTCCGACAATGAATACGGTCACTCCGCTGCCTTTTGCAATCTGCATGAGCGCCGCGGTCGCTTCGCGCACCTGTGAGACTGAACCGGGAGCCGAACTGATGGCCTCATCATACATCGTCTGGATAGAATCAATCACAACAATCTGTGGTTTATCGTTCTCAATCGTCTGTCTGATATCATCCAGATTCGTCTCGCAAAACAGCTTCAGCGCATCTGTAAATTCCCCAATCCGCCGTGCGCGGATCTTAATCTGCTGCAGTGACTCCTCCCCGGAAACATACAATACGTGTATATTCTGATCTGCCAGATTCTTGCATACCTGCAGCAGCAGTGTAGATTTACCGATACCCGGATCACCACCCACGAGTATCATCGAACCGGGCACAATGCCTCCACCCAGCACACGGTCGAGTTCCGGCATTCCACTCGAACACCGCTGCTCCTCGTGCAGCTCAATCGCACTGATCGGCTGCGGCTGGAGACGCACATGCGCCGCTGTTTTTGTCCCTGCTTTTGCCTGTGTACGCTTATCTACGATCTCCTCCACAAAGCTGTTCCACTCATGGCAGCCGGGACACTGTCCCATCCACTTGGAAGATTCGTAACCACATGACTGGCAAAAATATACGGTTGTCTTTCCTTTTGCCATCTATTTTCTGCTACCTTATGCTCTCTTGATCTCTACAGCCACAGGCTCCGCACCCAGTTCTACGCTGACAGTGAGCTTTCCGCCCAGGCCTGTCGTCATTGTTCCGGCATCAGTTCCACCGATCTTCACATCATAAGAAGTCTCTTCCGCCAGACCAATCGTGATCTCCGCATCTTCCGGTCCTTCTACGTTGAAAGACACACCGCCATCTACGGCGCGCAGTCCGGTCACTGCTGTTCCGGGAACTGATTCATAGGCAAACACACCGCCCTTTTCAAGCTTCGTGATCTCTTTGAAAGTCTTTACCTTATACACATCGCCTGCATGTTCAAAGTTATCCAGTTTTGCCTTTGCTCCCAGTGTATAGTCACCAAAGCTGAGGCTGCCATCTGCCTCAGAACGGATTAATTCGCTTACTGTACTCATTGTTTTTATTTTCCTCCTAAGTATTTCTGTGATCCATATCTATCATCGGATCACGGAATGTCATTTTGCTGTCTCCTTATTATAAAGGAATTAACATCATTTTTCTAGTTATTTTTTATGTCGAAGGTCAACTCGCCCTTCCTGCATCCGACACGCACCGTATCGCCCTTTTTGACTTTTCCTGCAAGAATCTCTTCTGCCAGTTGATCCTCTATCTTAGACTGGATCATACGGCGCAGCGGTCGTGCTCCATATTTCGGATCATATGCTTTCTCCACGATATATGTCTTTGCAGGCTCCGTGATCACCAGCCTGATATCCATCTGCGTCCGGCAGCGCTCTATCAATGTCTTAGACAGAATCGTGACAATCTGCTTCATGTCATCCTTATTTAACATACGGAATACGATCGTCTCATCGATTCGATTGAGAAACTCCGGCTTAAAAATGCGGGATACATCCTCCATCACCAGAGATTTCATGCGTTCATAATCCTGCTTCTCATCATCCACAGATGCAAAACCAAGCTTTTTGGGTGCCACGATCGACTGTGCCCCCGCGTTGCTCGTCATGATAATAATCGTATTTTTAAAATCAATCCGACGTCCCTGTGAATCCGTGATGCGTCCATCATCCAACACCTGCAGCAAAATATTAAACACATCCGGATGTGCCTTTTCGATCTCATCAAATAAAATCACAGAATAAGGATTCCGGCGCACTTTTTCACTGAGCTGTCCACCCTCATCGAATCCAACATATCCGGGCGGGGAACCGATCATTTTTGACACACTGTGCTTTTCCATATATTCAGACATGTCCACACGGATCATCGCCTGTTCATCCCCAAAGATCGCCTCAGCAAGCGCTTTTGAGATCTCGGTCTTTCCGACACCGGTCGGTCCTAAAAACAGGAACGACCCAATCGGACGGTTCGGATCTTTGAGTCCGACACGGCCGCGGCGTACCGCACGCGCTACTGCGCTGACGGCATCCTCCTGTCCAACTACGCGCTTATGCAATGTTTTCTCCAGACGGCGTAACCTGTCTGCCTCACCCTCTGTCAGGCGGCGGATCGGTATTTTCGTCCATTTGGAGACCACCTCCGCGATCTGGTTCTCATCGACGACGAGCTTCTTACGATTTTTTGCACGCTCCATGCGTTTTTTCTCTTTTTCGCATGTCTCCTCTGCTTTGGCGCGTTCTTCCATATAATGCGATGCCAGTTCCATATCCCCTGCTGCGATCGCATCCACAAATGCACGCTCCATATCTTTGCTCTTTTGCTGCTGTTCCAGCAATTCCTGCGGTGTCCGGCAGACGGACAATCGCAGTCTGGCAGCCGCCTCATCGATCAGGTCAATCGCCTTATCCGGCAGATATCGGTCATTGATATACCGCTGTGATAACCGTACTGCAGCCTCCACACCGTCATCTGTGATCGCTACCTGATGATGTTCCTCATAACGGCTCTTCAGTCCCTGCAATATGGCAATTGCCTGCTCCGTCGTAGGTTCTTCCACTGTAACCGGCTGAAATCTGCGCTCCAACGCGGCATCTTTTTCAATATATTTACGATATTCCTCGATCGTTGTCGCACCGATCAGCTGCAGCTCACCACGTGCCAGCGAGGGCTTCAGAATATTGGATGCATCTATGGCACCCTCTGCGCCTCCCGCACCGATAATCGTATGCAGCTCGTCAATAAATAAAATAATGTTTCCCGCCTGCTGTACCTCGGCAATCACGCGCTTGATACGCTCCTCAAATTCACCGCGGTACTTGGATCCAGCCACCATGCCGGACAGATCCAGCGTCAACAGACGCTTCCCTGCCACCGTATCCGGGACTATTCCGTTTACGATGCGCTGTGCCAGTCCCTCGACAATCGCGGTCTTACCGACACCCGGTTCACCGATCAGGCAGGGATTATTCTTACCTCTGCGGCTTAAAATCTGGATCACCCGCTCGATCTCATCTTCCCTGCCGATCACCGGATCGAGTGCCCCATCTCTCGCCAGCTGCGTCAGATCGCGCGAATAGCCATCTAATGTTGCCGTGGCATTTTTTGCCTTCTTGCCGGATCTGGCATTCTGCCATTCATCCCGGTACTGGGATGAATCCTCACCCATTGCCACTAAAATGTCTATATACAGTTTTTGTCCGCTCACACCGAGCGTATTGAGTAGTCTGGATGCAGCGCAGTCGGTCTCCTTGATGATCGCCAGCAGCAGATGCTCCGTTCCAATCTGTTCGCTATGGAAATGCTCTGCCTCTGTTTCTGCACGCTCCAATACTTTTTGTGTCTTTGGTGAATAGCCGTCACGGTCCATGACCAGGACATCAGAAGAAGGCGCAATCAGATCTTCGATCAATTGCACCAGTTTTTCTTCCTCCACACCATTACTCATAAGCACACAGGCTGCCACGCCGCTACCCTCCCGCAGCAGTCCCAGCAGCAGATGCTCGGTTCCGATATAATTATGGTGCAGACTCCGTGATATTCTGCCTGCCAGAGCCAGCGCTTT
Source organism: uncultured Eubacterium sp. (assembly GCA_934351445.1). Lineage (GTDB taxonomy): Bacteria > Bacillota > Clostridia > Lachnospirales > Lachnospiraceae > W0P33-017. Next base: position 11,857 of record CAKRIZ010000031.1, read on the forward strand.
TTTGGCCTTGGCTGTATAGGGTCTGTTCATAGTTGTATTAAATTCCTCTCTCTTTTTCCAATATTACAACATTACAAATCATTCAGATCCAGGATCTCCAGATCGTCATTGTCCTGCTCTGCCTTATGGAATCTCGAAGTTTTCTCCGGCTTTACAGGTTTTTGTACCTGAACTGCTTTTTCTGTTTTGGGTGTCTTTGCAGCTTTTACAGGCTTCGCGGCGTGCTCCGCTTCCAGAGCCACAGATTCCGGTATTTTCAGATCCGGTATCATATCCGTCTGTGCCTCCGGTGCAGCAGACCGCTTATGTACTTTTCTATTTTCTTTTCTATTCTCTGTTCCGGCAGCTTTCACCGATTTGCCACCGTCGTCATCATCGATTCCGTTTAGTCCCAGCCTGGCATCCTGCTTGAGATCTCTCAGCTTTAGTGCCAGATTCAGTAATACACTGCATACAACCAGTAATAATACCGCCAGAATAATAATCATCCGCGTATATTTTGATTTCTGTGACTGTGACTGCTCATACAGCTTGTTGTATTTATCCAGTGATACATAATCACCTTCCGGCATCATGCTTGAAGGGATGTAGGCGTTGCCCTCGTAGATCAGATACCCATTGTCATCAAATGTGACAGCCGCGTTCTGTTCAGGGTCATTTTCTGCGTCACCTTCTGACTCCGCATCTGAATCAGGATCTGTGATCTCTCCTTCAACGACATCTGTTGTATCCGTGTCTCCATCTGATGCAGCAGTATCTGCCGGTGTACCGGCTGCCGCTGATGCGCTGCCGCATGTAACGGTGATCGTATAAGTCGTTGTCGTGCCGTTTTCTGCCGATACAACAACCTTTACCGTATTTGTACCCGGCGAGAGCGTCTTTGCCCCTGTGACGGATGCGATCACTGCCTTGCTGTCATTTGGCCTGGCCGCGACTGAAATGGCTGTCACATCCGCATCTACCGTAGCGGTATACGCGTGTGTCCCTGCCGAAAATGCAGGGCTGATACTTCCCGGTGAAATGCCCAGATGTGCCAGACTGCTGTCTGAAGATCTGGCAGTGCCCGTACCCGAGGTGCTACTTGTAGTGGTACTGCCCGCTGAACTTGAGGAGCTGCTTCCTGAGCTGGTGCTGCTCCCGGAACTTGAGGAACTGCTACTGCTGCCGCCGGAAGAACTGCTACTACCACTATTATGTCCACTGTCCGTATCCGTTCCTGCGCCCGGACCTGCCACGGTCTCCTGATCACCAGCCTCGAACTCATCATCCACAACATCTGTATCGGATGTCTGTGTCGCATAGACCGCCGTCGGAGCCACCAGACACATGCTAAGTGACATCGCTGCAATAGTCACAAACATGCCTGTTTTGATTCGTCTATTTTTCATAAGTAATCCTCATAATTAACCCTCTTTTCCTGTCACCTGTCGGTTGGCAAAGAAAATGAAGTCCTAACTAGCTGCTTTGTTTCGTAACTGTTCAGTACCATCACAGTTACGATGCAAAATCCATGAGAATCGGCTTCGCCGATGGGATTTTGCACTCCTGTATCACTTTCTTACGCCCTCAGCAGTAAATGCTTCGGGCTGTGCTGAATAGTTACTTTGTTTCTTTACTTTATGTATATTGTAAATTTTCTCTGTGTGGCTGTCAACCTCTTACCATTTTTTTCATCATCCGATTCTCCGCTTCGTTGCTGTTCACTCGTACCTCGTTCCAGTAACGGATTTTGCCGATGCTTCGCATTCCAAATCGGCAAAATCTGCTACCACCACTGCATCATACGGCATTTTCAGTTCAGAAAATGCCTACTTGTGAACAGTAGCTCCTCTTCTGCTCACACCATCCCCATGGGCTGATGCTGCGGTCATCAATGTAGATATCCGCATATATTTTTCTGGAATCACTGCCATATCGCTCCGTGATCTGTGGCAGATTCTCATTGATTGCATCAAAGGTCAGCCCCCATGCCTCACAAAACTGCAGCGCCTCCTCCAGCGCCTGTCCCTGCCTGCAGGTCCATAAAATCAACTGATCCCCATGTTGCCGCAACTCCTTCAGTATACGGATCAGCCGGCTATTCGCCTCGCCGATCTTCGGATAACAGTCCCTGCACAGCGTTCCGTCAAAATCTACTGCTATCATACGTCCACTCATACGCGCGCTCCTTTCTCTCGTCTGTTTGCCAGGCGTTTGCTGCTCTCAGCCTGTCTCCAGTTTAAACGATGCGCAGTCCAATAAAACGGGCTTTAATAAAAACGCGGTCAAAAAAATGGAATCCATGATTGCTCATAGACTCCATCTTTTTTGATTTTTATGTCAGATATCAGGATCATGCCCCAGCCAGCTGTCTGAGCAGCTGCAACTGCTCCTGTACACCGTCATAGTCAAAATTGTCTACCGCTGTCTGCATCGTTTCCTTCACGTTCTTGAGCAGATCCTTATTCTGAAGCTGTACCACCAGGCGGCGGATCTCCTCCATATCAAACTCATCGAGACTCGCCTGCAGATTTGCGCAGAATTCCTTCAACTCATCAAGCGTCATCTCCTCTAGCTTCGTCTGTGTCTCCTGCATGCCAAGTGCCTCGATCGTCTTGGCAATGCTCTGATTCTGCTGTATAAAACTCTCCATAAACGGTGCATGCTCCACATGTACCAGTTCCTTATTTCCTGAACCGGCAGCCTCCTCCAGCGCACGTGCGAGATCCGACAATTCATTTGCACCGATCAGTTTTGATGTACTCTTGACTGCATGCACGGTAATCTGATAATTTTCCAGATCATCCTGTGCATAAAACTGTTCCAGCTTTTGCTTTTTCTCCTCATACTCTGCCAGATATAGTTTCAGGTTATTCAGATATTCCTCCTGATCACCACCTGCATAACGCAAGCCGTCATCCGCTGCGATACCGTCGATCGGAGGGATACACAACTCCTCCATATAATCTACGCTCTCCGTCTCCGGGATCTTCAGATACTGCGGCGGCAGATACTGACACAATAACCGTTCCAGATGCTCACCCTGAATCGGCTTTGCCAGATAATCATCAAACCCATGCTCCAGATAGAACTCCCGCGCGCCACTGACCGCATTTGCCGTGAGCGCGATGACTTTTGTATTTTTATTCGGATAATCCTTCAGTTCACGCATGCGCTCTAAGCACTGCACGCCGTCCATATTTGGCATCTTGTGATCCAGAAAGATCATATCATACGGCTTTTTCATAATCATATTCAGACATTCCATGCCACTGTCTGCCGTATCGATCTGAATGCGTGTCTTTTTGAGCAGCCCCTTACATACTTCCAGATTCATGTGCGTATCATCTACCACGAGAATCTTCGCATCCGGAGCCTGAAAGCTCTCCTGATAGTGTGCCGTATCCCTGAGTGCCCGCTCGTATATCGCCTTATAATCACCGATCGGTGCATCATCCACGATCTTTTGCTGCAGACCAAAGAAAAATGCACTGCCGCGTCCATACTCACTGTCTAACATCAGCTTGGAATCCATCAGCTCCAGCAGCTGTTTGGACAACGCCAGCCCAAGGCCGGTGCCCTCGATGCCCCGGTTTGCCGCCTCATCCACCCGCTGGAATGTTGCGAACAGTTTTTCCTGATCTTCTTTGCGGATACCAATTCCTGTGTCAACAACTGCGACATCCAGACGCACATAGGATGTATCCGGCAATCTCGTACTGCGGATCTTCAGCGTAATGGATCCCTCTCTCGTGTACTTCACCGCATTCGTCAGCAGGTTGGTAATAATCTGGCGGATGCGCACTTCGTCGCCGTACAGCTCACATGGGATCTGCTCATCGATATCCAGCTTTAGTTCCAGTCCTTTTTCCTGCGCCCGCGGCTGGATCATATTCATCAGGTCATTGAGCAGGGAACTGATCTGATAGGTCGTATCAATGATCTCCATCTTTCCAGACTCTACTTTGGAAAAATCCAGAATATCATTGATCAGCGCCAACAGGCTCTTGCTCGCGTTTTTGATATTTCCGGCATAGCGCTGGATCCGCCGTTCCCTGCTCTCCCGGAGGATCATCTCGTTCATGCCAATGATCGCATTGATCGGTGTCCGGATCTCATGTGATATATTCGCCAGGAAACTGCTCTTGGCCTGGTTCGCAGCCTCAGCCGAGAGTTTTTCCTTCTGGCTCTCAAAATAATGCTGCCGGATCTCCCTGCCGTGACGCACAACCAATATCGCAAAAATGGTCATAAACAGATATTCTATCGTATAACCGGCCAGTACAAAGCCGACCGCACGCGAATATAAAAAGGCAATCATGCATAGGTATCCGGCGATCGAGGTCATTGTCGTGAGCAGCCAGTCCATATAGACACATGACAACAGCGGAATCGCAAAATACGTCAGATAGATACCGATACTCGGACTCACCGATGCTGCCCCTACCATCAGCTCCAAATATAATAGCTGCATATATTTTGCTGCTGCGATATGTCCCCGCCGGATCAGAAACTCTACCAGAATCCAGCATCCGATCAGATAAATGCCCCAGAATATGCACGCTTCTGTTGAAATAGTAAAAACATTCCATCGTGTAAGCAGGTACAAGAGCGGTCCGATCAGAAATGTCAGCCTGACCACTTTATGAATGCCCAGCGTCACCTGCATATCATGCTGATGCATGTATTCCTGTTCATATTGCTCATCCATCGATCTGCCCTCCAATTCTGTTTTCTTTTATTTTTGCAATCATCGCTGCCAGCTGTGCGCTGATCTGCTCATAATCAAAATCCTCCACTGCGCGCGTCAATTGTTCCCGTTCTTCTTTCAGGCTGTCTCCCTGCGGGTAATAATTACAAAACATGCGAAGCTGTTCAAAATCCACCTCATATTCTTCTACACCATGTAAAAAGGTCTCCGCCTGTCCCACATATATGTCGCGCGGCTGCTCGATCTCACTCACAGCCGGAGCCATGCCGGATATCTCCGGAAGTGATAACAGTTTTCCCAGATCATCACATAACTGCACATGTTCCTGCATCAATCCATCAAACCGTTCATAGATATATGCGGTATCCTCTTCCCCGGCAGCCATCTCCATTTTTTCCGCACCGTACGCCATATGTACTGCCCCGATCACGCGGGATGTACTCTTGAGCGCGTGTACGAAAATCTTTAGGTTTTTCCAGTCCTTTTGCTCATATGCCTGACGCATATGCCCGTCATTCTCCAGTGCTTCGTTCAGATATCCCCTGATATTCTCCAGTACATCACACACCGTTCCGGATGAATACTGGAGCGCATTCTCCAGTGCCAGTTCTGTCAGCCCTGATTCATCGATCTTTTGTTGCAGCAGTTCCAAACGCGCATGCTCTTTCGCGTCATCCTCCGCATCCATCTGTGTCAGATGTACCAGCTCCGGCGGCAGAAATTGCCGCAGCGCTTCTTCTAACACTTGCCCCTGCACCGGTTTTGATAAAAATCCATCAAAGCCTTCATCCAGATATTGCTGTTTCATACCGGCTACCGCATTTGCTGTCAGTATGATGACCGGTGTATGATAATTGCAGCCGTGTTCATCGGCACGCAGCTCTTTAAATGTCTCAACACCGTCCTTATTCGGCATCAGATGATCCATCAGGATCAGGTCATAGCGCTGTGTCCGGCATTTCTGCAGACATTGTACACCATCTTCCGCGGTATCAATCTGCACCTGCGTCTGTTTGAGCAGTGACTTCACAACCGTTCGGTTCATCAGGTTGTCATCGACAACCAGCACACGCGCCTGTGGTGCCGTAAAACTCTCTTTATACGTCTGTTCCTGTGCCAGCCGTTTCTGATACAGGTCATTCAGATTCCCCATCGGCTCCTCACTGACAACCTGCTGTTCCAGTTCAAATGAAAATAATGAGCCTTTGCCATAGATGCTCTCCATCTCCAGTGTACTGTCCATCATCTCCAGCAATTGCTGTGTGATCGCCAGCCCAAGTCCGGTTCCTTCGATATGGTGAGCCTTGAGATCGCCGCCCCGCTGGAACGAGGCAAACAACACTTCCCTGCTCTCCCGGATGCCGATGCCTGTATCCTTGACTGCTACCTGCAGCATAATATGACGGGAATCCTTCTTTTTCATATGGACACGCAGCGTCACACTTCCTTTTTCTGTATATTTCACTGCATTTGTCAGAATATTCGTAATAATCTGACGAATCCGTACTTCATCACCGTAGAGAATATTCGGTATATTTTCATCAATATCCAGTATCAGCTGCAGGTTTTTCTTTTCGAGCCGTGGCTGAATCACCAGCAGGACATCATACAGCATGCTATTGAGTTCGTATCGCTCCGGTACGACCTCCATCTTGCCAGACTCTATCTTGGAAATATCTAAAATATCATTGACGAGTGAGAGCAGCGCCGTACCTGCGCTCTGTATGTTCTGCGCATACCCCCGTATCTCCTCATCCTGTTCTTCGCGCAGGATCATCTCATTCATGCCGAGCACTGCATTGATCGGTGTACGGATCTCATGTGACATATTTGCCAGAAAGTTACTCTTGGCTTCTGCCGCTGCCGTTGCATCCTCACATTTCATCTCCACGAGCTGGAGCAGATCGTCCAGACTCTTCTCATCCTCCTTCGCCACACGCTCCGTAAACAGATCCTTCGTCTGCATGAACAGCATCAGGCCGCTGGAAATCAGCATCAATATCAGTATAAATAAAAATTCAATGCGGCTGTAGGTATGGTAGATCACATCTACACCACTTAATGCGAGTGTCAGGATGCTTACAAACACGTTCATTGCCGTGACAAACATGTTGAGCCAGAGATCCTTATACATCGTGCATTCCACCATGACAAAAAACATGCAGGCTGGAAGCAGCCGGTCTGAACCGCTTCCAACGGAATAACACATATACACATACACCCCACATGCGATCGTCACTGCCCCCTGTACAAAATCCGGACATTTCTCTGTGTCTGCAACAGTCAACAGACGCGTAGCGATCACCATCACCACAAATACGATCGCATGGATGATAATATACATCAGTCCCAGGGAGTAATTTACACGCAGTGCATAGAGCACTGCCACACATTCCATGATCAGAATATACCAGGTCAGGCGCCGTTCTTTTTGACAATCTCTCATGGCAGTTCCACTCCTCTCGGCACGACAAAACGAACACTTGACGGACGCAGCTCTACCGTCCATTCTCCGGCCGCCGATATCATCTCCCCGTCCAGGTTGGCGACAATCGGCATCCGGTCGCTCCGTATGATCGACATCTTATCTGCAGTACCCACGCGGGTATGCCGCTGTATGTAATCGCCATTCTGTGCGATCAGATTTACCAGTATCCGGATAAACGCAAAATGTCCACGGGAAGGGATGAGCACATAGCTGCCCATACCGTCTGCAGGTGAGAACCCTTTCGGCATGCACAGCGAACCACCCAGCACACAGCCGTTTGCCCAGCAGATCTCATCATAACAGCCATTCATCTCTTTTCCATCCATGCGGATCTTCAGATCCATCCTCTTCAGCCGCAGCAATGCCTGAAATGCATATGCCGAATATGGGATTCGGATGCCGACCGTGCGCACCGGATGCTGTCTGGCGATATAAGACATGATATCCGCATCCATGCCGCAGGAAAACGTATTGAGCGCCCTGCCATGATTTGTCAGGATCGAATCTACCACCAGTGTATCCCCATAGATCAATTCTGCGATATCGTAAAACCGTGTCCGGTCTTCCGGCGCAAAGCATTTTAAAAAATCGTTGGTCATGCCACACGGATAAAAGGCCAGTTCGACATTCGGATTCTCACCGACACCCTCTAACACATTGCGCATCGTACCCGAACCACCGCATGCATAGATACGCAGCGGTTCATCCGGGAAGAAATCAACCACCTTACGCACCAGTTCTGTCTCATTGCCGGTATATCTGGAATTAAACAAAAAGTACTCAAACCCTTTCATCTGTTCCAGCTGCTGTCTTAAATTGTTTGCGAACGTCATACTGCCCGCATATGGATTTACTATAAAAATATGCTTCATAACGAATCTCCAATTACCTTTTATTATAATGACTATCCAGCGGAAACACAATGAGAAATCATACGAAAAAGAATCTAAAAAGGAACTGCCTCTACAGCAGTTCCTTTAAAATCTGGTTGACCATACCGGGATTTGCTTTTCCCTTCATCGCTTTCATCGTCTGTCCAACGAGAAAACCTATGGCTTTTTCTTTTCCATTGTGATAATCGTCCACTGACTGCGGATTGTCTTTGATCACCTGCTCGATCGTCTGCCGCAGGGCGCCCTCATCGTTTACCGTCTTTAAGCCGTGCTCCTCGACATACTGCTTCGGATCAATATCATCTGCAAACATCTGCTCAAATACTTCCTTGGCGACCGTACTGTTGACCGTGCCTGCATCTGCCAATTCTACAAGTGCGGCCAGATGCTCCGGTGAGAATACGATATCCTCCGGCTCCATCTCCTGCTCCTTGAGCAGCCGCATGGTCTCTACCATGAGCCAGTTGGACACCTTTTTCGGCTTGCCACAGATCGCCACCGTCTGTTCAAAAATATCTGCCAGATGCTTGGATGCAGTGATAATCTCAGCGTCATAGCGCGGAATCTCATATTCACTCTCATAGCGCGCGAGCTTTTCCGTGCGCAGCTCCGGCTGACGGCTTCTCACCTCTTCGAGCCATTCGTCTGAGATATGGATCGGCACCAGATCGGGTTCCGGGAAATAGCGGTAATCCTGTGCATCCTCCTTTGAGCGCATTGCATGTGAACTCTCCTTTGCGTCATCCCAGCGGCGTGTCTCCTGCACGACCTTTTCTCCCGATTCGATCAGGTCGATCTGCCTGTTTTTCTCACCCTCGATCGCACGGGCAATCGCACGGAACGAATTCAGATTCTTCATCTCGGTACGCGTACCAAACTCCGTTGCTCCCACTTCCCGCACAGACAGATTGACATCCGCACGCATGGAACCTTCATTGAGCTTACAATCCGATGCACCGAGATACTGGATGATCAGGCGCAGTTTTTCCAGATATGCGATCACTTCCTCTGCCGAGCGCATATCCGGCTCGGACACGATCTCGATCAAAGGGACACCGGAACGGTTAAAATCTACGATCGATACGTCATCCCAGTCATCATGTACGAGCTTTCCGGCATCCTCCTCCATATGGATCTCATGGATACCGACCGCTTTTTTTGTGCCATCTGCAGTCTCAATCTCTACAGACCCGTTCCTGCAGATCGGCTCATAGAGCTGCGAGATCTGATAATTCTGCGGATTATCGGGATAAAAATAGTTTTTCCGGTCAAATTTACAGTTCTGGTTGATCGTACAGTTTGTCGCCAGTCCGACTGCCATCGCATATTCCACAACCTGTTTATTGAGTACCGGAAGCGACCCCGGCATACCGGTGCAGACCGGACAGGTGTGTGTATTCGGTGCGCCTCCAAATGCGGTAGAACAGCCACAGAAAATCTTTGTCTTTGTCGCCAGCTCTACATGTACCTCCAGACCAATGACGGTCTCATATTCTCTGCTCATGACGCACCTCCGTTCTGTTCCTGCGCAATACTGCTGCGTGCATAATCACGTGTCTGTTCAAACGCATATGCCGCACGGATGATCTTCTTTTCCTGGAAGCAGTCTCCGATCAGCTGCAGGCCAACCGGAAGTCCCTGACGGTCAAGTCCGCACGGTAAGCTGATGCCGGGCAGCCCCGCCAGATTCACGGATATCGTATAGATATCGCCCAGATACATCTGGATCGGATCAGACAGGGAGGCTCCCAGCTTTGGTGCCGTCGTAGGTGCCGCAGGGCCTAATATCACATCGTATTTTGCAAATGCATCATCAAATGCCTGTTTGATCAATGCCTTGACACGCAGGGCTTTCAGATAATAGGCATCGTAATAACCGGAACTAAGGACAAATGATCCGAGCATGATGCGGCGCTTGACCTCCGCCCCGAATCCTTCTGAACGGCTCTTTTTGTACATCTGATGCAGCCCATCATATTCTTCAGTACGATAACCGTATTTCACACCATCGAAACGCGCCAGATTGCTGCTCGCCTCAGCACAGGCAATCACGTAATAGGCAGGGATCGCATACTTGACCAGTCCGAGGTCAAAATGTTCTACGACCGCGCCCTTTTTCTCCAGTTCCTTTGCAGCAGCGAGTACCTGTGCACGCACATCCTCATCCAGACCTTCGCCGAAATAATCATTCGGTATACCAATACGCATACCCTTCACATCATCTACGAGCGCCTGTGTAAAATCGGTCTCTCCACGCTTTACCGAAGTCGAATCTTTCGGATCATGTGCGGCTATCGCCTCTAATACCGTCGCACAGTCGGTCACATCCTTTGCGATCGGTCCGATCTGGTCGAGCGAAGAACCATATGCGATGAGTCCGTATCTGGATACGGTTCCGTAAGTCGGCTTGATGCCTGTCACGCCACAGAACGAACTAGGCTGACGGATGGATCCACCCGTATCTGATCCGAGTGCATACGAGCATTCCTCAGCAGCGACCGCCGCGCAGCTGCCACCGGAAGATCCGCCGGGCACATGCCCTGTATTCCACGGATTTTTTGTCACTCCGTATGCAGAAGTCTCTGTCGTACTTCCCATCGCAAATTCATCCATATTTGTCTTGCCAAGGATGATTGCCCCTGCGCGCTCTAACCGCAGGACAGCTTCCGAAGTATAGGTCGGAATAAAGTTATACAGGATTTTAGAGCTGCAGGTTGTCTTTAATCCCTTCGTACACATATTATCCTTGATCGCTACCGGAACACCGGCGAGCGGTGATGTGAGGCTGCCGGATGCAATCTGCTCCTGTACTTCCTGTGCACGCTGCATGGCACGCTCCGCATCCACCGTCACAAAGCTGTGTACCGATTTTTCGCAGGCGTCAATCGCCGCCAGTGCTTCGCGTGTCGCATCTACTGCAGTCACTTCTTTTTTTTGTATCTGTTTGCCCAGCTCTACGGCTGTCAGACTCATAAGCGACATGGTCTATCCCCTTCGTAACTGTTCAGTACCTTCACAGTTAACCCTTTCTTCATAATTATACAATCGTCTTCGGTACTTCAAATCCGCCGTCCCTGCACAGCGGCGCATTGGCTAACGTATCCCCGCTGCCATCGCCGTTTGTCACTACATCCTCACGGAATACATTGTTTACCGGAAAGACATGGGACATCGGTTCCACCTGTGAGGTATCCAGTTCATTCAGCTGATCGATATAATCCAACATATCGCCCATGTCCTTTTTGGCTGCCTCCTTCTCCTCCTCAGAGAGCTCCAGCTTTGCCAGAATACCTACATATTCGATCGTCTCATCACTAATGATATTTGCCATGTTTATCTCCTTTATTTTTCACACACGATCAGTCACGCACCTTGATGTGCACCTCACGCAGCTGCTGCTCTGTGACCGTGTTCGGCGCTCCGCACATCAGATCCTGTGCATTGCCGTTCATCGGGAACGGGATGATCTCGCGGATGTTCTCCTCATTACGCAGCAGCATAATCATACGGTCGACACCCGGCGCCATACCTGCATGCGGCGGTGCCCCATACTGGAACGCATGGTACAGTGCACCGAATTTTTCTTTTAATACGCTCTCGTCGTAACCTGCGATCTCAAATGCCTTGACCATGATATCCAGATCATGGTTTCTGACCGCACCGGATGATAATTCAATACCATTACATACAATGTCATACTGATAGGCCAGTATATCGAGCGGATTCTGCTCCTGCAGTGCCTGCAGGCCTCCCTGCGGCATAGAGAACGGATTGTGCGTAAATCCGATCTTCTTTGTCTCCGGGTCTTTTTCAAACATCGGGAAATCGTCCACATAGCAGAAACGGTATGCGTTCTTCTCGATTAGATCGAGTTTTTCCCCGAGCTGTGTGCGGATCGCACCGGCATAAGCGGCTGCCTTTGCCTCACGGTCTGCGATGAAGAAGATCGTATCTCCGACCTCCAGTGAAGCCAGCGTGCGCATCTCCTCCTTGCAATCATCCGGAATGAATTTATCGATCGGTCCTTTGTAGCTGCCATCCTCCTGTACTTCCAGATAGCCAAGTCCACCACAGCCTAAGCCCTGCGCAAATTTTAACAGTTTCTCATGAAAGCCCTTGGACATCTCAGCATGTACCTTGATCGCACGGACGGTCTTGCCGTGGAATGGCTGAAAGCTGCATTTCTCAAAGAACTCACTCAGATCAATGATCCGAAGCGGGTTTCTCAGATCCGGCTTATCAGAACCGAACTCCAACATTGCCTGCTTATAGCTGATGATCGGATACGGTGCTTTTGTCACCTCATATCCCTCGGGAGCAAATTTTTCAAACGCGGCGGTCAGCACTTCCTCGCCAACACGGAATACATCCTCCTGCGTTGCAAAGCTCATCTCGAAATCAAGCTGATAGAACTCTCCGGGCGAACGGTCAGCTCTCGCATCCTCATCGCGGAAGCACGGTGCGATCTGGAAATATTTGTCAAAGCCCGATACCATCAGAAGCTGCTTATACTGCTGCGGTGCCTGCGGCAATGCATAGAATTTTCCTTTAAATTTGCGGCTCGGCACGATATAGTCTCTGGCGCCCTCGGGGGAAGATGCACACAGGATCGGTGTCTGGATCTCTAAAAATCCCATCTCCGTCATCTTCTGGCGCAGGAATGCGATGACCTGCGAACGGAAGATCATATTGTCGCGCACCTTGGCATTTCTCAGGTCAAGGTAACGATACTGCAGCCGCACGTCCTCCCGCACGTCCTTGGAGGTCATGATCTCAAACGGCAGTGCCTTGCGCACCTTGCCGAGCACGGTGATCTGTTTTGCCTCTAATTCGATCGTACCAGAAGGGATCTTGGGATTGTAGGTTTCCTCATCCCTTTTTTCCATGATTCCCTGAATCGATACGCAGTCCTCACGACTGAGTCCTTTTAACAGTGTATCATCTCTGATGACGACCTGCAAGATGCCATACATATCCCGAAGGTCAATAAATGACACGCCGCCGTGGTCACGGATATTTTCGATCCAGCCTGCCACGCTTAACTGTTTGTCGATATCTGCCTCACTGATCTGGTTTAATGTCACGTCTCTGTACATGCTTCTGATCCCCTCTCTTTGTTTTTGGACTGTGATAATGATTTTCTATCACACGAAAAAGTCCCAGAATATAAAAATTATATTCTGGGACGAATTATCTGATCCGCGGTACCACCCGTTTTGAATGTTATGCACATGCATAAACATTCCGCTCTGTGGGCTTAACGCGCCTCCTGTACGTGCTGACCTAATAAAGTGCCGCCATGTCTCCATGTCTGTCTACTGTTTCGACCAGCCTGCTCCGGAGTGTTCCCATGATCTGCTCTCTCAAACAGCGCTCTCAGTCGGTGACGCTGTATTCCTGTCGATGTCTGCAGATGTGAGTCTCCTTCACTGCATTTACGGCTGCCCAGAGACAGGCAATCTGTGAATGTCTCTGAACAGTTTTCTATTATGTGTAACTGTTCAGTACCCTCACAGTTACGATGCAAAATCCATGAGAATCGGCTTCGCCGATGGGATTTTGCACTCCTGAATCACTTTCTTACGCCCTCAGCAGTAAATGCTTCGGGCTGTGCTGAATAGTTACTATTATGTTTACAGATATTAGCACTTCTTATGCACGCCTGCAAGGGATTTTTACATTTTCCTAATTATATTAAGTTTAGGCATCTTTGCGAATAGCATGGGCTGAACTGTTACGTTTACGGTTCACAGCAATGGAATTTGCCGGGGCTTCGCATTTAAATACGTCAGATTACTTGTAAGCATAATACATATAGGTTGCAATATCCGCTCTGGTGCAGCCGTAATCGGGATGGAACTGGTTGTCTGTGTTGCCCTTGAACATGCCCTTCTGCTGCGCCCATGCCACTGCATCTGAATAGAAGACGCTGTCTGTCACATCCGTAAATGTCGATTTACCGGATACAGTCGGAGATCCGACGCTCTTCCATACATAGTACAATGCATAGCCGCGCGGACACAGATCCTCACCGTGGAAGCTGCCGTAATCGATGATGTCCTGTGATTTTGCCCAGAGCACTGCCTTGTAATAGAAATCACTCGCCTTGACATCACTCCACCAGTTCTTGCCTGCTGCCGCCGGCGAACCGTTTGCCAGATACATATAGTTGAATACCTCACCGCGTGTACAGGTCTGATCCGGTGCGAACTCGGTCTGATTGATACCGGTCATGATCCGCTTATTGACTGCCCATGCGACAGGCTTTGCGTAAGCTGCATTTGTGGGAACATCCGTAAATGTACTCGTCTGCTCCTGCTTGATCTTCACCTTGACCGTCAGCTTGCTGTTCAGCTTCATCTTATATCCGCCCTTGACCTTCGTCATGCATTCCGGATCGAGCGGCACATACGACTTCAGACCGCTTGCATCCTTGCAGATCAGATAAGCCTTGCACATTGCCTCCTCATCCTCAAACGTCTTTTTGCCGGTGCTTGTCGTCCATGATGTAATCGGATTGCTCTTCTTTGAGAAGATCTGTACGGACTGATTCTCGCAGACTCCGACTCCCATATAGCTGTAAGCACTGCTGAGCATATTTGCGCGGTGTCCGGAACTGTTCATCCATGCGTTGACCGCGCGCTTTGCCACGACATCGATCTTTGCCTCATGGTACAGGTTTTCGCCGAGACCGAATCTGCGGAACGTGCCCTGAACCGCTGTGCTGAACAACGTACCGTCCGGTCTGATATGTGCTTTCTGGGTATTGTTGATATTCTCCCTTGCACGCACATCACAGGCTCTCTGTAGCTCCTTCGGCATCGTCAGCAGCGTTTTTCCATCTTTATAGCGCTCGATATTGGTCAGGCGCAGGATATCCCACTCCTCCTTGTTGATCGAGATCGCTTTGGTCGGCATCGTGCGCTTGAGCATCGGGATCGTATCATGCAGACGCAGCTCACTCGTCTCGTTATTTAATGTCAGCGTCAGATAACCCGTGACCTCGCCGTCAGCCTCAAATGTCGCATTCTTCTTTGTGAACTTCGTCCACTTTGCGGTCGTATTGTACTTTCTGGCTGCGAGTGCGACTTCCAGCATCTCCTCTTTCGTCGTCTTATTCGTGTAGGTCATCGCGTGCATCGCCTTACTCATCGCGAGACGGTCTTCTTCGAGCTGTGCCGTATTTCCCGACACAATCTGTGCGACAGATGCTCCCTGCCGCAATACAAACTGCTCCTCCCCGCAGGTGAGGATCAGCGTACAGCTCATACTGCCACCACGCTCCTCATTTGCCGGAACATCAATCTTGAAATCCCCCGCCGATGTCACAGTCACCTGGCTGCCCGCCGGGAGAGCTGCCTGCGCAGCCGCCAGAAACTCCTGCTCCGTCGTCTCATTGCTGCCCTTAAACTGCCGCATCGCTGCTGAGATCGCCTTCTGCGCGGCAGCGATCTGCTGCTGATCGTCTATCGTTGCATGTGCAGGTACTGCCGGCAGCAGTAACACCATCACAAGCAGCATGCAGAAAAACCGCCGAAGCATTAACATTCCCCTGTTTTTTGTCATTTTCTACCACTCCTTTCCAATCGTACATCTGCATTAGGCGTTTGCGAAACTATTTTTATCAGGCTTTGGGTCATGCAAGCACATTATTAAGAGGTCGCAGCTCCCGCAAGCATGTCTGTTTTGCTTTCGTTGCACGAACCATTCCGATGAGCCACTCTTGGAACTTGCAGTTCCAAGATGCAAAAATTCATGTAAAATTGCTTCGCAATGGAATTTTTGCACACCTGAATC
>CAKRIZ010000032.1 GCA_934351445.1 uncultured Eubacterium sp.
GCCTCTTTAGAGGCAAGCAGGGAACAGCGGCTTATAGCCGCAGAGCAAACCACCAGCTAAGCTGGTGGTGCTGATTTGTTTTTTATAATCTCACCATTTCTTCTTCGGGCAATGGGACACCTGCGCGACTGCGCGCAGTTCCACATAGCAGCCACAGGCATTGCATGTCCCGGCGAGCAGCTTTTCACACGCTCTGCACACTGACAGCCTCCGCTCATATTCTGCATCATCCACGCGGTCTGACTGTTTGATCGCGGCGCGGTATTTTTCTATCATTTCCAGTTCTGACTGCTTCGACGCATCTGAATCGACCATCTCACGCAGCAGACATCTCGTACATATACGCTGCTCCATCTGCGCCTCCATGTTCTCAGGCTTCTTTTCGGACTTTCCAGAGCCCTACCGTTTCACCGTGGGTCTGCCGTCCTGCTGTATCGCCGGGATTTCTACTACGAATCATACGAAAATACAGGTCTTCCATCCTTCCAGCCCAGCTTCATCAGCATCGCATGGCGGTTCGGATTGTAGAGTGGATTTCCGACAATCTCCTTCTCTGTGCGCGCATGGTACACCATAATATCCGCGCCATTTTCATCCGTCGTGAACGAATTGTGTCCGGGGCCATAGACCACATGCTCCTCGCTCGATGTCAGCACCGGATAGCGCTCTTTTTTCCATGACAGCGGATCAAGCAGATCACTGTCCGCATCTGCAGTCAGCATCCCCATACAATAATGGATACCTGTATCACTCGCAGAATACGTCACATAGACCTTTCCATCGCGCTGAATCACCGCGGGACCCTCGTTGACCCAGAAGCCGTAGCGCTCCCAGTCGTAGTCCGGTGTCGTCAGCATCACCTGAACGGTATCTAGCGTATAGCCGTTTTTCATGCGTGCGATATACAGATTTGAAATCTGTTTGCCGACTCCGACCTTTTCTGCCCAGATATAGTACCAGCTGCCTTTTACTTCAAAGACCGTCGCATCCAGCGAGAATGCCTCAAAAGAAAACTCATCATCCGTGGCGCGTGTCATCTTGCCCTTCTCGATCCACGGATCACGCATCGGATCATCGCCCTGACACTCGAGCACATACGGGCGGATCGCCCAGATGTCGTCCTTGTCGCCCCCCGCATAATAAATATACCATTTTCCAAACAGGTAATGGATCTCCGGTGCCCAGATATGGATGCTCTGCGGACCGCTCTCATGCTTGTGCCATACTTCGAGTTCCGGCGCGCTGCCAAGTCCCTCCAGCGTATCGCTGCTGCGCAGCACGATACGGTCATATTCCGGCACGGATGCGGTAAAATAATAGGTTCCATCGGTGTGGCGGTATACATACGGATCTGCGCGCTGCAGAATCCACGGTTCATTATACTTTAATTTATTGTCCATAGCTGACTCCCCATACACTTTTATTTGCACCGACAGCCGAGAATGCCATCACGTCTGTCCCTGCTTCGTCCTTCATCCTGCAGAACACGCCCTGATAGGTCTCACCGTCGATCGTGATGTCCATATAATAGGTGCCGTCCTGCGCACTCCATGTTCCTTCCGACTCCCTGCCGACGACTGTGCCGTCCGCATTCAGATATAAAATCTTAGGATTGGCGATATCGCTGCTGATATCCGTACCCTGATTGACCACAAAATATCTGCCTACCACCTCAGACGTATCATACCCATCTGCGCTCACAGTCTCTCCCTGTGTCTGATACGGCAACTCACACGGCCATCCATCCGCATTTACGAGCATCTGGTGTACACGCGGGGAATGCCCCTCGCCACCGTCATTGAATCTCGTGTGGTAAACGAGATACATTTTTCCATCGTCATCGATCAGTGCCGAATTATGTCCGGTCGCCATATATGCCTTTTCGATTGAAGGCAGCTTGTAATTCCCAGTCAGCTTCAATCCAAATAGCTGATGGTCATCATTGATTGTTGGATATGCGCCGTTCATATCAACATAGGTTCCATCCGGTGTCTCAGATCGGAATACACGCACCTGATAGCCGCCTGCGCTCGTCAGCACACCGTAGGATACAAACAGATAATAGTAGCCGCTCGTCTCATCGTATAAAATGTACGGTCCCTCAATGGATTTGTGTCCGCCCCCGAGCAGCCGTTTTCCGTAATAGGCATCGACATTGTTATCGGGATCTGCCTGCGGATGGATGACCAGTCCGGTCTGCGGATCGAGTTCAAGCAGGTAAATACCGCCACTCCACGAACCATAGACCATCCACATTCTGCCGTCTGCATCGTAAAATACACTCGGATCGATCGCATTCGGATAATCGTCCACATTATAACCGTTATTGCGCACATAATGCTTGAGCGCATAGTCCTCATCGACATAATCGAGCACATCGGTTGCTTTGATCGTATCTTTATCGTAACCGGAATAAATCAACGCTCCCTGCCACTCGTACGGTCCCTCAATTGTTTTTGAGGTGCCATAGCACAGATTCGATGCATTCCACGTAGAGGTTGTGCAGTAATACATGTAATACAGTCCCTGCGCCTCATTATAGATCACATCCGGTGCCCATACATGCGTCCCATCGTCGTCTGTCGGGATCAGGCTTTTCTTGCTTCCGCTATAGGCAAATGCCTGGTCTGCCACATCATAGATCTGTCCGTATACCGGATTGCTCTTGGTATAGCCGTCTGCGATCGATTCCCAGCTCATGAGATCACCGCATTTTGCTGCAGACATATGCGAACCAAAGATATAATATTCATCCCCATCCTTTACGATCGACGGATCATGCACTGCCACACCGGAGGATACATCCCCGGTCGCAATGCCGTCATACGTCATCTTAAATACATATTCCGGCTGCGCATCAGCCGTCACCTGTGCCGCAGTATCCGCATCCGCGCCATCCGTGCCCGAATCCGAAGCCGCCGGTGATGCATTGCCACAGCCTGCCAGCCCAAACGCCATTGTCGCAGCAAGTGCACCGGACAGCAGCCGCTTTCCATAGTCCTGTACCTTCATAAAAAAATCCCCCATCTCTCCATGATCTGATTTTGATTCAATCCCAATCTGACTGTGGGCAATGGTCTCTCCCACCACAGACAGATCGTAATCGTAACTACAATATATCAGATTCACCGCATCAATACAATCAATATTTTACTTTTTTATAAAATATTTTACTTTTATCAAAAATTCATTTTCATATTCGCTCTCCAGAGGCTAATCAAAGTGTGCACACGAACATCATCGCTAGCGGCTACTGCGCAGTCATATAAAACGTGGCATTCCGAGTCTGTCCTGTCCCATCACTGAGTACCAGCGCGCCCTCCTCAAGTGTCAGATACTGTCCGGGAATACGCACGCTCTCAAACGATACACCATCTGCATCAGCCAATCCCGTCACACTGCGAAACGTCTGTGCCTGCGCAAACGCCTCGGAACCGCTGATATCCTGGGACAATTCGATCCCGCCATCTTTTTTGACTGTCACATACAGCCCCGGCTTGTTCTCCGATTGGATCGATACATACATCTCATCGCTCGGATCCATCTTTCCAGGTACAAGCACCCACTGACTGTCTGCCGCAAATTTGCCGATACCGCTGCCGAGCGCCACATGCCGCAGCGGATAATCTGCATCCGCAGTCGAATTGACAAATGCCTCATGCTCGAGTCTCGTCCCATCCGACAACGCCAGCTCAACATGTATGCCGCCGAGTCCCGCTGCCGTCTCATCAAACAGATCAATGCTGCCATCATCGTTAAAATGCAGCTTCGTGATACACGCACTGCGCCGATAACCGTTACCTCCGGGCAATGACCCATTATGATAGACAAAATACGTCTCCCCCTTGAAATCAAACACTGCCATATGATTTGTGTTCGAGGTCGCAGTCGGATACATGATGACGCCTCCCTTTTTCCATGCGCCACTAGTCAGATCATCCGTCGTCGCATATGCCATGCTCTCACGCCAGCCATATGCATAGAACAGATAATAATCGCCGTATGCTTTTCCCTGCTCATCCGTCCTGCGGTACAGCCATGGCGCCTCGGTATAGTTCTCCAACCCCATTTTCTGCCACATGATATCTGCATCTTCGAAAGATGATCCACTCGTGATCTGTCCATCCTGATTCACATCTTTGACCGAGATCATATCCTCGTTCAGTTCACAGACAAAAAACATGCCGTTGCCCCACGCGAGATACCGGTGTTCCTCGCCAGCCTCATCCGTGTCGATCCATACAGTCGGATCAATATCATTAAACGTCGACAATTGCGGTTTTGTAACCGATCCGCGCACCAGCGGTTCGCCAATATCCACAAACGGCCCGGCCGGTTCATCCGATACAGCCACACCGATCGACTGTTTCCCGCTCTTATCCCATGTACAGTAATATAGATAATAGTGATCATTATATTTTGCGGTCTGTGCAGCCCACGCAGACCGGTCATCTTTTGCCCACGATACGGTATCCATCGTCATCACCGTACCTTCCGGTGTCCAGTTCACCAGATCTGTCGATGAATAACAGACATATTCCGGTATGTCATATATAGACTTCTCTACCTGTTCATCCGTTGATGCATCGACACCTGTATAGAGATATACGGTGTCACCATCTACGAGCACCGAAGGATCCCCACCATAGCTGATACCGTCCATACCATCTCCTACCATTGGATTCATGCCTGTTGCCTTTTCCAGTGCAATCCCTGTCACCCCGCCTGTTCCCCCACTGAAAGCCTGTCCACCTGCCGCTCCTGCAGCGAGTGCGAGTGCCAGCGCCGCCACTGCAGCTGTCTCGATCATTACCTGTTTGTTTTTACCCATTTTTGTCCCCTCTCCTATCAGGAGCGCATGCCATCCAGCGCCCCCACATATATTTTTTTATGGTACAACTTGTCTGTGTACCTGTGCAAGTTGTTTCTTTTTGGCAAAGCCCGGAGCATTAGGAGTTTTGACTATAGAAAGCACTCTTTTCCGCCAGATTTTTGGCGTTATTTTTTGACCTTTTTGTTGTTTTGGGAAAGTGCTTGTGCTAATATAGCATTGATATTTTAATGTGATATTTTAATGCGATATTTTGGAGGATATTTTGTAGATGAAACGAATCAATTTCAAGGAATTCTTTTGGAAACACCGCTATATTCTGTTGCAGGCTTACTGGCTGATCTATCTGCCGTGGTTTGCCTATCTGGAAAAAACAGTAACGAGCCACTTTCATGTCATTCACATGGAACTGGATGATAAGATTCCGTTTGTATCCGCGTTTGCAATTCCCTATTTCCTGTGGTTCGGATATGTGGCAGTCGCATTCATCTATACGTATCTGCATGACAGGCAGGAATATTTACGCGCGTGCGGCTTTTTGTTTACAGGTATGACGATCTTTCTCCTCATATCTACGGTCTACCCGAATGGACATTATATGCGCTACGGTGTGACACTCGGCAGCGGTGTGTTCGACCAG
The DNA here is from genome assembly GCA_934351445.1 of uncultured Eubacterium sp. Lineage (GTDB taxonomy): Bacteria > Bacillota > Clostridia > Lachnospirales > Lachnospiraceae > W0P33-017. Next base: position 5,472 of record CAKRIZ010000032.1, read on the forward strand.
CTTATCCGCTGGCTGTGGGAGACCGATACTGCAACAAACCTGTTTCCGAGCATCCACGTATTCAATTCGATCGGTGCCCACATCGCACTGACACGATGCGAAAACCTGCGTGACAACAAGTTCGTGAAATACGGCTCCTTCACACTGATGTGCAGCATCATTCTGGCAACGGTATTTATCAAGCAGCATTCCGTATTTGATGTGATGACCGCACTGCTCATGGCACTGGTGCTCTATCCCGTTGCTTACGGCAAGGCACCGGAAAACGCGATCGAGCATTTACGCACAGCAAGAGAGGCGCGGCGCTTACGCAAGAAATACGAAGATGTTTCGTGGTAGAAATTGAATATCATTATAAAAAAGAGTCGCTCGCGACTCTTTTTTATGCATTTTTTATAATAATCCTCAAAAGCTACGCCGTGATTCTGGCGTACTCTGCCTGCGCCGCCTTTAACAGATCCGCCGGATCCAGTTCGATCTGCGAACCGATCCTGCCGCCACTGACGATGATCGTATCAAGTGCTGCTGCAGACTCATCCACTCGTGTCACGTACTGTTTTTTCATGCCGATCGCCGTACAGCCGCCGCGGATATATCCGGTGATCTGGTTGATCTCCCTGACATGGATCATCGCGACTGATTTTTCTCCGACTGAGCGCGCGGCTGCTTTCAGATCCAGCTCTGCCTCAATCGGTATGACGAACACAAAGTAGCTTTTGCTCGCGCCGACAGTGACCAGTGTCTTATATACCTTTTCATGCGGCAATCCCAGCATATCTGCAATCTGGATGCCATCCTCAAATTCCCTGCACTCATAAGTCAGATGCGTAAATGGGATCTTCATGCGCTCTAAGATGCGCATTGCATTTGTCTTTACTTCTTTTTGTTTTGCCATGTTTGTCACCTTTCATCTATCACATAGTAACGATACGATCTATTGCAGCCTCAACGACACGCACCGGATATCCTTGCGCCCCCTCATAGCAGACCGCCATCTCGTACCCATCCAGCCGCAGTTCCGCAAAATGCCGCCCTGCGATCCGGCTGCTGCACTGTCCGTCCACCACCACCGAAAAGCTCCGCAGATCCTGCGCCATCCCTCTGCCGTCACATTTGATCCAGCTCTCCTTGCGCGCCCAGATCCGGTAAAAGCCCGCACCGGACGCATATGCCTCCTGCTCCTCAGCCGTGAAAAAGCGTGCTGCCAGTTGTTCCTCCCTTCCGGTTTTCTCTACATGCTGGATATCACAGCCGACTTCGACCGGAGCCAGCACCGCCAGCACATAATCACCGGAATGCGACAGGTTAAACTGTATATCTGCGCGTCCCACCACATATGGTTTCCGGTGTGCGCCGACAGCGATCTCCAGCTCACGCTCACGCACATCCATATGATTGGCAAGCAGCCGGTCGAGCAATGTCCACGCGCCCAGCGAATGCAGCCTGCCTGTCTGCGTCCGGAGTGCCTCTATTTTCTGTTGTCTCTCTGTTGACAGCTCACACAAAAAATGCCGGAACAGATCCTCCTGCTCCAGCATTTTAATGTTTGCATAAAGTCCCTGAATCTCATTCATGCGTCTAGTGTATCACGGAAAGTCCTTTTTTTCCAGCCACATTTTACAGCATATGTGCACGCAGCTCCTCGCCGGACAACGGACTGAGATAAGCCGGGGCAATATCGAATACGGTCTTGCAGCCGCTCACGCCCTCGTTGGAAAGGCGGTTGATCGCACGTGCAAACGCGAGAATGACAGACGAGGTAAACTCCGGGTTGGAATCCAGCTTCAGGCTGTACTCTACGACATGCTTATGCTCCTTCTCCAGTCCGGTCACGCCGGTACGGAATACAAATCCGCCGTGCGGGATCTCTGCGTGATCTCTCGCAAACTCCTCCTCAGAGATAAAATGTACCGTTGTATCATACTCATCAAAATAGTTGGGCATCGTCTTGATATCCTGCTCGATCTGTGCCAGATCTGCACCTTCCTCTGCGACCACAAAGCACTCCCTCCTATGCTTCTGGCGCGTGGTCAGTTCCGGATTTGCTCCGCTTCTGACTGCCTCTAATGCTGACTCTACAGGTATTGTATACTGCTTGCCATTCTTCACGCCGGGCACTCTGCGGATTGCATCGGAGTGACCCTGGCTCACGCCCTTGCCCCAGAATGTATAGTCTTTTCCTTCCGGCAGGATCGCAGAACCGTACAGTCTCATAATCGAGAACATACCAGGATCCCAGCCGCAGGAAATCATTGCGACATGTCCGTGTTCCTTTGCCGCCTGATCGACATTGGCAAAATGCTCCGGAATTCTCGCATGTGTATCAAAGCTGTCGATGACATTAAAATATTTTGCATACTCCGGTGTCTGCTCCGGCAGATCAGTTGCAGAACCACCGCACAATACGAGTACGTCAATCTTCCCCTTCATCTTTTCGATATCATTTACCGAATATACAGCCACTCCCTCAGTCGCCGGATGTATAGATGCCGGATCTCTACGTGTAAATATGCACACCAGTTCCATATCATCATTTTGACGCACCGCACTCTCGACACCTCTGCCGAGGTTTCCGTAGCCTAAAATTCCAATTTTCATGTTCTCTTATCCCCTTTTTATATTTTGTTTATTTATTATTTATTCCTGCTAATTCTCTATGTGTCTGTTTTCCTGATCCAACCAGCCACGCGTGCCTAGCGGTCCTCCACGGATGTGTAATCCCGGTGTGAACCGACATAGCGGTATGCCGGACGGATGATCTTGCCGTTGTTGACCAGCTCCTCCAGCCGGTGTGCACTCCAGCCGGAAATACGTGAAATCGCAAAGATCGGTGTAAACAACTCTGTCGGTATACCGAGCATCGTATAGACAAATCCACTGTAAAAATCGACGTTTGCACAGATCGGCTTGAACAGGTGTCTGCGCTCCGCGATCAATCTGGATGCAATGCGTTCCACCGTATCATACAGTTCAAATTCGCGCTCCATCCCCTTGGCCTGCGACAACAGCCTTGCATATTTTTTCAGCATGACCTCACGCGGATCAGAATCCGTATAGACTGCATGCCCGATACCATAGATCAGTCCGGCATGGTCAAATGCCTTTTTATCCAGAACCGCCGTCAGATATTCCGTCAGCGAATCCTCATCGGAGATATTGCAGTTTGCACGCAGATCCTCAAACATCTGCATGACCTTCAGATTTGCGCCGCCATGTCTGGGTCCTTTCAGTGATGACATGGATGCGGCAACTGCTGAGTAGGTATCTGTACCCGAAGATGTCACGACATGATTCGTAAAGGTCGAGTTATTACCACCGCCATGCTCTGCATGCAGTACCAGTGCCACATCGAGTACGCGTGCCTCCAGATCGGTAAACGAACCATCTTTTCTAAGCATATACAGAATATTCTCTGCCGTAGACAATTCCTTTTTGGGAGGGCGCACAAGCAGCGTCTTTTCCAATCTGAAATGACGGTATGCATAATAAGAATACACTGCCATGAGCGGCATCTTTGCTATCAACTGCAAAGACTGGCGCAGCACGTTATCGACCGATATGTTATCCGGGTCCGAATCATAGGAATACAATAACACAATACATTTTTGCAGCGCGTTCATCAGATTCGCCGGAGGTGCTTTCATGATGACATCCCTGACAAAATCACTCGACAACTCTCTCAGACTGCCGAGAATGCGTACAAAGCTCTCCAGTTCCTCCTCTTTCGGCAGCTTGCCAAACAGCAGCAGGTAGGTCGCTTCCTCAAACATAAAACGCTTTTTTGCGTTTCCGCCGATCAGATCCACGACATTGATGCCCTGAAAATACAGTTCGCCGTCGATCGGATGTGATGTTCCATCCTCGTCTACTTTGGTTGCCAGCACATCAGAGATCTCCGTGAGTCCGGTCAGCACACCTTTTCCATTTGCGTCACGAAGTCCCCTTTTTACATCATATTTCTGATAAAGTCCCTGGTCGATCGCACCTGAGATCAGACAATTCTGAACGAGTTCATCAAACTGCTGATCGAGTTCATCTCCCAGTTCCATCATCTCATGGTAATCCATACTTCCACTCCCAACTTGCATTGTAATTGTTGCAAACAGTCATGTTGCATTTTTTATTCATCAAACTTGCAAAATTCAACCTGCAAGTTTCACTGCTTAAACGCAGTCATGGTCTATTTCCCATGTTTTCACTGCTTTTGCTATCATACAACATTTCCTATTGAAATGCAAGTCTCGCCTCACAATTATTCATATTTAGGCATTTGCAAAACTATTTTTGTCAGGTTTGAGGTTATGCAAGCACATTGTTAAGAGGTCGCAGGTCTAACGGCTGTGGGCGCAGTGGTTTCTGTCAACTGCGACTTTTGCCCAGCGAAGTGCGAGCGATTCGTAAACGAACTTCATGTCATAGCTGAAAGCCGCAGGCTATGTGTGTGAACAAAGCGAAAGACACATCGAGCCAAGGCTGAAGAAACAGCGAGACACCGCCGGGCAGCCGGAGCAGTTTGATCAGAATACTACTGTGCCTACAGCCAGGTAGCCCGGATCATAAAAATAGTTTCGCAAACGCCGATCGGCGTCTCCCGGAGTGGCGTGGGCCAAACTGTCATAACTATATCAGGTATACGAGATAACCGATATAACATGCCAGCATCACTGCGCCGCATACCTTCGACAACCGCTGTCTGCGTATGACACCAACAAGCAGCAATATACCTGCCGCGAATGCAATCCATGCATCCGGAATAAATACCTGTTCAAATGAGATCGGAGTAATCAGCGCCGCTGTTCCGATCACAAACAGGATATTAAATATATTGCTGCCCACAATATTGCCGATCGCGATATCCGCATGCTTCTTTTTCGCTGCAACCAGCGACGTCACCAACTCCGGCAGACTCGTGCCGCATGCAACAATGGTCAGTCCAATCACACGCTCACTGATACCTGCCATCTGTGCCAGTCCGCACGCACCATCCACCGTGAAATGACTGCCTGCCACGATCAGTACGATACCAACCACTAGCAATATCACACATTTCAACACAGATGTCTGTTCCTGCGTATCTGGCTGCTCCTCTTTGTTTTTCCGGACCATCCACCACAGATAACCGAGATAAATGAGAAATAACACCCACAAAACTGCGCCATCCACACGGCTGATACACGCACCGCTCACACCGAGTACGAGCAATGCAATCGTCACAAACAGCATATATGGAATCTCCACAAGCATGGTCGACCGCTGCAGTGGCAGCGCCGCGATCAGCGCTGTCACGCCGAGAATCACGAGCACATTAAAGATATTGCTGCCGAGTACATTACCGACTGCGATCCCGGCAGTCCCTTTCCACGCACCCTGAATACTGACTGCCGCCTCCGGCAGACTCGTTCCCATCGCCACGATCGTGAGCCCGATCACGAGCTGTGGGATGCCAAACCGCCCCGCCAGCTTCGCTGCGCCCTCCACAAACCAGTCTGCACCCTTGATCAATGCCACAAATCCAATGACCAACAAACATACATTCCACATAAAAAGATCCTCCTTTTTTATATTTAACAGAGGATCTCATCTCATTTACCATGTATGAAAATACAAAAAGCGAGACCTCTGCCGTATACACAGCATAAAGTCTCGCCATTTACACATGTTCCGGGTTCTGCCTGTGTCAGAACCGTACTGACGGAAGATGCACACCATATTTACCGGTGCCGGCTACTCCCTTTTTTATAAAATCACGTCTTACTGCTCACATTATATGTCAGGCAGCCAGAAAAATGCAAGCAATTTTTATAAAACTTTGGATAAAAACTCTTTGGTACGTTCGTTATGCGGATCATTGAAGATCTGCTCCGGTATACCCTGCTCCATGATCTTGCCCTCATCCATGAACAACACACGTGTAGCGACCTCTTTTGCAAAGCCCATCTCATGGGTCACGACCGCCATCGTCATGCCATCGTCTGCCAGACCCTTCATAACACCGAGTACCTCTCCGACCATCTCAGGGTCGAGTGCGGAAGTCGGCTCATCAAACAGCATCATCTTCGGCTTCATCATCAGCGAACGCACAATCGCGATACGCTGCTTCTGTCCACCGGAGAGCTGTCCGGGATAGGTATCTGCCTTTTCTGACAGATTAACAAGCTTTAACAGGCGCAGTGCCTCCTCATTTGCCTGTTCCTTTGTCATGAGTTTGAGCTGCACCGGTGCCAGCGTCAGATTCTCCATGATTGACAGATGCGGGAACAGATTAAAGTGCTGGAATACCATACCCATCTGCTGACGGATCTTGTTGATATCCACACCTTTTTCCGTAATATCCACCCCATCAAAGATGATCTGTCCGCCCGTCGGCTGCTCTAACAGATTCATACAGCGTAAAAATGTGGATTTTCCTGAACCGGAGGGGCCGATAATAACGACCTTTTCGCCCGGTACGATATGCTCATTGATGTCGCACAGTACCTCATGGTCTCCAAAACTTTTGTGTAAATGATTAACGGTTATCACTCTCGCGCAGCCTCCTCTCCAGTTTTCCCATCACCCATGTAAAGAACATGACAATGATCAGATAGATCGCCGCCACCGCAAGGAGTGGCAGTAATGCCTCAAATGTGTTACCTCTGATAATATCTCCACCACGTGTCAGTTCGTTTAATCCGATATATCCGCAGATAGATGTCTCCTTCAATAACGTAATCATCTCATTGACAAGCGCCGGCAGTACATTTTTGATCGCCTGCGGCAGGATAATCTTCTGCATCGTCACCGGATAGCTCAGTCCAAGCGACCGGCCAGCCTCCATCTGTCCCTTGTCAATCGACATGATACCGGAACGGAAGATCTCGGCAACATAGGCACCGGAATTGATACCAAACGTGAGGATTGCAACCATTACTTTATTGTTACTGCTCGCTAAAAATACGAAAAACATGAGTAACAACTGTACCATCGTCGGCGTTCCACGGATCACCGTCAGATATAACCGGCAGACTGCGTTCAAAATATTCAACAATGCACCGGTAATACCCTCCCTGCGTGACTCTGCCATCTGATCATGCGCTGTGCGGATCACTGCTACGATAATACCGATGAGCAGTCCGAGCAGCAGGGCAAACAGCGTAACGATGATCGTTGTCTGCAGACCTTTGACAATATACAGATAACGCTGTTTTTCCACAAATACAAATATGAGTTTATCAATAAATTCCTGTAGCCAATCCATTTACATTTACCCTTTCCGTAACTGTTCCGTACCTTCTCTATATTCCCATGCAATCTCATGCAAAAAGGAGACCGGGAATCTGACCATACCCAGCCTCCTGATGTGCGCCTGTTTTATTCTGCTGTGATATACTTATCGACAATTGACTGCAGTGTGCCATCTTCCTTCAGCTCTGCAAGTGCACCATTGACTGCATCTAACAGCTCTGTGTTGTCCTTGTTCAGGGCAGCCGCATAGTCCTCAGTCACATACTCGGTATCGAGGAGCTTCAGTCCCTCATTTGCCTCAACGAAGTTCTTGGCAGGCTCCTTGTCGATGATAACTGCATCTACCTTGCCCTGCGTCAATGCCATGACTGCATCTGCGCCTTTGTTATACTCCTCAACGTTCTCCTCGCCGAAATCATCTTTGGAATAAATGTCACCAGTCGTAGCTAACTGTACACCGATCTTCTTTCCTGCCAGATCATCTACGGTAGCGATATCAGAATCCTCGGTCACGATAACCGCCTGAATACCGGTTGCATAAGAATCAGAGAAGTTTACAGACTGCTTTCTCTCATCTGTGACTGTCATACCAGCGAGTCCCATATCAGCCTTACCGGTCTGTACAGCAGTGATGATAGCATCAAACTCCATATCTTCGATCTGGAGTTCTAAACCAAGCTTATCTGCGATCGCCTGTGCAATATCTGCATCGATACCGACAACCTGATCTCCTTCATAATACTCATACGGCGGGAAATATGCATTTGTCGCCATTGTAAGTACACCGTCATTTACAGTCATACCTGTGGATGCCTTCTTGCCGCAGGCACTGAACATCGTAGCTACCATCATCGCTACGAGAGCCATTGAAAGTAATTTTTTCTTCATAATCATTTCCTCCCTTGCGCGTCACGCGCTATCTCACTAACTATATTCTTGTGTATTATACAGTAGCCGTTCTGAAAATACAATGGTAGAAACGCATGAAAATGCATTTATTTGCATGTTTTATGAATAAAAAATGACTAAAATCTATCCTTGAATTTCTGTGTCCGATATTATATGATAAGAAAAATACAAAAACGCAAGGAGGAATTATCATGCGTCATCTCATGAGTCCGTTGGACTTGTCGGTCAAAGAGACAGAAAGATTGCTGTCTCTAGCCAACGATATTGAACAGCATCCTGAAAAATATGTCCATGCCTGTGAAGGGAAAAAGCTCGCCACCTGTTTCTACGAGCCAAGTACCCGTACCCGGCTCAGCTTTGAAGCTGCCATGCTGAATCTCGGCGGCAGTGTTCTCGGTTTTCACAGTGCAGACAGCAGTTCCGCGTCAAAAGGCGAGAGTGTCTCCGATACTATTCGCGTCATTTCCTGTTATGCAGACATCTGTGCGATCCGCCATCCGAAGGAGGGTGCCGCACTTGTTGCCTCTCAAAAATCCCGTATCCCCGTGATCAACGCCGGTGACGGCGGTCATCAGCATCCCACCCAGACACTTACCGATTTACTTACCATCTACAGTCTGAAGGGACATTTTGACCATTTGAAGATCGGTCTGTGCGGTGATCTGAAATTTGGACGCACCGTGCATTCACTGATCCATGCACTGATCCGCTATCCGGGCGTGGAATTCGTACTCGTCTCACCGGAGGAGCTGCGCGTACCGAGCTATATCCGAACTGATGTACTCGAAGCGAACCACGTGCCCTATCGCGAGATGGAACGGCTGGAAGATGCGATCGGCGATCTGGACATTCTCTACATGACCCGTGTACAGAGAGAGCGCTTCTTCAACGAAGAAGACTATGTACGCATGAAAGATTTCTATATATTAGATAAAGAAAAAATGAATCTGGCACGCGAGGACATGCTGGTACTTCATCCGCTGCCCCGTGTCAATGAGATCGCAGTCGAGGTCGATGACGATCCCAGGGCTGTCTATTTCAAGCAGGCACAGTATGGTGTCTATGTGCGTATGGCACTGATCCTGACACTGCTCGGCATACAGGTAGATTCATAGGAGGTATAACAATGTTAAATATCAGTGGTATTCACGAGGGTTTTGTACTCGATCATATTCAGGCAGGCATGAGCATGCGGATCTATCACGACCTCAAGCTGGATGAACTCGACTGTCCGGTCGCAATCATCAAAAATGCCAAAAGTAATAAAATGGGTAAAAAAGATATCATCAAGGTAGAGTGCCCGATCGATGCGCTGGATCTGGACATTCTCGGTTTTATCGACCATCGCATCACCGTGAACGTGATACAGGATGATAAGATCGTAGATAAAAAAGAACTGCAGCTGCCGAAGGAGATACACAACGTGATTTCCTGCAAGAATCCACGCTGCATCACTTCCATCGAACAGGAGTTAGAGCAGATCTTCGTGCTCACAGATGCAGAACACGAAGTCTATCGCTGTAAATACTGCGAAACAAAATTCAAACGCTAGATCTAAAAACGGAATCCGACCGGATTGCAGCAGCAGTTACATAAGATGTCGAGCAGACATAAGCTCCAGCAGAAACTGCTGCCTGCATACGGCCGGCTATAGCCGCGTCCCATATTGCTATACCAGTCCCCACCATAATTCAACTGCTGTTGAAATGCCTGAAACTGCAGATTATTCGGTTCCATCGCACAAGCCTGTGCGATATGTTCTTTTGCTGTCACATTATTGCCCGTCCCCGCATTCGCCATCGCGCTATAATAGTACCAGGCCGCCGAACGCGTCCGGATATTTGCCAGCACATTGAGTGCCTCACGGTAACAACGGTGATTGATATAATTGGCTGCCGCCTGCAATTCAATCGTATCCGTGTCCGATGATCCGCTTGTCTGCTGCCTGCCGCCGTAAGCACCGCCAAATCCGCCAAACTCACCGAATCCGCCATAATATCCGCCCTGACCGCGATCACCAAAGCTGTCATAGCTGTAACCCTGCTGCTTTTCTTTCATAATCTGGTCATAGGCCTGCTGCACTTCCTTGAATTTTTCCTCTGCCTGTGCACGGTTTGGATTGTTGATATTCGCGTCCGGATGATACTTCCGGCTCAGATTCCGGTATGCTTTTTTTATTTCTTCATCACTGGCACCGGGCGATACGCCCAGCACATCATAGGGATTTGCCACTGTCTCTGTTTCCTTTTTGTTGTTTTTTCAATTCCTTTGTCCGCCGGCCCGCATCCGCTCTCTTTTCCCTGAGTTCCTGCTTGCGCAGCTTCATCTGCTTATATTCGTAACGCGTCCATACGCCGGAATATAATACATTCCGCAATATATCTGCATGTTGTAAGATCGGCAGCCGCTCAAATGACTTCGCGCATTCTGCCATCATACTCGTAAGGAGCTGTCGGCAATAGATCTCGTACTCATCATCGCCATACACATCCGAGAGGATATTGTACTGTTTGTTTTTCAGATCCTTTTCACAGTCCTCATAGGCATCCATGAGGTAAATAAATTTGCCCATATAGAATCCAAAACACCGCAGTTCATCCGACCACTCATCCTGCCGCCAGTCAAAGATCTCTGCCAGCATCTCTCCAGTCAGACCCGCTACCAGATCCACATTTGTCTCTTTCCGATCCTCCGCCTGCGCCAGCTGCTCCATGTAATGTTCGAGCGCTGCACCCTGTCTGGGATAATCAGCCATGATACGCTCATAATCACTCCGGAAAGCCTTTGCGATCATCTTCTTCGGTACAGAATGCTCATCCCGCCAGTCATCGAGCGAATTGTGATAAGACAATAGTATGTTCATATCTGCCGCATAGCGTGTCGCATCGTTGATCCAGACGTTTTGCCTGCGGCCCGGATGCCGCACACAGTTATACGCCTGATGCGTGTTTTCCAATTCGTACAGACCACTCAGCAAAATGACCAGAAATGTCATATCATAGTTGAGCAGCATCTGTCCTTTCCTGCCGCAGCATTGTTTCAACTGCTGACACAACCCACAATAATATGCCTGATACGTGATTTTATTTTCTTCTGTCAGTTCTTTTGCATTCGCATGAATATATCCAAACATCCTACCCTTCCTCAGCTTCTGCGGATAAATTCCATCTTGCATTTGGGACAGGTAATACAGATTTTACCACGCCCTTTTGGTACACGCACCTTCTGACCGCACTGCGGACATTTATAAAAATGATAGACTTTGCGCTGTTCCATATGAACCTTTGTCTTCTGCTTTTTTACTGCCAGACCATAACGCCAGTTTAAAAACTTCTGATTCTGTGCACTCATCTTCGCGATATTTTTCGAAAACATACGATAATAGCAGTAGATCAGCAGTGCAATACCTGCAATATAAAAAATTGTCCAGCGTGTGAACAGGGACAACACAAGCAATACGAGTGTGATCCCCAGATAAACTCTGGACAACTGATCATTTCCATATCTTCCATACATAAACTGCTGCATTTTTTCACGAAATCTCATAAAACATACCTCTATTCTTCCTTATTAAAGGATAACGATTCCAGATCGGAACAGTTACGATAACAGGTATGTTAAATCGTTTTTGGGGCTTCGTCAATAAATTTGCCGCATATTTCATACTTTTTTAAGAATTGAGCAGAACGATAAGCCGGGTTATGTCGTTGGATGATCATCTATCTAGGACGCATGTCACCATGCGCCTCAAGCGACCTACCTGAAGCTGGCGGGCCACGTAATCGCTTCGTTCTGGTCTTGCTTCGGATGGGGTTTACAGAGCTACGGCTGTTACCAGCCGCACGGTAGTCTCTTACACTGCCTTTCCACCCTTACCACTGCATGCAGTGGCGGTTTATTTCTGTTGCACTAGCCTGGGAGTCACCTCCACCGGACGTTATCCGGCATCCTGCCCTATGAAGCCCGGACTTTCCTCACCTGTGTGAAACACACAGCCGCGATCATCTGTCCTGCTCAATCAAGTGTCTATTATGCCATGTTCTGTACCAGATTTCAAGAGAAAGTTGCGCACACCATTCGTAAAAACACCTGCCGGTATTTTCTCACTGCTGCTATACGTTGAAGCAGCTTCCTCCGATAAATTCCCGGACAAGTGAATTGTGATGAATATTCTCACTCGGTACCGGCAGAAAATAATCAAGGAATTTCAGTAACCGTTTTGCTTCCACATACTCCGGCGCAGTTTTTGGAATATTGAATAACAACGGTTCTGCGTATATTTTTAATACTGCCAGCTCATAGAGCAATGCCGAATTAAACACATAATCCGCGCACTCCTGGAAAGGGAAAATATATTTTTCTTCGCCCCTGCGCACCGAATCCCACATCGCGATCGTCTCCTGTGCAGATGTATTACGAGTTCTCGCATCACGCACAATCCTTCGGATCAGACGTCCATCAGTCGTCGGCAATGCATTATGTTCGTCGATCGCCAGCTGTGTCAGTGCACTGATATAGATCTTAAACTTGCTCTCCGCCGGCAAAGAATATGATAACCGGTCATCCAATCCATGAATTCCTTCGATCACAAGCACATCATCGGGACCAAGCTGCATATATTTTCCACGATACTCGCGTTTTCCGGTCTTAAAGTTAAAGATCGGCAATTCTACACGCTCACCCGCGAGCAGTGCCGACATATCTTTATTAAACAGCTCAATATCCAACGCTTCCAGACATTCAAAATCATAGTTGCCGTTCTCGTCGCGTGGTGTCTTTTCGCGGTCCAGATAGTAATCGTCGAGCGGAATCGGATGCGGTTTCATGCCCATTGCCGATAAATGGATCGAAAGCCGGTGGGAAAATGTCGTTTTTCCGGATGAAGAAGGTCCTGCAATCATAATAAACTTCTTCTCTCCGGCATGCGCGATGATACTTGCCAGTTCACCGATCTGTGCTTCCATCTGCGCCTCCTGCATGAGCATAATGTCCTGAATACGCCCACTTGCAATCGCCTCATCCAGTTCTCCGATATTTTTGACACCCATCTTTGCGCCCCACTCGCTGCTCGCACGCTGTGTAGCAAACAGTTTATCAGACGGTACGAAAGATTCTACGATACCAGTGTTCGGTGCCGGATATAACAGCACAAATCCCTCGCGGTAGGGTGTCAGTCCAAAGCCTGTCACATAACCGGTGGATGGCAGCATATAACCGTAAAAATAATCCTTGTAACCATCCAGCTCGTAAATGTTCATGGAAGAACTGCGGCGGTAGCCAAACAGCTTTTCCTTATCAGTCATGCCCAGATCATGGAACAGCCGGATCGCTTTTGCCGTCGAGATATTCTCTTTTTTGATTGGAAGATTCTGTTCAGCAAGCTGCTTCATCTTTTCTGAAAGTTTTTCTAAAAATGCTTCCGTCACCGGTTGATCGGTACCTGTGAGTTCACAGTACTGCCCATTTCCGGTCGTCTGCAGCACACGTACACCACCGCCCTGTGCTCCCAGCAGTTCATCGACCGCCTTTTGCAGCAGCAGTACCTCGGTGCGTCTGTATGCCTTTATGCCTGCCTTATCCGCAGTCGTCACAAATGAAAGCTCACCGTCTTCTTCTACACATTTGTTTAACTCACGCAATCTGCCATTAAAATAGGCGAGTGCGATGGGCTGGGCATAGTCCTTCTGATACGCCTTCGCGATCTGCTCATAAGTCGTACCTTTTTCGCAGGTGACTTCATTTCCTGCTATCATGACCTTACACATATAAAATTCCCCCTCACAAAAACGATATACTAGATCACTACAAACGGATCGCGTCGTTCCTGCGCAACTGCCTCGATCTGTGGCAGTTCACGATTCAGATACTGCTGCATATCAGATATAAAAATATGTTCGATACCGTAGTGCCCCGCATCGATGATACTCAACCCCTGTGCAACCGCATCAATACCACTGTGATGATCGATATCTCCAGTGATCAACACCTGTGCCCCCTGCGCAAGTGCATCCGGAATCATACTTTTTCCGGCTCCCGGGCACATCGCAACCCGCTGCACCTGTCCACTCAGATCACCGAAGATCTTCACCGTCTGCAGCCCAAACCGGTCCTTCACCTGTGCTCCCAGATCAGCTAATGTCAACGGATTGTCTGTGTCACCGACTGACCCGATCCCATATTGGCATCCCCCGCGTTCAAACAGATCGCCAAGCGGTGCCTCTGCCGGGATACCCAGCCGCTGCGCTGCAAGTACACCCATCCGCGCAGCATCATAATTTGTATGCATTGCATAACAACTCATTCCTGTCCGCAGCAGTTCTACAACACGCGCGCTGATGAACTGATCCGTATTGATCTTCTTCAGCGGCGAAAAAATGAGCGGATGATGGGTGAGTAAAAGCTGCGCTCCACATGCCTGCGCCTGTGCGATCGCCGCCTCATCCGCATCCAGTGCGATATAGACCTTTGTAATATCCTGCGCACGATCCCCCACCAACAGGCCGACATTATCCCAATCCTGGGCAAAATCTTCCGGCGCGGCCGTTTCCAGTTTTTTTATAATATCTCCTAACACCATATGCTATTTACCAGCTTTCATGTATGCCTGTGCTGCCTCATTGCGGGCAATCTGCGCCGTCAATTCCATGCGTCTGCGCGCAATCCTGTCACCACCAGACTGTCCATCCGGCAGCCCACGCAAAATCTGTTCACACTGATCGTGCTCTTTTTTCAGGTATTCTGCCAAAACCGGGTGCGCTGCCTGCAGCAGCCGGTATCCGTATGCATCGGTCACGGAAATGTCCAATCCGCACTGTCTGGCAAGCGTTTCATCATCCGAGGGCTGTTTGGGCAGAATCCTAAGAATCGGATAGAACTTTCCGTCCTCCAGTACATAATCCTCCTGCTCCACAAAATAATTCTGCTTCCGCAGGAAACACCGCACACCCGCCAGTTCTGACTGCGGTTCGATCACCAGCTGCTCCAGATGATCCACGACTGCCTTGCCGCGTGTCAGAATATCCACGATGAGGCTGCCGCCCATTCCAGCGATCACGACTGCATCTGCCTCACCCGGCTGCAGCCGCTCCAGCCCATTTGACAATCTCGTCTGTATGTAATTACCCAGTTGTTCTTCCGCAATATGTTCCTTTGCCCGCTGCAGAGGTCCTTCACCTATGTCCATCGCAATTGCATGACGGATGCAGCCGCTTTTCAGCAGATAGATCGGCAGATAACCATGGTCACATCCGATATCTGCCAATGTATCTGCCGGCTGCACCTGTGCGGCAATATGCAATAAACGATTTGATAAACGGTTCATATTACTCCAGATAATCCTTCAACTTTCTACTGCGGCTCGGATGACGCAGCTTGCGCAGAGCCTTTGCCTCAATCTGACGGATGCGCTCACGTGTAACATTAAACTCACGTCCAACTTCTTCGAGCGTTCTGGCACGACCATCCTCCAGACCGAAGCGCAATGTCAGTACTTTTTTCTCCCGCTCTGTCAATGTGCCGAGTACTTCCTCGAGCTGTTCCTTAAGCAGTGTAAACGCTGCTGCATCTGCTGGCACGGGCACATTATCATCCTGAATAAAGTCACCGAGATGAGAGTCCTCCTCCTCACCGATCGGGGTCTCGAGTGATACCGGTTCCTGCGAGATCTTTAAGATCTCACGCACACGCTCGACCGGCATATTCATCTCTGCAGCGATCTCCTCGGGAGTAGGTTCCCTGCCAAGCTCCTGCAGTAACTGACGGGATACGCGGATCAGCTTGTTAATCGTCTCTACCATATGCACCGGAATACGGATGGTTCTCGCCTGATCAGCGATCGCACGTGTGATCGCCTGTCTGATCCACCAGGTCGCATAGGTGGAAAACTTATAGCCCTTTCTATAATCGAACTTCTCTACTGCCTTGATCAGACCCAGATTGCCCTCCTGAATCAGATCGAGAAACAACATACCACGTCCGACATAGCGCTTGGCAATACTGACTACCAGACGTAAGTTGGCTTCTGCCAGCCGCTGCTTTGCCTCCATATCGCCAAGCTCCATACGCTTCGCCAGTTCGATCTCATCCTCAGCAGACAACAGCGGTACTTTACCGATCTCTTTGAGATACATACGCACCGGATCCTCAATGCTGACACCATCCGGTACAGACAGATCGATCTGCTCTACCTCTACTTCGTCATCATCATCCAGCAGAATATCCTCGTCATCATCAGAGATTCGTAAGACATCAATATTATGTGTCTCTAAAAACTCCAGGATCTCCTCAAACTGCTCCGCATTCAGGTTCATATCCTTGAAATACTCACTGATCTCCTGATACTCCAGCATATTCTTTTTCTTCTTTGCCGTCTCAAGCAGCTCATTCAATTTCGCCAGAAACTGCTCCGATGTCACGCCATTTACCGTCGACTCCGCTGCCTTTTCAGTTTTTGCTTTGGTAGATTTCTTGTTTTCCATCCTGTTTCCATCCTCTCGTGGTTAATATCATTTTGTCCTATTTTTCATCATTTTATGTAAATCGGAATCCGGAATCGCCGATCAGCGCTTATTTGCCCTTGCGGCATCGATAAAACGCTGCATTTCTTCCAGACTCGTCACATCCACCTGTTCTTTCTTCATCTCCAGACTTTCCCGTCTGATTCTGCCTATCACATCCTGCAGTGCTTTTTCCTGCTCCTGCTGCGAACTCAGCTCCGGCAGCCTGGCGTGGAACAATTCTGCCACGCGGCGCTGCTTCTCCTCATCATCCGAAAAGTGGCTGATGATCTGCGCCGGATTCGGCACACCTTGCTCATATTGACCGTATAAAAGCTGTGCGACCTGTCGGTACAATGGCTCCGAAAAATCCTCCGGGCGGATCTCATTTTTAATGCTCTCATAGAGTTCCGGCCGGTCACTCAGCCACGTCAAAAGCAGCTTCTGTGCCTGCAGGCCCGCATGCTCCGGCTTATTTTTATGATTCATCCCGGATCGGAGCTGTCTGTGCTGTTCCGGTGCTTCATTTTGACCATAACCTCTCGCACCCAGTGTATTCACCAGCTTTCGAAGCTGTTCATAACTGATATGATAGTGTTCTGCCACAGCCGAAATATAATTCTCGCGTTCTAGTTCCTCTCGGAATCCAAGCAGCCGGCGCGCCAATTCATTATGAAATGCCGTCTTGCTTTCCGGATCACGCATATCATAATTCTGCTCTAAGATCCGCAGTTCAAAGAAAAAGCTGTTCTCTGCCGCATCAATACGCTTTTGAAACTCCTGCGCACCGAGTGCCTTGATAAATTCATCCGGATCTTTGTACGGTTCCATATGAATGACTTTCGCGGTCAGCCCGACTTCCTTTAAGATCGGTATCGCACGCAGCGCTGCCTTGATCCCGGCGCCATCACTGTCGAACGTCAGATAAACTTCCTTCGTATAACGCTTGAGCAGACTTGCATGTCCGGTCGTAAACGCTGTCCCAAGTGATGCAACCGCATTATCAAAGCCTGCCTGATGCAGTGCGATCACATCCATGTAACCCTCACACAAGAGCATCTGGGGCTTTTTCGTCGTGCGCGCCAGATGCAGCGCATAGAGATTTCTCGATTTGTCAAAGATCAGCGTCTCCGGGGAATTCAGATACTTCGGTTCGCCTTCACCCATGACTCTTCCACCGAAACCGATGACTTTTCCACGCATATCCATGATCGGAAACATCGCACGATTCCAGAACTTGTCATGTCCACCACGTTTTTCATCAAGGGTGACGAGCCCGGATTCCTTCAACAGGCCATCCTCGTAGCCCTTGCTCTTTAAATAGCGGTATAGGTCATCACTGTATTTATCTGAATAGCCCAGTCCGAATTTGCGCATCGTCTCATCGGAGAGCCCGCGCTTTTTAAAATACTCATACGCCTGTTTTCCACGCGGATTGCGCAACAGGGCATAATAATATTTTGCAGCTTCCTTTTGTACTTCCAGCAGCCGGCTGCGTTTATCTGCCTGTTGACGCGCTTCCTTTGACGGTTCCTGCACCGGCAGCTCCACACCGGCGCGCCCTGCCAATTCCTGCAGCACCTCCGGAAACGTCGCATTCTCATAATTCATCAGAAACGTGATCACATTACCCCCTGCTCCGCAGCCAAAACAGTAATACATCTGTTTCCCTGCAGACACGGTAAATGATCCTGTCTTTTCATTATGGAATGGGCACAAGCCTACATAATTGCTGCCTCTCTTGTGCAGCTTTACATATTGGGAGACCACATCCACGATATCTGTGCGCGAACGTACCTCTTCAACGATATCATCAGAATAAAAAGGCATTTTAATTCACCTGCCATGCCAGCGGGACAAAAAATTCGTTGAATTTTGCAATCGCATACTGATCTGTCATACCTGCAATATAATCGCAGACAACACGATCCACTTTTTCGCCATCTACAATCATACGCGTAAACTGCTCCGGCATGATCTCCGGCCGTTCCATATAATAAAAGAACAGTCTGCGCAGCAGCTCTTTTGCCTTTGTCTCCTCCGTCTTTGCGATCGAATTGCGATACAGATTGTCAAACATAAACTGGCGCAATCCCTTCATCGCCTCCTCGACCTCCGGAGACATACAGATATCATTTTTGTCCATGCTGTTAATAATCATATTATGTACCAGGGTATCCAGGCGGTCTTTCGTCGAATGCCCCAGAACTTTTCTGTATTTTAACGGAATATCGTTTTCCGTCAGTATTTTCGCGCGGATCGCATCATCAATATCATGATTGATATAGGCAATCTTGTCTGACAAACGCACAATCCTGCCCTCCAGCGTATGCGGCATCAGACTCGTCTGGTGGTTGCGGATGCCGTCGCGGACCTCCCACGTCAGATTCAGTCCCTCGCCATTTTTCTCCAGACATTCCACAACACGCACACTCTGTTCATTGTGTGAAAAACCGCCCTCGCACAACTCATTCAGCACATGCTCACCGGCATGTCCGAACGGCGTATGACCCAGATCATGGCCGAGCGCAATCGCCTCTACCAGATCCTCATTCAGCCGCAGTGCCTTTGCGATGGTGCGGGCATTCTGCGATACCTCCAGCGTATGCGACAATCTCGTCCGGTAATGATCACCTTTGGGTGTCAAAAAGACCTGTGTCTTATTTTTCAAACGTCGAAATGCCTTGCTGTGCAGAATTCTATCACGGTCACGCTGAAAGACCGGCCGGATATCGCACTGTGGCTCTTCCCGATCCCTGCCGACCGAATTCTCATCCAGACAGGCATAAGGACTCAGCATCGTATGCTGGCGTCGTTCCAATTCTTCCCGAATGGTCATATGTTGTCTCATCCTTCTTTCTATCATCTTGTTTCAACAACCGACGTTCCTAGTATATATATTCCGCACTTTTGACAAATTTCCTTTAATATTTGTAGATTTTGTCTGCTACAAACTTTGCGGCATGGTAAACCGGGTTTTCCATGCGCCGTTTCACGTTCTTCAATTCCTCCCGGATATGCACCTGCTGCGGGCAATGTTTTTCGCATTTTCCACATCCGATACACTTTGATGCCACCGTCTTGTCCTGTCTGAGCGTTGTACACATAAAATATGCTGCCATCCCACCAAACCAGCTATCCGTATAGCTGCGGTTGTATGCCTGGAAACAGGTCGGGATATCTACGCCCTGCGGACACGGCATACAATAGCCACATCCCGTACATCCGACCTTCACGCTGCGGTTGATCGCCGTCTTGACACGCTCAAATACCGCCAGTTCCCGCTCATCCATCGCATGTGCATGTGCATCTGACGCAATCCGGCAGTTTTCCTCCACCTGTGCGACGTCATTCATGCCTGATAAAATCACGTTCACCTGCTCATGATTCCAGATCCAGCGCAGCCCCCACTCCGCAGGGCTCCGGCTGCTATCTGCCGCTGCGAATTCCTTTCTGGCAGCCTCCGGGAGCTGGTTGACCAGCCTGCCGCCCCGCAGCGGCTCCATAATGATGACCGGAATACCTTTCTCATGTGCATAATTCAGTCCCTCAATACCCGCCTGCGTATATTCATCCATATAATTATACTGGATCTGGCAGAAATCCCAGTCATAGGCATCGATCAGTTCCTTGAACTTTGCCGTGCCGCCATGAAAAGAAAATCCGATATTCTGGATCGCACCGGATGCCTTTTTCTCACTGATCCACTCCCGGATACCCAGATCCGTGAGCCGCTGCCATGTCGCCGGGTCATTCAGCATGTGCATCAGATAATAATCAATATAGTCCGTCTGCAGCCGCTCCAGTTCCTCCGTGAAGTAACGCTCCATATCCTCTATCTTCTTAATATAGTAATGCGGCAGCTTCGTAGCGATCTTCACCCGGTCACGGCAGCCATATTTTGCAAGAAACTTTCCAAGGCACACTTCACTGCCTCCATAGGTATAGGCAGTATCGAAATAGTTGACACCACGCTCTACGGCTAATGCCATCTCTTTTTCCGCCTTTTCCTGATCGATCGCTGTACCCTTTTTCGTGTAGCGCAGACAACCGTATCCGAGGATCGACAACTGATCCCCATTTTTTTGATTGGTACGATATTGCATACGAGATCTCCTTTAAAAGTGATAACGCAACTGTTCCGTACTTTCACAGCTGCATGATAACAAAGAAAAAAAATAGGAAGTCAACTGACTTCCTACTCTACAAGATAATGCAGAAGATGGGACTTGAACCCACACGATATTGCTACCACAGGCACCTGAAGCCTGCGCGTCTGCCAATTCCGCCACTTCTGCATGTCGCGTTGACAACTGTGTGTCACTCGAACTGACAAAAGCTATTGTATCTTCTTTTCACACATTTGTCAACAATTATTTTCATTTTTTTCAAAAAATATTTTTTATATTTTTCCTTGACATTTCCAGTTACATTTGTTACTATAATACGGTCGCAAGGCGGTAACGCAACAACGGCATATGCGGAAGTGTCGGAACTGGCAGACGAGCAAGACTAAGGATCTTGTGGCTATTGCAGTCGTGTGGGTTCAAGTCCCATCTTCCGCATTACATGAAGAAATGAGGAAACCTTTTGTTTAGAGAGGTTTCCTTATTTTTTGTTGTTATAATGATTGAACACTATTGAACTATAATGGTCTCATAAATTAAGACACTTTTTCGGACAGATTTTAATGAATCTGATATACTACAATCAGTATGAAAGAGAGGATTCAAAATCATGTCCAGACAAAGAAGAAATTTTAGTGCAAAATTCAAATCAGACCTTGTTATCGAACTGTTAAAGGGTGAGAAGGATCTCAATACCCTAAATGGATTGAAAATTTCATTTTTGTTGTGCAAATTACACAAGACAAAAAGTGCAATTATGAGTTTAAAATTATCTAGCGAATGTATTGTTAGTAGTGTATACTTATTTTATGGTATGATAACAAGATAGATAAATCGGAATTGAACAAAATCGCTGCGCGATGGCCTGCCAAGGCTTTGGCGCAGCTTTCTTTTTCTCAATAATAAAATAGGCAA
>CAKRIZ010000033.1 GCA_934351445.1 uncultured Eubacterium sp.
TCCGGTGAGGAGTTATTTTAATTTGGTAACAAAAAAATGCCGTATTTATGCGGCTTGTGGCGTTTCGCAAACGCCTAGTAAATTTGATTATGAGAGGAAATGTACAATGATAAAACTAATCGCTTCAGATATGGATGGCACACTGCTCCCGGAGGGAACCAACCGCATCAACCCGGAGATCTATGACATTATCCGCGCACTTCAAAACAAAGGCATCACCTTTGTGGCTGCCAGCGGACGAAACTATGAGAGTGTGATGGGTGTATTTGGATGTATGGAAGATGAACTGACGGTCATCTCGGATAACGGCGGATTCGTCTCTCGCCACGGCAAGGAGCTCGCCTGCAACGGATTTCCAAGAGAATTATTAGAAGAAGTCGTACAGGCTGCGCGCAAAATGCCGGATGTATGGATCATGGCATCCGCTGCGCGCGGCACCTATACAGACCAGAACCATCCAAAATACGTGAAGTGGGTAAGGGAAGGGTACAAAATGAATATCCGCATCGTGGATGATCTGCTGAGCGTTGATGAACCGTTGATCAAAGTGGCCCTGTACACCTATGCCGCAGATGCCTCTACAGTCGCCGCACCGCTGCGTGAGCATTTTGGCGACCGTGTCAGCATCGCGCTGGCTGGTGAACGCTGGGTCGATATGATGGTTCCCGGCATCAGTAAGGGGCAGGCGCTGTCCCACATCCAGCAGACGCTAGGCATCACGCCAGAGGAGACAGCCGCCTTTGGGGACAACGGAAATGATATTCCGATGTTACGCTGCGCCGGTGAGAGCTAC
Source organism: uncultured Eubacterium sp. (assembly GCA_934351445.1). Lineage (GTDB taxonomy): Bacteria > Bacillota > Clostridia > Lachnospirales > Lachnospiraceae > W0P33-017. Next base: position 794 of record CAKRIZ010000033.1, read on the forward strand.
GCTGTCGCAAATGCAAGACCTGAAGTAAAACAGGCTGCAAAATATCTGCTTGGGGATGTCAGCGAAGCACCGGTTCTCGCTCAGCTCAAACAATATATATGAATCTTATTTATCAAGCACCACATACGGCACTTCTAACAACTGTCCGATCTTCTCAAACAGTGCGCCGTTGTGTCCGACACTCATCGCAAAATGATGGGTCGGTGCCTCGGCAAACCACTCATCCATGTAGGCATCGGGATCTTTCTTGAACCTGACAGGTGTCTGTGTATTACCGATCGTCATGATCGTACCATCAGTCGCCTCAGCCTCTGTGATCGTGAACTTTAACGTACCTTCGATGGTCTGCGTACAACCGAGATTCGTGATCGCACCCGGACGTACCTTTGCCTCTACAGACACGCCACTGCCCTGCTTTCCGTGATACAGACCAAGTCCGCGGAGGTAGGGCTTTCCTTTTGCGATCGCCAGATGGAATGGCCCGTCGTGTCCGAGCAGGATCGTTCCGTCCACATAGTCAGTGGTGACGATCTCACAGAAGCTGCCGCCAACTCCGACCATATCACAGATCTTCATCGCGAGACAGGTCTTTAAATCTCCCTCTCCCGCACACGGAATGCCTTTGGCTGTAAGCAGGGAATGCCCTACGATAAATCCACTCTGGAGTTTTTCATATTCTCCACCCGGCGCACCGTGATAGTAATAGCACAGCGCATCCAGATCATATTCCTTCACCAGTTTTTCCTGTGCGACTGCAACACGTGCAGACCAGTCGAGCTGTTCCGGCGTGGGTTTTTGTGCCAGCGGATCTGCCGCTTTATCATCTGTAATGATAAAGAACTCCTCGATCTCGCGTTTTTTCTCTGCGGCTTCTTCCTCTGTCACAGTCTCCAACTGGCGGTTCAGGTCACACATTTCGAGCACTTCCACGTGTGCACCGGTCTGGCCCTGAAACATCGCAAAATCGCTGTACATATCGAGCATTCCGCAATAATAGCCGCCGAGGAAACCGAACCGGCTGCCGCGCAGTCCTGCCTTGACAGAGGCCGCCTTGACCCATTCTCCGATCTCTTTCCATGCGCGCTTCGCCTCCGGGCGCTCCGCTGTATTTTCATCCGTCATGGAGATCTCCGGTGTGTGATCCATGCCGAGCAGTCCGTTCACGATCCTGCAGGAGATGCCTGCGCGGTTAAATGCATTCGCCAGCTCCGGCACCGGACATGCCCCACAGTGTGCGAGCCACTCGCCAGTTGTCGTCACCGCGTAATTAATACGTGCGGTCGGCTGCAGATTCAGGATCACGGTAAATGCATTGCAGATCTGATGCACCGGTAATACAGAAGCACTGGTCACATAAGTTCCCGCATGTGCGAGGATCAGATCGACATTGTGCTCATTAAAATACTCACCGGCCTTTTTACCTTCCTCCGGGCAGTCAACCAATCCGTAAAAATATACTTCTGCCTGCTCCATGCCTGCAACCTTGTCAGCGATAAACTGTCCGTACTCAATCATGCGCTCACGCAGTCCTGCAAACTGATTCCAATATGCCTTGAGTCCCATCGTATAGATTCCGATGCGCGCCTTTTTTGTCTGTTTTAATTTTTCCATTGTCTGATGCTCCTTTCAACCAATCAAAATAATATTTTTTTGCTATCTGTTTTTATTTGGTGTTTCTTTTATTTATTTCCTGTGTTAGTATTACTATAACGATATTTCCCTGATTTGTCATTCGATGATATTGTTTAAAAATTGTACGATCTTGCGGTCGTCTACATCGATGATTGCGACCCGATTTAAAATATAGGCGTTTGCGAAACTATTTTTGTCAGGTTTTGGGTCATGCAAGCACATTGTTAAGAGGTCGCAGCTCCCGCAAGCATGTCTGTTTTGCTCGCGCTGCTACTTCTGCATCTGAGTTGATAGTGCTTGCATGTTCCGTTCACCTACTAAAATGTTTCGCAAACAGTATATAACGCAGGGCTAACGGCTGTGGGCGCAGTGGTTTCTGTCAACTGCGACTTTTGTCCGGCGAAGTGCGAGCGATTCGTAAACGAACTTCATGTCATAGCTGAAAGCCGCAGGCTATGTGTGCGAAGGACACATCGAGCCAAGGCTGAAGAGACAGCGAGACACCGCCGGGCAATCGGAGCAGCTTGATCAGAATGCCACTGCACCCACAGCCAGGTAACCCGAATCATAAAAATAGTTTCGCAAACGCCTAATTTAAAATAGATAAAAAGGAGTACCAACTATGCCTATATCCGGTTCTTATCTTGAAAATTACGTTGCCGGTTGGAGCAAAGATTCGATCCGGCTCATGCCGACAGCCAGCGAGACTGCCAAACGGTTATTTTTCTATGTGCAGGAATGCGGCTATTTCCACACAGATGCTTCCTATTATACAGAACGCGCCAACCTGAACAGCTATCTCATCATCTATACGATCTCCGGCGAAGGCACCTTGACCTACGGTGGGAATACCTACGAACTCTCGCCCGGATATGCATGTCTGATCAACTGTAACGAGCACCACTTTTACCGCTGCGCACCGGACGGTGAGTGGGAATTTGTATGGCTGCATTTTAATGGGACAAATGCCCTGGGGTACTATGAGGAATTTGTCAAAAACGGGTTTCATCTGCTGCAATGTCCGGACACTGACCGCATGGAGCTCATGCTGCGGCGCATTGTCGCAATCCACCAGAAAGCGGATGCTATGACAGAGCTGGTCTCCTCGGAACTGATCACTTCCATCCTGACTGAATTTCTGACAGATACGTGTACCGGATCACAAAACGGATTTATCATGCCGGAGAGTATCAAAGAGACAAAACGATATATCGACAGGCATTTCAGGGAAGCGCTGACGCTAGACATGCTGGCTGCCCGTATCCCTGTCAGCAAATATCACCTGTCACATGAATTTAAAAAATACGTAGGAAAGCCTGTCAATGAATATATCATCTGCACGAGACTCTCCTACGCAAAAGAACTGCTCCGCTTCTCCTCCCTGTCTGTCACCGAGATTGCCTACGAGACCGGGCTGAATCAGCCAAGCTATCTGATTCGGTTATTTAAAGAAAGGGAGTCTGTGACTCCCAATCAGTTCCGCCGTCAATGGACGGAAAATCATTCTGTTAATCCAGATGGAACACCGGCTTGAGGTCGATGCATACCGGGCTGTTATCCGGGTTTGTCTCCATGATGTCAGCCATAAAATCCCACCACTTGCGGTTGATCGCTGTGTCTGCACCTTTTGCCCACAGCTCCTCATCCTCGATCTCGATATAACCATACAGGATGTTGGTTTTCTCATCTAAAAAGATAGAATAGTTCTTTCCACCGTGCTCATGGATCATATCTTTCATCTCAGGCCAGAGCTGATTGTGGCGCTTCTCATATTCTGCTGCCTGACCTTCATATAATTTCATTGTAAATGCTTTTACCATTGTCTGATACCTCCGTTTTTTATGATTGGAAATGTTAAAAAAGGGACTGCCGGAGCAGTCCCTTTTGTCAGCCTATTTTAGTAAACAGACTTCCACTCCTCAATGTTCTCAGGATTGAATCCGTAAGGAGGTCCAAGGATGATTTCTGTACCACCATCACTTGCTGCAGTTACTTCGTATGCAGTTCCGTCAGGAGCAGTAAAGCTGTCTCCCTCAGCACCGGTGATCACACCGTTTACAAGTGCGATAGAAGTATAACCTGCTAACTTTCCTAAGTCAATCGGGTTCCACAGGAACATGTAAGGGCAAGAATCCTCATCTGAATCGCCGATGTAATCAGCCATCTCTGAAGGTAATCCAAGACCGGTAACCTTAACCTGTCCTGCAAGTCCCTTATCTTCAACAACCTTAGCGGCTGCCATGATACCAACGGTAGTAGGTGCACAGATAACCTTTACATCAGGGTTCTCAGAAAGGATCGCATCTGTCTGATCTACTGACTTCTGGTACTCATCATCACCATAGTATACGCCAACTAACTCAAGTCCTGAGTAAGCGTCGTCTTCCATTACAGTCTTCATGGAATCAATCCATGCGTTCTGGTTTGTAGCTGTAGAAGCAGCAGACAGGATTGCCCACTTTCCTTCTCCACCGGAGATATCCTTTACAGCCTCCATCAGCGTCTCACCAACCTGGGTGATACCTGCCTGGTTACAGAATACTTCACGAGAAGCTGCGTTTGTAGCAGAGTCAAGTGCAAGTACGTGGATACCAGCGTTCTTAGCTTCTGTCAATGCAGGCTGTAATGCATCTGCATCGTTAGCTGCGATAGCGATCGCATCTACGCCCTGTGAGATTGCGTTGTTGATACATGTGATCTGGCTCTCAGCATCTGCTGCTGCGGGCTCCTGAAGTACGAATGTACCTCCCTGTGCCTCGATAGCCTCCTTGAAACCATCAGCCTCTTTCTGATTGTAAGGGTTACCAGCACTCTTAACGATCAGACAGAAAGTCTTGTCTGTGGTCAGGTCAGCATCTGTAGCTGCTGCATCATCTGCTGCTGCATCATCTGTTGCAGCGTCGTCTGCTGCGGGCTCCTCTGCATCATCTGCTGCTGCGTCATCTGTGGTGTCTGCTGCAGGTGCATCTGCTGCAGCGTCGTCTGTCTTTCCACCGCATCCTACTAACATCGTAGCTGCCATGGATACGCATAATAATGCGCTCAGAACTTTTTTCTTCATTTTTTCTTTCCTCCCATAAGATTTTTGTATATGCTCAAACGAATGTGAATCCATCCGCTCTTGCCGGTTATAAAGTATAACTGATTGGTAGCGATTGTGCTACCCTTTTTAGTTATGCTGCTTTGTAACTGTTCAGTACCCTCACAGTTACGCTACTTTTTTCTTTCTTCCAACGATCTTCAGGTTCGGGATCATGACTGAGATCACGAGCAGTGCGCCCTTGACTACGAGCATGACATTCGAAGATACATTGACCAGTCCAAGACCATACTCCAACAGACCAAGCAAGAATACAGAGATCATTGCTCCGATAAAGTTTCCTTTACCACCGTCTGTCATGATACCACCCAGTACGCAGATACCGATGGCATCCATCTCTGTACCTTTGCCGACTGCGTTGTTGATACTTCCCATAGATGCTGCGGTAAAGATGGCAGCAACTGCTGAGAATAAACCGGTCAGTACAAATACGATAAATCTGGTTCCCTGTACATTGATACCTGAATATCTGGCTGCTTCACGGTTCGCACCGATCGCATACATTCTGCGTCCGAATGTTGTCTTGTGCTGTACGATACCGAATACAACCGCACATACCACAAAGATGATGAACATATAAGGAACGACTCCGCCGAGCTTGCCCCAGTACAGATTTGAGAACCACTGTACGTTGTTCAGACCACCTGTAGACTGGTCTCCCAAGATAATCTCACACAGTCCACGGTATACAACCTGTGTACCAAACGTGATGATCATCGGGTTCAACTCTGTAAACTGTGTTGCGATCGCACCATTGATGCATCCGCAGACAGTACCGGTCAGCAGGGCTACCAGCACTGCCACGCCCATCGGTGCGCCTGCATTATATGTAACGCCAAGCATCGTAGCGCTGAATGCGAGGATGGATCCGACTGAAATATCGATATCTCCGAGTACGAGCACGAAGCACATCGGTAATACCATGAATGCGATGTTGAGGAAAGAGTTGGTCGCACGGAACAATCCGGTTACACTCCAATACTTGTCTGAAATCGCGATATTCATGATGTTTACGGCTACTACCAGCAGAACCAGCATGGACTCCCAGCGAAGAAGCAGATGCTTCCATGAGAAGGGCTGTTCTGCAATAATCTCTCTACCTGATTTTCCTGCCATGACTAAATCTCCCTTCTCTTTAATGCTGCCTTGTCAACAGAACGCTGTACAAGTACATTCAGGATAACGAACACGAGGATGATGATACCCTTGATCGCCTTCTGCCAGAACTGTGATACACCGATCAGGGGAAGTCCCTTACCGATGATCGCGATTACGAGCGCTCCCATAAACACACCGACGATATTTCCTTTACCACCAGTCATGCTCACACCGCCTACTACACAGGCTGCGATACAGTCCATCTCAAGACCTTCACCCATGTTACCCTGTGCAGATGCGTACAGTGAAGTAAACATTCCGCCGGCAAGTCCTGTCAGACCACCCAGGATCGTATAACAGATGGTCTTTACTTTTCTTACATTGATACCGGATACAGATGCTGCCTCGGCATTAGAACCTACCGCATAGATCTTACGTCCGGCCGGTGTCCATTTCAGTATGATATAGAAGATCACATACAGGATGATAACAATAACCAACAGGTTATTGATGACACCAAATCCAAGATAACTCTTCTGTGCAAAATTCTTATAATTCTCTGTGAAATCCATAGCTGCAACCCACTCGTTATGTGCTACGAGGTAGGTAGCTCCACGGAATGCATTCATACATCCCATCGTTGCAATGATCGGAGGTACTTTGCCATAAGAGATCACTGCTCCGATTAACAGGCCACATGCAAGACCAACGACAATCGCAATACCGAATACTGCAACGATTGGCAGTTCCTGATGGCCACGGAAGATCAGGGATGCACACATTCCTGAAAGTGCCAGTGTGGAACCAACACTGATATCGATACCACCAGTCAGCATGACAAGCATCATACCGATCGCGATAACAAAGTCCACTGCATAGTTTTTGAACATTCCGTTCAGGTTATCCAGCTGGAAGAAAGCGCCGCCGGATTTTGCTTCGATGAAGACCGCCAATATAACCACGATAAGAAACAGGATTGTTTCACGGGAACCGGTGATCTTTTTCAAAACTGATTTATTTTCCATTTTCTCCACTCACCTTTCCCTACTTGTCTGCGGTATTCTTTAAAGATTTTGCCATAGCGAACTCCAGAATACCTTCCTGTGTTGCCTCGTCTCGACTCAACTCGCCGGTGATCTTTCCTTCGCACATTACAATGATACGGTCACTCATATTGAGTACCTCAGGCATCTCAGATGAGATCATAATGATCGCATATCCGCGCTGTGCCAGCTGACCCATGATGTCATAGATCTCGGCCTTGGCACCGACATCAATACCCTTTGTTGGTTCATCCATGATCAGCACTTTCAGATCAGATGCGAGGATCTTGGATACAGCTACCTTCTGCTGGTTACCACCGGACAGAGTACTTACCTTATCAAACAGTGATACTGCCTTAGTATCTACTTCCTCTGCCAGCTTCTTGGCTGCTGCGCGCTCAGCCTTATCGTTCGTAAAGAACTTATTTCCGTATTTTTCGATCTCTGTCAGGGTAATGTTACGTCCGATACCCCAATCCAGAATCAATCCCAGATTGGAACGATCCTCTGTCAGAAGTCCGATACCGTTTGCAATCGCATCATGCGGGTTGCGGATCTTAATCTCTTTTCCGTTCAGGAAGATCTTGCCGCTGTCGAGCTTTTCTACTCCGTAGATCGTCTGGATCACCTCTGTTCTGCGGGCTCCTACCAGACCGGTCAATCCAAGGATCTCACCCTTTCTCACGCTGAAGGATACATCCTTGAAAAATCCCTCCCTGGACAGATTCTCTACACGTAAGACTTCCTCGCCGAGCTCTACCTCCGGCTTCGGGAACATATCTGTGATCTCACGACCAACCATCGCAGTGATCAGGTCTGCATTTGAGATCTTGTCAACATCGTATGTTCCTACATATTTTGAATCACGGAATACGGTAACTCTCGTAGCGAGACGGTACATATCCTCAAATCTGTGTGAAATAAAGATGATAGATGCTCCCTCATCTCTTAATTTCTCTGAAATACGATACAGATTCTCTGACTCGTTCTTGGTCAGTGAAGCGGTCGGCTCATCCATGATGATGATCTTCGCATTGGATGATAATGCCTTGGCGATCTCTACCATCTGCTGCTGTGCGACAGATAAAGAACCCATCTCTGCGGTAGACTTGAAATCTGCATTCAGCTGTGCGAGCAGCTTATCTGCCTCCTCGTACATCTCTTTCCACTGGATCATGCCATGTTTTACTTTTTCATGACCCATAAAAATGTTTTCCGCTACACTTAAGTGCGGGTAAGCAGTCACATGCTGGTAAATCGCCGCGATACCTGCTGCCTGGCTGTCATTCGGTCCCTTAAAATCGACTTTCTCGCCATTGAGATACATCTCTCCGCCATCGGCTTTATGTACACCGGTAATTACCTTAATAAAAGTAGATTTTCCGGCTCCGTTTTCTCCCATCAGTGCGTGGATCTCGCCTGCCTTCAACTGAAAGCTCACATTGTCAAGTGCCTTCACACCGGGGAAAATCTTGGTGATCCCTTTTAATTCCAGAACATATTCTGAAGCCATTGATCATTGCTCCTTTCTCTCCCATTGTTTGTCAAAAGAGTAATATCTCTCTCAACCTTGTAATTATCTTATCATTTCATTTTGGGTAATCCTATCGTAATTTTTTTTGATTGTGGGTATTTTTTTTCGGTCTTTGCTCTTTTACGGTCATGCACAATCACATGATAAGATCTGGCACGTGACAGCCATCTTCCGATGTGCTAGAATATGTGCAGACGTAACTATGAACATATGAACATCAGATACGGAGGATCACCATGCGTATTCTAATAGCAGATGATGAAGAACTGACAAGAAAAGGAATCATATCCAGTATAGACTGGGAGAACCTCGGCATCTCACAGATCGACAGTGCCGATGACGGTATCAATGCACTGTCCCATGCCCAGAAAAATGCTCCGGATATTCTGCTCACAGATGTGCGCATGCCCCGCATGGATGGGATTGAGCTGTCGAAACGTCTGCGTGAACTGGTTAGCGACTGCCCGATCATCTTTATGAGTGGTTATTCTGACAAAGAATATCTCAAGGCCGCCATCAACTTAAAAGCTGTCAGCTATGTGGAAAAACCGTTTACACCGGATGATATCACTCAGGCTCTGACTGAGGCAGTATCTCTCGTACAAAAGCAGCAGCTTCAACGTGAATCCAACCAGTTTTTTGAGCAGGAGGCGAGTTCCAAGCTGGCACTCATGCTGACACAGCCCTGCGCAGATCTGCATGGGCATGCCGCACTCACATTCGACCAAAACCAATATTTTGCAACATTGATTCTCAATACTGGCGAACAGATGCTGCATATGTCTGACCCGGACCGGTCTGCTTTGTTTGCACAGATCCGAAAGCAGCTAGGCAGCTATCATATGTCTGAGCTGCATACGATGAAGCACACCGCCTACGTGATTCTACATCTGTATGGTTCTAAAAAACAGCCACCCCAGACAATGGTACGCATCTGCCAGTATATCCGTGATCTGCTGCACCGCTATCAGATCAGCCGTTTCCATCTTGTATTGGGAGATACTGTCAAGGGCTATGAAAATGTATATATCTCATACAACAGTGCTGTACTGCTGCTTCAGAGTGCATTTTTCACACCTTACGACACGATTCTTCATCCTTATGAAGAAGGAGATACCATCGCTGTTACTTATATGAATGAATTTCCTTCACGATTCCGCGAGGCATTATCTGCACGTGATCAAAAGGAGGTCGGCACCCTATGTGAGGAACTGGCAGGCAAACTCTGGAACAACCGCGGTCTGCTGCCAAATCAGGTGCGGGATCTGTATTACAAACTGCTGATGGTGATATCCAATCTGCAATATGATTCCAAAGTGAGCGCCAGCTCCGAAGCTGCCCTCTCCAGTCCGCTCGAGCAGCTCAGCCGCTGCATGAATTACAGCGAAGTACACGACCTACTCTGCAAAGCTGTCAATAATTACTTTACGCTGCTCGAAACTGCTGTGACAGAGAACTCTACCTTGTTCCTGATCAAAGACTATATCAGCAAAAACTACAGTGACAGCAGTCTGTCAATCAAAGATATCAGTGACCATGTGCATCTGTCTTCTTCTTATTTATGCACGGTTTTCAAGACGGAGACAGACCAGACACTCAATCAGTATCTGACCAACTTTCGCATGGAGAAGGCCAAGCAGCTATTGGCAGACCCACGCAACAAGATCAGTGAGATCGCAGCACGCGTCGGATACGGCGACCAGAATTATTTCGGAAAGACCTTCAAAAAGGTGGTCGGTCTGTCACCTTCGGAATACCGTGAAAAGGAGTCCTTATGACCTTAATCAAAAAGATCAAGCACATATATGAATACCAGATTTCCCTGCGCGTGAAATTTCTCATCACCCACCTGATACTCACAATCATTCCGGCGATGCTCATCACATACTTTGCCTACAATCAGATGGTCAATGTCACAACAAACACGACACTTCACTCCCTGAATACACTGGCTGACCAGACCCGCACCAATATTGGCACGACAGTCAATCAGCTTGAACTCATGGCAGAAAATATATGCGGCAATGATTTTTTTTCTTCCTATATAAGGAATATTGAGCCGTCCAGCTATGAATACCTTGTCAATTTTCCGGTATCCGTCCACAATTTTGAAAATGTAATCGCCAACTGTCTTGATAATTCACTCGTATCAAACGTGCGCATCTATGTCGATGATGAACACTACCGCGTGCTCAGGGAGCAGACGGATAGCACCGTATTTGACACGTTAAGACCCGCCCTCGGCACTTACTGGCATGGTATTTTCAGCAGTACTCAGGAAAATCTTCTGCTGTGTCCGCCGCGCTATCTCTCCCCAACGGAGACTACGACACTCGGCTCACACGCTGTCATCCGGCGGATCAGCAGCAGCAATATGGAATGCTATGTCGCAATCTATTTTAACCAGTCTTCGATTCAGCCGATTCTGCTGCAGGATCTGCCGTACAATAACAGTGTGATCTATATCACCAACTCGCGCAATGAGATTGTCGCTTCGACCAATACTGCCCTATCCGGTACCTATTATATTCCTTATGATGAGATCACCGATCGGATCCCTTCTGCTTCCAGACAGGAACGCCTGCAGTTTGCAGGCCAGAATGTGTACTGTGGCTGTAAAGTCATCCCGGATACAGACTGGATCATGGTATCAGCTGTCCCTGAATCCAACCTGACCTCCGAGGGTAATCAGCTGGTTATAAATTTCATGCTGCTCTATGCATTCGTACTGATCATCTGCGTCATCATCAGCCAGCGGCTGAGTGGTTCCGTCACAGGCCGTATTTCAAAAGTCGCCGAAAACATGCAGCGTGTGCGCAGCAGCGCCCTGCCTGTCCCGATGGAGAACCCGGAAGGATCAGATGAGATCTGTTCACTGATCGATTCCTATAATTATATGTCAGCAGAGATCAACCGGTTGATCAATGAACAGCAACGGACTGCTGACGAACTGCGCCACTCCGAATTCCGTGCCCTTCAGGCGCAGATCAACCCTCATTTTCTGTACAACACACTGGATATGATTAACTGGATGGCACGCTCCGGTGAGACAACCCATGTATCGGAAGCAGTCAATCTGCTCTCCCGTTTCTACCGGATCACACTCAGCCGTGGCAGTTCGATCATCACCGTTCGCGAAGAACTGGAACATGTCACACTCTATGTCCAGCTTCAGAACATGCGCTTCAATGATAAAATTCATTTTTTTGTGGATGTGCCTGATGAGATGCTTGACTATATGATTCCCAAACTGGTTTTTCAGCCGATCGTGGAAAATTCTATTCTGCATGGAATACTCGAAAAGCCGGTGAAGGAAGGAAATATCGTCATTATGGGCTGGATGGAAAGCGAAACACTTGTATTTGTGATCTCCGATGACGGTGTGGGCATCACACCTGAGAAACTGGCTGCCATTCTGACCGGCAACGGAAGCAGCAAACATGGCAGCAATATTGCAATTTCAAACACACATAAAAGAATCCAGCTATGCTATGGCAGTCAGTATGGACTGAGCTACCGCAGCACACCCGGAAGCGAAACCGAGGTAGAGATCCGCATACCCGCCAGCAGCGAATCTGCAGACCCTGCCCCGCATATGATTCATCATGAATAAAAATCTAAATATCCGGAATCTGCCAGTCAACCGGCTCTACTCCATGTTCTGACAGAAACTCATTGGCTTTACTGAAATGGCGGCATCCGAAAAATCCTCTGTATGCAGACAACGGACTCGGATGCGGTGCTGTCAGCACCAGATGTTTTGGATTCGTCAGCATCGGTATCTTACTCTGTGCCGGTCTGCCCCACAGCAGGTAGACAATCGGGCGGTCCTGTTCGTTCACCGCACGGATCACTGCATCTGTAAACTGCTCCCAGCCCCTGCCCTGATGGGAATTGGCCTGATGGGCACGCACTGTCAACACTGTATTGAGTAACAGCACACCCTGATCAGCCCACTTTGTCAGACATCCATGATTCGGTATCTTACAGCCAAGGTCATCATGCAGCTCCTTGTAGATATTCACCAGCGAAGGCGGGATCTCCGGCTGTGATTTTTCTACCGAAAAACACAATCCATGCGCCTGATGCTCCCCATGATAGGGATCCTGCCCCAGAATCAATACTTTCACCTCATGTAACGGCGTGAAATGAAAGGCATTAAAAATATCTTCTGACGGTGGATATACCACATGCTCATGATATTCCTGCCGCACAAACCGATAAAGCTGTGCATAATAAGGTTTTCGAAACTCCGGCTCAAGCACCGGCAGCCAGTCATTATCGATCATTGCCATCTCTTTGTTTCTCCTATATCATCCTCCAGCCATACGACACTAGCGGCGCACAGATACGCCACGGTCTGCCAGATAGTTTTTCAGATCCATGATCTCCATCTCTTTGTAATGAAACAGCGATGCCGCAAGCGCAGCATCTGCCTTTCCTTCGGTCAGTGCATCATAAAAATGTTCCATCGTACCTGCCCCTCCGGAAGCAATGACCGGAACCGACACGTTTTCTGCGATCTGCCTCGTCAGCGGAATGTCATATCCCGCCTTGGTACCATCGCAATCCATACTGGTCAGCAGGATCTCACCGGCACCGAGCTGATCTGCCCGCATCGCCCATTCCACCGCATCCAGTCCGGTATCAATACGCCCGCCATTTTTGTATACATTCCAGCCGCTGCCATCTGCGCGTCGTCTTGCATCGATCGCCACGACAACGCACTGGCTGCCAAATTTATCCGCAGCCTCACTGATCAGTTCCGGCCGGTTGATCGCCGATGAATTGATCGATATCTTATCGGCTCCCTCACGCAGCAGTGCACGGAAATCATCGACACTGCGGATACCACCGCCAACGGTAAACGGAATAAACACCTTCTCCGCTACTTTCCGCACCATGTCCACAACCGTCTCCCTGCCGTCAGAAGATGCTGTGATATCTAAAAAAACGACCTCATCTGCCCCTGCTTTATCATAGGCCGCTGCGATCTCTACCGGATCACCGGCATCACGCAGATTGACAAAATTGACACCTTTTACCACACGTCCATGATTCACATCCAGACACGGAATTATTCGTTTTGTAAACATATCAGATGTCCTCCTGTGTTCCGATTTGTGCAAAATGATTCAGGATCGCCAGACCGACGGTACTGCTCTTTTCCGGATGAAACTGACAGGCAAACAGGTTGCCTTTCTCGACAGAAGCATGTACCAGATCCCCGTAAGACGTCGTAGCCTTGACAATCTGCGGATCCGCAGCCTTCAGATAATAAGAATGCACAAAATATACATAGGATCCGTCTGCAATCCCCCGGAACAGCCGTCCATCGTTCTGCAGATTCAGCGAATTCCATCCAATATGTGGGATCTTCAAGCCATATTCATCCGAAAACCGGACGACACTTCCCTTCAAAAGTCCCAGCCCTTCCACGCCCTGGCTCTCCTCACTGCCGTCAAACAACAGCTGCAGTCCCAGGCAGATACCAAGCATCGGAATCTGCTGCTCCACGACCTCACGTACCACCTTGTCCAGCTCATATTTTTTCAACTGATGCATCGCATCCCCAAATGCGCCCACACCGGGCAGAATGACATGATCCGCATGCAGGATCTCATGCCTGTCCCTTGTAATCACGCTGGGCTGTCCCAACGACGTAAGTGCCTTCTCAACACTTTTCAGATTACCTGCATCATAGTCTATGATTGCTATCATGTCTATCGCTTCCTCTCTGCCCACGTTATTGTTTGATTATTTTAATCCCAATTCCTGCAGCACCTGATCCAGTGCCAGTGAATACTCATCACGGCTATTGATTGCATAGAGTTCCCGTGCCTGCTCCTCAGTCACATTAAACTGATCCTTCAGCTGCTGCGTGGCCTCTGTAATGAGTGCGTTCATCTGTGTTGTGACACCCCACTCCTCAGCTTCCGGCATATGCAGATCTGCCCTGCCGACCGTACGCACCAGACAATCCAGTGCCAAGTCAAACTTCCGCACTTCCATCAACGGATAATATGCGTCCAGTTCCTCCTGCACACTGGCCAGCGTCTGCGCACGCTCATACAGCTCCTGATCGCCCTCACCGAGTTTCACGCCGGCTAATGCCCCATAGCTGCCAACATAATCCCCACTGTCAAACCTCTCCTGTGCCGTGCGTATGGCATTTCCCTGTGTAATCAGGTGGTTACCGGTCATAACCAGCGCAAATACCGAGAATGCCATCAGCCAGATCATAATCACCGGCCCACGCGGCAGCGGTTTTTCCTTCGGACCTGCCTCCTTGGGCTTTTTCGGCTTCTTTTCTTTTTTCGGCTTGGGTTCCTTCGGTTTCTTTTCTTTCTTCGGTTTGGGTTCCTTTTTCTTTTTCTCTTTTTTTGCTTTTTTCCTGCCCTTTTTACCAGCTTTACCGTCATCTGTCTCAGGCGCCATATCACCGTTCATGGCACGCAGGATCTCCATATTTTCATCAGAGATTCCTTCCAGACTGTCTGCCTCTGCCACATATTCATTGTCAGGTGTCTCATCGTCATCCTCACCAAACAAAAGATCCATGAGTTTTGCGAAAAATCCATTCTTCTTTTTCTTTTCTTTGGGCTGCTTCTGAGCCTGCGACTGCTCTACCGCATCTGCAGCATGTGACAGATTTTCCGGTTCTGCACCCAAATCTTCCAGTGAGATTGACTGATCGTCTGCCTCTAACATCTTGCCAATATCAGACAATGCCTCGTCCTCATCGCCGCCACCGTTTAGCAGCTTCATGATATCATCGTCACTGAGTTCCCCATCGCCATCCTCTGGCAGCAGTGTCTCTTCCTGATTGTCATCCGGCAACTGCAAGTCACCCAGACTATCGTCCTTTCCGTCATCTGTAAACAGATCCCCCAGTGCCTCCATACCCTCCGGCAGCTGGTCAAAATCGTCTCCTGCATGATCCGCCGTATCCTCCGTACCGGCTGCATCATCAATCGGCGCCAGATCTGACAGTTGATCCATATTGACGGTATGATCTGATTCCTCTTCCTGCCCATCTGCCTGCATTTCCACAGAATCGAGCGGGTCATGGTCTATCTGCGGTTCTTTCTGGGACTGGCTCACCAATTGCTCGACCTGATCCATATATGTATCGTCATTGTCTGCACGCTGTGCCTCTTTGGTCTGTTCAAACTCCTGTGCCTCATCCTGCAGTTCTGATTCAAATTCTTCTAAAAACCGGTCGGGATCTTCATTATCACGATCCAGTTCATTTTCGAATTCACGCAGGAACTGATTCTCCCTCACACTCTCCAGGGCTTTCATCGTCTTGGGCGGCAGGTTTTTCCTGGTCATATAAGGATCAGCCGCCTGTTTTTTCTGTTCAAAATCTTCATCAAACTCACTCAGCTTTTTTGTCACATTGTTGAGCAGGCTGTCCAGATAATCCTCGTTATTCCGCAAAAGACTCCCTCCTTTCATCGCTTGTGCCTCTATATGTACCGGCAGCGTCATGATCTGCCGATGCATTGCACGAAAAGTGAGAGTGTCCGAAACACATGCGTTTCGGAACGCTCTCACCTGTTTTTTCTAAAATACTGTGATTACATATCCGTACGGTCAATCAGTCGATCAATCGTGTCTACCAGCTGTCCGATCTCAGGCTTGGTCAACTGCGCATCTGCACCGAGCGCCTCGCCTTTTCGCCGCATCTCTTCGTTGACCAGCGATGAAAAAATAATCAAAGGAATATTTTTCAATTCGCTGTCTGATTTGACCAGTTTGGTCAGGCGGTGTCCATCCATGATCGGCATCTCTATATCCGTAATAATACAATGGACATGCTCATCCAATGTACCTTCTTTTTTATATTGCTGCAGCTTATCCCATGCTTCTTTTCCGTTTGGATTGACGTTCAGATTCGTGTATCCGGACTTCTTCAGGCAATCCGTGATCAGCTTGCTCAGAAGAGGTGAATCCTCTGCCAGCAGGATCGGTGAATCGCATCTCTGCCGCTCTCCACGTGTCTCGATATCACTCACCTTCAGACCGGTATCGGGACTGATATCTGTTACAATTTTCTCGAAATCAAGTATGATCACCAGTTTGTCACCCAGCTTGATCACACCGGTGGATACGCCGTCTTCTCCGGCATTGATCGTCGAATCTGGCTCAATAATATCTGCCCATGACACCCTGTGAATGCCGATGACTTCATCTACATGGAATGCCAGATCCAGCTTGTTGAAATTCGTAATGATAAACAAACCCTTCTGCTCTCCCTCTATATCGAGTGACAGGCACTTCTTCAGGCTGATAACCGTAATCATCGCATCACGCGGCATGAAAATACCCTCTACCTGAGGCTGTGCGTTCGGAATAGGTGTTACCGGCTGGTAAGATAAAATTTCGCGAATCTTCGCCACATTGATACCATAATGATTATTATTCAATGTGAACTCCAGAACCTCCAATTCATTTGTTCCGTTCTCCAACAAGATATTTGTGTCCATATAAATGTCTCCTCCCAAACCTGCAATGCAAGGCACTACTCATCACTTATGCCCATTGTACCATAAATTGCAGTATAATTGTACCTATTTTTTCCGTTTTTTATAAAAATACGACACGGGATGTCTTCTGCTCCGTCTGTACTTCCATCTCCAACTGGTTGATCTGTGTGACTGCATCTTTATTTATCTGGAAAATAATCACTGCATTTTCCGATGCGCCTGCCTCCAGATCAGCCTCCCATGTAGCCAGATTATCCGGCAGGATCGTAAGTTCTGATGTCGCCTCTACCTCTCCATTGACCTTCACGCGGAATGTCGGCAGGATGGATAGTATATCGCATTTTTGTGTTTTCTCCGTCAGATTCTGCAAGGTTACATGTAAAACCAGCAGCTGCCTGCCACTCTCCGGCACAACTGACTCATCATATTGATCCGTAAGTTCCGCCCCTGTGTAGACCGCCTGTATATTTTCCAGTCCGAGTGCTTCGCTCAGTGTCGCAGATGCATCCTGCTGGGAACTGCTGCCTGCGCCAGTCCCATCCGGAGTCTGTGTATCCGGATGATCCTGTGCTGTCTCATCCGAAGTACCATCCTCAGTCTCATCCTCTGTCTGGTCATCTGCGGGAATGTACACATACTCATAACCTTCCGGCTGCTCTGTATTATATTTTGCGACGATGTGCGCCGCATAGTTCACTATGATCTCCTGCTCATTATCCTGCAGTTCGTAGAGCTGTTCGCCGCATCCGTATAATACACCCGTGCAGGCGATCAGCAGCCCGCCCAGGAATATCTTCTTTATCTTCAACCGTTCCATGGCTTCCTCCTATGTTATTATCTATGGTATCATTCTTTAGCGGTCGACGCAACAGCATTTTTGTCCAATTCGAACCAAAATTCCACTCCATCCGGCTGATTGCATACGCCACATGTCCTATGATGGGAATCCATGATGGCTTTCACGATTGACAGGCCGATTCCACTGCCTCCGTATTCCCTCGTGCGCGCCTTATCCACTTTATAAAATTTATCCCAGATCTGTGTGATATCCTCCTCCGGGATATGGCTTCCTGTGTTGAATACGCTGATCCGCAGCGTATCCTCCCCCGCTGTATAGAAAATACGGATTCGTTTTTCCCCGGCAGCATAATGCATCGCATTACTCAGATAATTGGTCATAACCTCCTCTATCTGGAACTCATCGCCCCATACATACGTCTCCGGTTCATCAAATTCCAGACAGATTCCATCCTGCTGCAGCAACAGGGAATTATTCTCAATGACCCCGCGAATCAGTTCCGTAATATCAAAACGGTCAATCGTAATCGGATCATTTCCAAACTCCAGATGATTGAGCGTCAGCAGCTTCTGCACCATCCGGTTCATCTTGCCTGCCTCATCCATGATCACATCGCAATAAAAGCTACGGCTCTCCGCATCATCATTAATACACTCATTCAGACCTTCCGCATAGCCCTGGATCAGTGCAAGCGGTGTTTTCAATTCATGTGATACATTAGACAGGAATTCCTTGCGCATCTCATCGATCTGTTCTTTTTTCTCAATATCACTCTTCAGTTCATTGTTCGCCGTCTTTAATTCACTGATCGCACGCTCAAGTGTGGACGACAGACGGTTCATATAGATACCGAGCTGTTCTATCTCGCGGCTATCATTTCTGATCTCATATTTTGCGCTGAAATCCAGTTCTGACATCTGCCCTGCGATCTGTGTGAGCTGACGGATCGGCCGTGTGATGCGCCTCGTTACCAACAGAACCACAAGCACACTGACGAGCATTCCCCCCAGCCCTATATATGCCAGGAAACGGTTGGCTATATGCACACTCTCACGGATGCTTTCGAGCGCGGTACGCATCATAACCAGCTTGCCATCCTCTAATGTCCCCCACAATACCAGATATTCCGATGCCATCCGGTTATCTGTCACCTTGACAATCTTATAATTATAAGTATGCGCCACCTCTTTGCGTCCGTTATCCGTCGCATCGCCAAACAGGACATCCATGAACTGGCGGATGAGATTCAGGCTGTCGTTAGACGTAGAACGCACAGCCGTACCATCCGAAGTCACGACAAGGATCTCAATATTTCCGTTTGCGCTGATGCGGTCAAACTGTACATCAAATTCGTCATCGCTCAGTTTGCCATTTTTTGCGGCACGGTTGATCTCGTCATACCCACTCTCAAGCTGTGCGGCTTTCATCGTTCTATAATACTGCTCTAAAAATGTCGTATTTAAAAACCAGCACAACAGTACTGTGCCGGCCACAAGTGCGATGATCACCATCCCAATCTGTGTTGTGATCGATCGTTTATAAGGATGTTCCCTCTGCCGTTTCATACATTGCTTCATATGCCATACCATGCCCTACTCGTTTACTTCGAACTTATATCCCATTCCCCAGATCGTCTTGATGTAGTCTCCATGGCTGCCCATCTTGCTCCTGAGTTTTTTCACATGTGTATCAATCGTCCTGGCATCCCCGAAATAATCATAATTCCACACACTGTTCAATATTTTTTCACGCGAAAGCGCGATTCCTGCATTTTCCATAAAATAAGTGAGCAGTTCAAATTCCTTATAGCTTAGCTCCACCGGTTTGCCGTCAATCGTAACAATACGTGCCGACTGGTCAATCGTGATCGCCCCAGCCGTGAGCGTCTGCGCTTCATCCGTCTGATTCGTGCGGCGCAGGATAGCTTCCACACGTGCGACAAGTATCTTGGGGCTGAACGGCTTGGATATGTACTCATCCACACCCAGTTCAAATCCATTCAGTTCATCATTTTCTCCACCTTTCGCTGTCAGCATAATAATAGGAACCTTCGAATGTTCACGGATCTCCCGGCACACTTCAAACCCATTCATCTTTGGCATCATAACGTCCAGAATGATAAGTGAAATCTCTTTATCCGCATAAAATTTGTCTAAAGCCTCCTCGCCGTCGCCTGCTTCCACCACGTCATAGCCCTTTTTTACGAGGAAATCCCGCACCAGCTTGCGCATACGGCTCTCATCATCCACCACCAGTATCTTAATCGTTGTTTCCATCTATCATCCCTTCTTTCTCGCGGATCGCATTCTCGCGCTCATCCAATTGCTGCTCCCATGCAGAATATTTATCAATCAGCTTGTTTTCATAGTTAAGTATCGTCGGGCTGTTACTGCTCGCCGCGATCGCAAACATCACCACGATAACCGCAGCCGCAACACAGTTGACCACAACCGAGAGCCGGAGCGCCCGCCGGTTCTTTTCATTCTGCTCACGCAAGGCTTTCGTAGTACCTGATGCATCCAGGACACGAACGGTGTCACCGATCGGTATCGGCGGTATCTGACCGTTATCGATCTGTGGCATGGTATACAGATAATCCTGCAGTTCACGTAAATATGCCCGTCCGACCGCCGTCTGAAACATCTGCTGCCCAATCATCTTCTGATAGATCTGCAATACCTGTCCAGGCTGCTCCAGATTCATATGTGCCTTCATATAACGCACACCATCCAGCTCCTTTTTCGCCTCTGCCAGCACATCTTCTGATTCAAAAGAAAATCCATCTACCACACATTCCTGCTTCATATCCCACCCACTCATTCTTCGTTTCTAGCGTCTGAAACCGCGTTCTCTCTGCAAACTGTTCCAAACAGTTATTATTATCGTACATTTTACCTGAATTGCAAGTAAAAACTATGCTTTTCACACAAAAAACATATTCCATTTTGTACTGCAATTATGATATAATTAATTCCAATATGTAGTTCTTTTCATACATTACTATCAGGAGGCAGCTATGAGCAAGCTAAAACACATATCTCTTTCAAAAAAAGAGAAAACTGCAAAGAACAAAAAGACAGTCAGCGAAGCTGCAACACAGCCGATTCAGGCAGCCGGAAAAAAGCAGACAAAAGCGAAAGGGATTCGAAACATGGCAAGCAGCATCAAGGTCAAGATTCTCATTCCACTCCTTGCATTGACACTAGTGATCATCGCTTCAGGTTTCATCAATCTCCAAAGCATGCACAAAATGCAATCCAGCATCACCCAGTTGACGCATTCCAGTCTGCCGACGCAGAGTGCACTGCAGACAGCGATCGCAGATTTCAGTGATCTGCAGCGCCTGATCTACGCACATTGTCTCTCGGAAGATAAATCCTATATGGAAAAATGCCAGTCGCAGGCCGAAGAATTGTTTACCGAGATTGAAAATGCGCTCGCAACCTACGAAGCAGGTGTCCGTTCCGACGAAGACAAAGCTCTGATTGCTGATTTTCGTAAAAACTACGAGATGTATACCTATACATTCCAGACAGCCGAGCAGCTCAGCTACAGCATGATGAAAAAGCTGGCACAGTCCTATGTTCCGAATCTGATGCAGCACGGTGCCGACACCATGCAGGAGCAGTTAAAATCCATGCAGGCAAATATCCAGTCCATGATCGACGAGGAAATCGCCGCACAGCACGCAAGCTATGAGCGCGCAGTCATCGTTACCGTCGCTTCTACGATCGTGGGTATTGTCATCGCTATACTGGCACTGCTGCTCATCAACATAAGAGTCGTCCGCCCGATCAAGAAAACGACCCAGAGTCTAGACAAGATCGTATCCGATATCCAGGATGGCAATGGCGACCTGACCGTGAGAGTCACCGTCAGATCAAAAGACGAACTCGGACGTCTCGCAGCCGGTATCAATGTATTTATCGAAACCCTGCAGAACATCATGTCACAGATCTCAGCCAATGCTGACCATCTCGGCAACGTAGTCAATACCGTATACGGCAGTGTAGGTACTGCCAGCGGCAACGCTTCCGATATTTCTTCTCTTCTGGAAGAATTGTCAGCCACGATGGAAGAGATCTCCTCTACCACAATGAACGTGAATGACGAGGTAGCAGATGTCGGTTCGCAGGTATCCGGCATTGCCGAGGACACAGGCTCGATGAACAATTATGCGGGCGAGATGGAATCACGTGCACAAGAATTAGAGGAGGTCGCACAGCAGCGCAAGGACAGCACCGTTGACATCATCGGCGGTATCATTTCCGCGCTTGAGCAGGCAATCGCAGACAGCAAGAGTGTATCAAAGGTCAACGATCTGACCGATGAGATTCTGAATGTATCAAGCCAGACAAACCTTCTGGCATTAAATGCATCGATCGAAGCAGCCCGGGCAGGCGAGGCCGGCAGAGGCTTTGCGGTAGTTGCAAATGAGATCCGCACACTGGCCGATTCCACCAGACAGACTGCCGGAAACATCCAGGAAATCAACCTGATGGTTGTACATGCCGTAGATGCCCTCGTTGATAATGCACACGCGATTGTAAACTATGTAAACGAGACGATCCTTCCGGATTATGATATGTTTGTAAAGACCGGAAAGCAGTATCGTGATGATGCAAGCTACATCAACAACACCATGAATACTTTCCAGGAGCGTACCAATCATCTGCTTGAGATCATGCAGCAGATCTCTGAAGCGGTCGCCGGTATCACAAAGGCGATCGAGGAAAGTGCCCTTGGCGTTACCAATGCAACCCAGAATACTTCAACGCTCGTAAGCAATATTGAGATCGTAAATCAGGAAATGGATACAAACCAGCGTATCAGTCTCCAGTTAAAGCAGGAGGCAGACCGTTTTACCAGCCTGTAATAAATAAACACACTCATGCAAAAGGGGATGTGAAAAAACTCGATTGAGTTTTTTCACATCCCCTTTTTATTCTACAGATGTTTCATCATCCGGATCATACTCTTAAGTACTTCTTTACTTCCTCACGTACAAGCTGTTCTTCAATCGGTTTGGACAGATAATTGTCAAATCCATATTCCATATATTTTTTGCGCGCACCCACCGAATCATCGGCTGTCAGCAATATAACCGGAACCGGTTTCAACCCTCTCTCCTGTTCCATCCTGCGCACCTTTTGAAATGTCTCTGTTCCCTCCATCTCCGGCATCATTTGATCCATAAAGATCAGATCCACCGGCTTGCGTTCGAGAATGCGCAGGCACTCCGCGCCACTCTTTGCCATGATCGTTTTCAATCCCATCTTGTGCAGCCAGCCATCCATTTCCCTCAGATAGATCAGATTATCATCGACAACCATCACTGTGCTGACCTTCTTTTCCTCGCGATCTGACGTATGGTCACCTGACTGATCGATCATCTCCAGATGCACACCATACGGTGTACGATCGATGACACGTTCCGGGAACGTCAGGCAGATCTTTGACTGTGTTCCATCCACCGTACAGCTCAGCGCACCTTTCATCTCCGACAGAACTTTCGAACAATATGCATACGGTATGTAATCAACTCTTTCTTCCTGTGCCTGTGCATCTTTATGCTGCATGGTCTCCAGGCGGTTGAACTCTACTGTCGTAGCTCCATGATCTTCCACATACAGGGTCACAATCAGCAATGTATCCGCATACCGCATCTCCGATGTCAATTCCATGCGGATCTGTGATACCTTTGACGCAATACCGATACAACGGAACACTGCGGCGATTGACCGTTCGATACCATCCATACTGCCGTACCAACATCGCGGAACCTGAGGATTCATCAGGAATTCAACATTCTGGCATCTGCCCTGTTTTCTCGCCTCGAGCATCGCACCCAGCGATCTGGTCAACTGCTCAGTCGTATATTCCGTTTCTTTCAGCCGGATCGCATCCTCCATATCGGAATAATCCATCATAACAGCAACCATGTCCTGCAGCTTCTGCCCCGCCTCAAAGATCTCCAGCGTCATTTCGCGCACATCCTCTGAGGACCGTTCATCCTCATAAAGTGCATTGGCACGATCCTGGATGATATGTAACGGTGAGCCAAATCCATGTGTCATGTGATTTAAAAACAGATCCCGTGTCCTGTCCAGATCCTTTGCATGCTTCTTCACCTGCTCCAGATCCTTCATATAGTAATACTCATCTGTACAATCATACAGCCACATCACATACCCGGTCAGATCACCATTTTCTTTCAGCTCTGATACAACTACATTACATATCTTGCCGTTATGTTCAATCACATCATGGTTATGAAGATAGATCAGTTCAATAATGACTTCCCGCTCCTTCGGATTCTCCAGCTCCGGATACAACATGGCAGCAATCGCATTATAAGATTTGACATTGCGCTCACTGTCAAGAATAATATAGCCCTCTGCCATCTCGTCCAGTATCGTCTCCCTTGCGATCTGTCCGTCATCCAGAATGTGATAATTGGTATTTGCATGATAGACCACCCAGCATGCCAGCACCATCAATGCCGACTGTGCATCATAGCCGCCTGTCAGTCCTGCCAGATTCAGCACATAGCCCAGGCACGGAAGAACCGTAAATACTGCTAACACTGTGATGACTGCATCTTTTCCCTTGCTCTGACGGATGACTGTACCTATATATAAGATGGCTGCGACAATGCACACGATATACGCCATGTATACATATCCGAGCGGTGTACATTCAAAATGGATCTGGACTGCGAGCTGCTTATCCTCAAAAGTAAAATTCCGGAATAAAATCTGGAACCCCTCATCTATAAACAACAATATGATAAATACTGCATTCAGTACCCACAACACATATCTCTGGATCTTATTTTTCACACCAAAGTCACACAACAACTCTATCAGATGCAGCATAAATACCAGATAGAGTACTGTAGACACATACTGTGAACGTACCGCCCACTTACTGCTCTGCTCTGACATCGTCGACAATGCTTCCAGATAGCCATACATATTCAGTGCAGCACATATCGACGCCACTAGCAGGATTCGCTGTTTTCTTGTATTCTTGGCCCGGTAGATCTTGTAGATCAATCCAAATGTCGCCAGAAACAATAGAAACTGAATGATACGAACGACCATATATACTACATTTATCATATATACATCCCTCTTTTTTGTAATATTTTATCCACCGTAACTGTTCAGTGCCCTCACAGTTACGATGCAAAATCCATGAGAATCGGCTTCGCCGATGGGATTTTGCACTCCTGAATCACTTTCTTAC
>CAKRIZ010000034.1 GCA_934351445.1 uncultured Eubacterium sp.
AAACGCAAAGAGAAATACTTTGAAACATTGCCGGAAGCGAAAAACTGGCTTGCTGACGCAAGATATGAAGAACGGCAGAATTGATTGGTTTAACATGGGACTCTATTGATTGGAAAAAGCGCACGTTGACTGTCAGCCAGAGTTTAGAGTATATCGACAGCAGGACAGGCGAAAAGAAATGTCTGATTATGCACGCCTTACGACATACTTATGCTACATGTGCGATTGAGCGCGGCGTACAGCCTAAAGTGCTGCAACAGCTATTAGGACACGCAAGCATTAAAACAACTATGGACAGATATGTCCATGTTACGGACGAGTCACTGGTAAATGCCATACGCCAATTTCAACAGGCTACGCCGCCAGTTACAAAAAAAGGGCGTAAAAAGGGCGTACAAGAAATCTAAAGAAAGGCGAAAATCCCGATAAATCAAGGGTTTTCGGACAGGTAAAAGATAAAATGAAATTAGGAATTGTTGGTCTTCCTAACGTGGGAAAAAGTACATTATTCAATTCACTGACAAAGGCAGGGGCATTGTCTGCGAACTATCCGTTTGCGACGATTGACCCGAATGTCGGTATCGTATCAGTGCCGGATGAGCGGATTGTCAAGCTCGGTGAACTGTATCATACCAAAAAGGTGACACCTGCCACAATAGAATTTGTGGATATCGCAGGTCTGGTAAAGGGAGCCAGCAAAGGTGAGGGACTTGGCAATCAGTTTTTGGCGAATATCCGCGAGGTAGATGCGATCGTACATGTGGTCCGCTGTTTCGAGGATACGAATATCGTACATGTGGATGGCAATATTGACCCTGCACGTGATATCGAGACGATTAATCTGGAGCTGATCTTCTCTGACATTGAGATTCTGGATCGCAGAATTGCCAAAGTCGCAAAGCAGGCCCGCATGGATAAGACGCTGGCAAAGGAGATGGAGCTGTTAGAGGCAGTCAAGGCGCATCTGGAGGATGGTAAGATGGCACGTACCTTCGAAGTACCTGATGATGAGGATATGGAGAGCTGGTTTGCATCCTATAATCTGTTGACCGCGAAACCGACCATCTATGCGGCAAATGTGGCAGAGGATGACCTCGCAGATGATGGCGCATCGAATCCGCATGTTGCAAAGGTGCGTGAGATGGCCAGTGCAGAGGGCGCAGAGGTATTTGTGATCTGTGCACAGATCGAGCAGGAGTTATCAGAATTATCAGATGAGGAAAAGGAAGAATTTCTCGCAGACCTCGGGGTGAAATCCAGTGGATTGGACAAGCTGGTAGCAGCCAGCTACAGCCTGCTCGGACTGATCAGTTTCCTGACTGCAGGAGAGGATGAGTGCCGTGCATGGACGATCAAGAAAGGTACCAAGGCTCCGCAGGCAGCAGGCAAGATCCATACTGATTTTGAAAGAGGATTTATCAAGGCAGAGGTCGTCAACTATCAGGATCTGCTTGACAATGGCAGTCTGGCGGCAGCACGTGAAAAGGGTATTGTTGGTATGGAAGGAAAAGAGTATGTTGTCAAGGATGGCGATGTGATTTTATTCCGTTTTAATGTATAACTGAAATAACTAAATCGTAAAAAGGTTTCTGCGGCTGCATCATTTTGGTGTGGCCGCATATTTTATATATAACATCAGCATAGGCGGTGGCAGGATGCGTTTGTGCGAACTGGAGGACAAAGAGGTGGTGAACGTCGTGGATGGACGGACACTTGGCAATGTGGTAGATCTGGAATTTGATCCGCAGTGTGGGCAGATAGAAGCGATCGTTGTACCGGGGCCTGGAAAGTGTTTTGGATTGTTTGGCAGGGAGTACGAACTGGTCATACCGTGGAAGTGTATCTGCAAGATCGGACCGGATACGGTGCTCGTTCAGATTGATATTGATAAATGTAAGCGCAAAGGCTGAATATATGCTAATTTTGACTGAAAATAATTGACTTTTTTTGTTGCTATTTCTATAATTATTTTATATAGTCAGGGAGACCTTTTTACAGGAGGTAGCATATGAAGTGTCCGTATTGCAGCAGTGAAAATACCAGAGTCATTGACTCCAGACCGGCAGATGATAACAATTCAATTCGCCGCCGGCGTCTATGTGATGAGTGTGGGAAACGTTTTACAACATATGAGAAGGTGGAGACGATACCGCTGATTATTGTAAAAAAGGACAATAACCGCGAGCCGTATGATCGTTCAAAGATCGAGGGCGGTGTGCTGCGTGCATGCCACAAGCTGCCGATTTCTGTATCACAGATGAACCGCTTGATTGATGATGTGGAGACGGAGATCTTCAACCGGGAGGAAAAGGAGATTCCAAGTATTGTGATAGGGGAGCTCATTATGGACAAACTCAAGGATCTGAATGCAGTCGCGTATGTGCGTTTTGCTTCTGTATATCGTGAGTTTAAGGATGTAGAGACGTTTATGAATGAACTGAAAAAAATGCTGGTATAGTTTTTCACACAGGCAGTTCGTGAGAAGCAGCCGTTTCGTTCGCAGGATTATGCCAAGCAGTATGAATCCGGCAGGACTTATGAGTTCACAGGTGCGGACAGTTGAGAATTTTGTATTTTAAATTACATAAAATATATGGTAAAGCCTTCGGTGTATAGCCGGAGGCTTTTTTTCACATACTAGTACACGGCACGTTTGATTTGTGTTTGAAAAATAAAGGAGGAAACGAAAATGATCTTAACAGAAAAAGAAAAGACAGCGATTCAGGATCTGCAGACCCAGGAAAAAAGTCTCGTAGAAAAATATCAGCGTTGCGGAGGCGAGGCAAAGGATCCGGTATTGCAGGATCTGTTTGGTGAACTGGAGAAAAAGCAGCAGAAGCATTATGATACGTTAGGGGAGGTGCTTAGCGGCACAGTACCCAGTTGTGACTGCAACTGCAAGGCAGGTGCGGACTATCAGCCGAAGGCGACTTATACCGGTATGACTGATACCGAGGATAAGAAAAACGACTGCTTTCTGGCGACAGACTGCATCGGTGCGGAGAAGCTGGCATCTGGCGAGTACAACACCAACGTATTTAATTTTAGTGAGCCTGCAGTGAGAAAACTGCTTGCTGATATCCAGATTGAGGAGCAGAATTATGCGGAGATGCTCTACAAATATAAAACAGTGAACTCCATGCAGTAGGCAGCTGCACGGTAGTGTGTATGCAAAGGCTTCCGGCAGATCTGGCCGGGAGCCTTTTGCTGTCATGTACCTACAAGAAGCAGCCGGCATATATATTTAACTTGCGAAAAGTAAAATGTGCTATTTTGCATTTTATTGTATTTTCGGGGGGGGGTAGAGATTGACTTTAATATGATAAAGTGATACGATATTAATAAATATACTTCTACGTCATTTATAGATGGTTTTAGCGAGTATGGGAGGAAAGTACTATGGCGAAATTGGAACAAATGAGGATTGAGAAAAGGCTGGAAAGGAGTTCTCTGATCACGGTTGTTATAGCAAGTATAGCTGCGGTTGTTGCGGCGATTTTGCTATTTGTAGTATCGTGGCAGTATGACAACGTATTAACCTACAATGCATTTCCGCAGGGAGACATCGCATTGACAATGAAGGAGTTGGCAGAAGTGCGTAGTAGCTTGCGAGGTGCGATCGGTTATGATGAGCAGAGCCGGATCGACGACATCACGCAGAAGCACAACGAGGCGATTGAAGCAGTAAAAGCAGGTCTTACAGAGATCGAGAAAACGCTTAAAAGTAAAGAAGAAAGAGAAGCCTATGAGCATATAGTAGAACTCTTGGATCAATATCTCGAAATAGATGCCAAGGTAATGCAGAAGGGTGCCACAACAGATCCCGAGCTGTCAACACAGGCACAGGAGATAGCCTTTAATGACTTGGCGCCGGTATATCAGGAAGTGTCTGATGGATTTCAGAATCTGATGGCTGTGAATGTAAAAAAAGGTGATGAAGCCAGTGCAAGATTATTTATTATCAGGATCATTATGCTTGTGGCCATCGCTGTGATCATCCTTATGTCCTGCTTTTGGGCAGTCAGAATCGCTGCCAGAATTGCCAGAACGATTGCCGGTCCGTTGGATCGTCTGGCAAAACGCTTAGAGACATTTTCAAAAGGTGATCTGAGTTCTCCGTTCCCTGAGTACAAGAATCGTGATGAGGTAGGAGAGATGATCCAATCCACAGTGGATATGGCTGATAAGCTGACACTTATCATTGCGGATTTAGAAGGTCTGTTAAATGAGATGAGCATAGGAAACTTTGATATCACTACCTCCTGTGAGGATGAATATGCCGGAGAATTCCGCAATATTCTGGATGCATTCAATGCTACAAAGAAACAGATTGATGAAAGCTTAAAGGAAGTGCGTGATTCATCCAATATGGTGTCTACCGGAGCACAGAATCTGGCAGAGGCGTCGCAGGCGCTGGCAGAGGGCGCTACCGAACAGGCTGCATCTGCAGAGGAGCTGCAGGTTACGATGGATGAGATCACAAATGGTCTGAGCAATACGGCAGAACAGACCAATAAGGCGTGCTCAGAAGCGGAACGTGTTGCCGGTGAAGCAGAGAAGAGCCGTAAACAGATGGATGTCATGGTTGAAGCGATGAAACGTATCAGCGAAACATCCCAAATGATCGGTTCTGTTATTACAGAAATCGAAGATATTGCCAGTCAGACCAATCTCTTATCACTGAATGCTTCCATCGAGGCTGCCAGAGCGGGAGATGCCGGAAGAGGCTTTGCTGTCGTAGCAGATCAGATCCGCAACCTTGCAGAACAGAGTGCAAAGGCAGCAGTGAATACAAAGGAACTGATCGAGACTTCAATCCATGAGATTGAAACCGGTAATCAGGTAGCTCAGAGTACAGATCAAGTCTTAGTCGAGGTGGTGGAAGCGATCCGGCTGTTAGCCGACAGCGCAAGAGGTCTTGAGGAAGCAAGCAATATGCAGGTCGAATCCATGTCACAGGCTGATAGGAAGATTTCACGCATTGCAGACATCATTCAGGCCAATTCAGCAACGGCACAGGAGACATCTGCGACCAGTGAGGAGCTGTCTGCACAGGCAACAAGCATGGATGACATAGTTGCAAGATTCAGATTGAGTGAGTAAAATCAGGAGACAACGATAAAGGCAGAGATTTATCGTTGTCTCTTTTGTTTTCCCTGACAAAAATGTCTGGAAATATGAAAACAAATACAAAATAATCCGGAATTTAGAAAGGCATTGCATTTTCTCGGACAGGATTGTGTGGTGGCGCGCGATCGTCAAGAGATAGAGACGGCAGATCTGGCCGGAAGTTTTTTGCTGCCATATACTTACCAGAAGCAGCCGGCATATATATTTTAACTTGCGAAAAGTATAAAATGTGCTAAGATGAATAAGGGGAAAATATGTGAAACGTCAGGAGGACGCAGGCATGCTGCAATGCTTTTATCCGCGGGAATATGTGGAGTCAACTTACGGGATAGATTTCGAGAGCTGGAGGGGCAGAGGCTATCGGGGGATCATCTTTGATGTGGATAATACACTGGTTCCGCATGGTGCGCCTGCCGATGAGCGCGCAAAAGAGTTGTTTGGACGGCTGCAGGCATTGGGATTTCGGAGTGTATTGCTGTCCAATAACAAGGAGCCTCGTGTGAAGTCCTTTTGCGAGGCTGTCGTCGGTGCGGATTACATATATAAAGCAGGTAAACCGAAACGAGCGGGGTACGAACAGGCAATGAAGCGTATGGGGACGGATGTACATACAACGCTGTTTGTCGGTGACCAGATTTTTACGGATGTGTGGGGTGCAAACCGTGCAGGTATCTACACGATTTTAGTCAAACCGATTCATCCGAAAGAGGAGATCCAGATCGTGTTCAAACGATATCTGGAACGTATCGTATTATATTTTTATCAGAAGGAGAAGGGGAAACATGAAGATTGCAATAGGAAATGACCACGCAGCAGGGGAGTTAAAGACACAGATCATGGAGCTGATCACTGGAATGGGGCATGAGCTGATTGATGTCGGTGCACCGATCGGAGAGACGATCGATTATCCGATTCCGGGCGAAAAGGTCGGCAGGCTGGTGGCATCGGGAGAGGCAGATTTTGGTGTGCTGATCTGTGGAACGGGTGTCGGTATCTCACTGGCGGCAAATAAAGTAAAGGGAATCCGTGCTTCGGCTGTATCTGATACGGCGACTGCACGCCTGATCCGTGAGCATAACGATGCGAATGTCATTGCAATCGGCGCACGTATTGTAGGTTCAGAACTGGCGAAGGATATTATAAAAACATTCCTGACGACGGATTTTTCCGGTGTAGATCGTCATCAGCACAGAATTGACTTAATCTCACAGATGGAGGAGAATTTTGGAAAATAATCGCTACTGTTCACAATTTGGGTAGTATCAGGTAAAAAAAACTTGAAAAAGCGCTTTTTATATAGTATCATTGCTAGTATACGGTGTGCAATCATACATTTGCCACTGAGACAGACATTGAAGGAGGATCATTTAAATGATTTCAGCAGGAGATTTCCGCAATGGTGTGACCATTGAGTTAGAGGGAAACATTTATCAGATTATTGAATTTCAGCACGTAAAACCCGGTAAGGGAGCAGCTTTCGTCCGCACAAAGTTAAAGAATATCAAGAGTGGCGGTGTTGTTGAGAAGACTTTCCGTCCGACGGAGAAGTGTCCCACCGCACGTATCGACCGCAAGGATATGCAGTATCTGTATGCAGACGGTGATCTGTATTACTTCATGGACGTAGAGACTTATGACCAGATTGCTCTGGATTCTGCATCTATCGGTGATGCGTTGAAGTTCGTAAAAGAGAACGAGATGGTGAAGATGTGCTCACACAACGGTAATGTGTTCGCTGTAGAGCCGCCGTTGTTCGTAGAGCTTGAGATCACAGAGACAGAGCCCGGCTTCAAGGGCGATACAGCGACAGGTGCTTCTAAGCCTGCGACTGTAGAGACCGGAGCGGTTGTATCTGTACCGTTATTCGTTAATCAGGGTGATGTGATCAAGATCGATACACGTACCGGAGAATATCTGTCAAGAGTCTAATGACACATATTATATCAGAAAAATAAAAAGCTGAATGCGTTTCGCATTCAGCTTTTTTCATTTATTCCGTTTCCGACAGCCATATGCTCTGCCAGGTTCTCGCGTATCACAATGGAATGGGAGACATATTGCAGTTCGTTTTCGGGACGGATGCCCGATGTGAGATATTCGAACAGGATGTCCAGTGCATGGTAGCCCTGGTGATAGGGCTGCTGGCTGATTGTGGCGAGGATAGTGCCGTTTTTCAGCAATTCAAGCGTTGTAGGTACCTCGTCAAAAGTGATAATGCGTGGGTGCAGCCCGGACTCCGTGACAGCCTTACATCCGCCATAGATGCCGCCTGCTGTAAAAAAGAGTGCATCGGTATTAGGGTGTGCAGCGAGCAGTTCCTTTGTGACCGTATAGCTTTCGATTTCATCATCATGATTTTCGGCAATACCGACGATGTTGATGTGTGCATAGGAGGCAGAGAGGGTTGTCTGTAATCCCCGGATGCGTTCTGTGTGACAGAGCACACCATCCGAACCGGTGATGATGCCCAGAGACAACGTATCCGGTGAAGCAAGGGCGAACAGACCGGCAGCAATGCAGCCGCCCTGATAGTAGTCGCTGCCAACGTATGCCAGACGGCGTGAACCCTCAATATCCGTATTGATCGTCACGACTGGAATATGGTTCTCCGATAATTCGTTGATCCGTCCACGCAGGGTCAGATCGTTGTAGGGTGCGAGCACAAGGCCATTGATCCCTTCAGCGGCCAGTTCATCGATCGCAGCCAACTGTGCATCGGCATCGAAATCCACGCGGCGTGTGATCGTTGTGATCCCATAGCCTTTTAGTTCATCGGCCTTTGCCTGGACACCGTACATGACATCATCGAAAAATGGATTGCTCCTTCCGAACAGGATGACGCCGATTTTATATTTCTTTTTCTGTGCAGCGAGTGCCGTCCCGGCACGGTTGGGCTGGTAGTCCAATGCCTGCACGATATTCATGACCTTTTCTGCAGTTTTTGGGTTGACGGAACCGCGGTGGTTCAAAACGCGGTCTACCGTACCTCTAGATACGCCTGCCAGATCAGCGATCTCTTTGAGTGTAGTCATAAGGCTCCTCCATAACATCAATATAGTTAAGGATAGCATGAACACGTGAAAAAAGTCAATAAACGTGCACGAGTAACATTTTAAACAATACACAAAAATGATGGTGTATTATTGTTAAAACTAAACAAAAATGCACTTATTATTGAAAAAATTATGTGAATGACTTGCAAAAACCATAGATCTTCATGTACAATAGCTACAACGTTATCGTGCACGTGCACGCAATAGGGCGTGCACGATGTTCACAAGGCGGCTGTACGTTGCGGAATCAGGAATCGATGGATGCGCACAGCCGGCACACATAGGGAGGTCAATATATGCTTTATATCGGAGTGGATCTGGGTACTTCGGCAGTCAAGCTGCTGCTCATGAACACAGAGGGACAGATTCAGAAAATTGTATCAAAAGAGTATCCTATTTATTTTCCCCATCCGGGCTGGTCTGAACAGAAGCCTGAGGACTGGTTTGAACAGACGATGGCCGGACTGAAGGAGCTGCTGGCAGATTGCGACAAGAGCCAGGTGGCAGGTATCAGTTTTGGCGGACAGATGCATGGATTGGTAGTGCTTGATGAGAATGACGAGGTCATCCGGCCGGCTTTGTTATGGAACGATGGACGTACCACAGAGGAGTGTGATTATCTCAACAATGTGATCGGCAAAGACAAGCTGTCAGAGTATACGGCCAATATTTCGTTTACCGGATTTACTGCGCCGAAGATTCTCTGGATGAAGAATAAGGAGCCTGAGAATTTTGCACGGATTAAAAAGATTATGCTGCCGAAAGATTATATTGCATACAGGCTGACCGGTGTGCACTGTACCGATGTATCGGATGCATCCGGAATGCTCGTATTTGATGTCAAGAACCGCTGCTGGTCAAAGGAGATGTTGGACATCTGCGGTATCAGTGAAGATCAGATGGCAAAGGTATATGAGTCTTATGAGTGTGTGGGATGTGTATTGCCTGAGATTGCAGCACAGCTTGGTATCCCGGAGACGACAAAGGTCGCAGCTGGAGCCGGAGACAATGCGGCAGCGGCAGTCGGTACCGGTACTGTCGGTGACGGACAGTGTAATATTTCACTTGGAACGAGCGGAACTGTATTTATATCTTCTGAAAAATTTGGCGTAGATAAGCATAATGCACTGCATGCATTTGCACATGCTGACGGACATTATCATCTGATGGGTTGCATGTTGAGTGCAGCGAGCTGCAATAAATGGTGGATGGACGAGATCATCGGAACGACGGATTATGCTGCAGAGCAGAAGCAGATCGGAAAACTGGGCGAGAACCACGTATACTTCCTGCCGTACCTGATGGGTGAGCGTTCCCCGCACAATGACCCGAATGCGCGTGCGACATTTATCGGTATGACGATGGATACGACGCGGGCGGATATGACACAGGCGGTGCTCGAGGGTGTTGCGTTTGCGCTGCGGGATTCGCTTGAGGTAGCCAGATCGCTCGGCATCTCCATCGAGCGCACAAAGATCTGCGGTGGCGGTGCAAAGAGCCCGCTGTGGAAGAAGATGATTGCAAATGTGTTGAATATTAAGGTAGATGTGCCTGCCAATGAAGAAGGACCGTCAATGGGCGGCGCGATGTTAGCAGCAGTGGCATGTGGAGAATATGCGAATGTAGAGGAAGCGGCAGCAAAGATCGTCAGGGTGGTCGATACGGTAGAACCTGATCCTGAACTGGCTGCAAAATATGAAGAACGTTACCAGAAATTTAAGCAGATCTATCCGGCCTGCAAGCCGCTGTTTGGATTGATTCAGTAGGATATCAAATAGTATAGGAAAGCATAGGAATAAGAGGAGGAAAACTGACATGAAGATTCAGAATGTGACAGATGATTCTTTCCGCAAATACGGAAAAGTCGTAAAAAATATTGATTTTTCAGGACTGGTTCAGGCATTAAATGAAAAGACCCCTACACCGGATGATGTGGTCTATGAGCCTTCTGTTGCAGCACTTGAGGAGCTGCCGGTATTTGCAGAGCTTCAGGCAAAGACCTATGGGGAACTGCCGATCCAGATCGGATACTGTAACGGACAGAACTACCTGCTCAACGCGGTAGAGTACCACCGTTCTTCCGAGATTAACGTAGCCGGAACGGATGCGATTTTATTAGTCGGACAGCAGAAGGACATCACAGATGAGTTCACCTATGATACTTCTCTCATTGAGGCATTTTTCGTGCCGAAGGGAACTGCTGTAGAACTGTATGCGACGACGCTTCACTATGCGCCGTGCAGTGTCGGGGATAACAAGTTCCAGGTAGCGATTGTACTGCCGAAGGATACAAATCTGCCGCTTGATGCAGATCATGAGGGCTGGGAGGACGCGCTCATTACCGCAAAAAATAAATGGTTAATCGGACACCCGCAGGGCGGTCTGCCGGAAGGATCACACATTGGTCTGGTCGGCGAGAATGTCTCTGTCAAATAATATAATCTAAGAATTTAAAAAATCAGGAGGATAAAAAAATGAACAACATTCCCAAAGTAAAAGTAGGTATTGTGGCAGTCAGCCGTGACTGTTTCCCGGAGTCTTTATCTGTAAACCGCAGAAAAGCACTCGTAGCAGCATATGAGGGCAAGTATGGCAAGGATGACATCTATGAGTGCCCGGTATGTATCGTGGAGAGCGAGATCCACATGGTTCAGGCATTAGAGGATATTAAGGCTGCCGGATGTAATGCATTATGTGTCTATCTCGGAAACTTTGGTCCGGAGATCTCTGAGACCTTGTTAGCAAAGCATTTTGACGGTCCGAAGATGTTCATCGCTGCTGCTGAGGAGTCACAAAATGACCTGATCCAGGGACGTGGTGATGCATATTGTGGTATGCTCAATGCCAGCTACAACTTAAAACTGCGTAACGTAGGCGCTTATATTCCTGAGTATCCGGTTGGAGACGCAGATGATCTTGCCGATATGATTCATGGATTCCTGCCGATCGCAAGAGCTATCATCGGATTATCAGATTTAAAGATTATTTCTTTCGGCCCGAGACCGCTCAACTTCCTTGCATGTAATGCACCGATCAAGCAGTTATACAACCTCGGTGTAGAGATCGAGGAGAACTCAGAGCTGGATTTATTTGAAGCATTTAACAAGCATGAAGGAGATGCGAGAATCCCTGAGGTTGTTGCTGATATGGAGAAAGAGCTCGGAGCCGGTAACAAGAAGCCTGAGATTCTTGCCAAACTCGCACAGTATGAGCTGACTCTGCTTGACTGGGTAGATGCACACAAGGGATATCGCAAGTATGTAGCGATCGCTGGAAAATGCTGGCCTGCATTCCAGACACAGTTTGGATTCGTTCCCTGCTATGTAAACAGCCGTCTGACCGGAAGGGGAATCCCGGTATCCTGTGAGGTAGATATCTACGGATGCTTAAGCGAATTCATCGGAACCTGCATTTCTGAGGATGCGGTTACACTGCTCGATATCAACAACTCTGTACCGAAGGATATGTACAAGGAGTCTATCGAGGGCAAATTCGATTATAAGCATACGGATACATTCATGGGATTCCATTGTGGAAATACCTGCTCAAAGAAGCTGTCCAGCCACGAGATGAAGTACCAGATGATCATGGCAAGAAGCCTGCCGGTTGAGGTGACAAATGGAACACTCGAGGGAGATATTGTTCCTGGAGATATCACATTCTATCGTCTGCAGTCTACAGCAGATTGCAAGCTGCGCGCATATGTGGCACAGGGAGAAGTTCTTCCGGTAGCGACCAAGTCATTCGGAGCGATCGGTGTGTTCGCAATCAAGGAGATGGGACGCTTCTACAGACATGTACTGATTGAGAAGAATTATCCTCATCACGGAGCGGTTGCTTTCGGACATTACGGAAAGGAATTATTCGAAGTATTTAAGTATCTCGGAGTACCGGTAGAGGATCTGAACTACAACCAGCCTGCATCCCTGCCTTATCCGACGGAGAATCCGTTCGCATAAAATTGTTGACCGTTCACAAGATGAATCGGATCTGATATAATATGACCGGAATATACCTGTGAGTATTCATGGGCATATTCCGGTTTTGCATCATAGATAATGGATATAGGTCAGAGTGCAGTCTAAGGAAACTATTATGATAAAGAGAAAAATAACTATTTTTTTGCTGGTGGCAGTATTTATTCTGGCACCAGTTGTATTGATGGTGTATGGAAGAGTGCTCTATGGTGGCACGAGCAAAGAAATAGAGCAGATGACGACGTATGGCAGACATTACGTGATGATCACGGGGGAAGAAGACAGTGGGTTATGGGATGCTGTATATGAGAGCGCTAGGACTGAAGGTGAAAAACAGGGCATCTATGTGGAGCGTTTCGGAGATAATCTCGCGGTGAAATATGACACCTGTCAACTGGTGAAAATGGCTGTACAGGCTTCGGTGGACGGTATCATTGTCAACGGGGATGACAGTGATGAGATGACGGCCTGCATCAATGAGGCGGTAAATCAGGGCATTCCGGTGGCAACTGTACTCAACGATTGCAGCGGCAGTAAGCGCCAGTGTTTTGCCGGTGCCAATAATTATAATATTGGACAGGAATATGGCAGACAGATCCAACAGGCATTAAAAGGCAATGACAAGAAGCGCATGAAAAAAGTGCTGGTGCTGATCGAGAATAATTCAGGCGATACATCGGGAAACCTGATTTTACTGGGTATTCGTGAAACGCTGGAACGGGAAATCAAAATCACACATGAAGTAGCTGTAGATGCGGTTCAGGTAGATAATTTGGATAGCTTTGGTGCGGAGGAGTATATCCGGGATGTCTTTCTGGATGAGGATCAGACGCCTGACATTCTGGTCTGCCTGAGCGGTGTCTATACACAGTGTGCGTATCAGGCGGCAGTCGATTATAACAAAGTGGGTGTTGTACAGATCTTCGGCTATTTTGATTCACCGCAGATTCTGGATGCACTGGCAAAAAATATTCTTACGGTAACGATCGCACCGGATACGGCAGAGATGGGGCGGTTAAGCGTAAGGGCTTTGGATGAATACCGGCAGACCGGGTATACAAACGGATATACAGCCGTTGATGTACAACTGATCACCGCGGCAGAAGCAGGGGAGCGTCTGGCGCGTATCGGGCAGGAGCAGGGCTTATGAAGAAGAAATGGATGAATCTGACACTGCGCCAGAAACTGATTATGCTGTTTGTGGTGACATCATGCTTTATTGTGATCGTCAATTTGTATACCTATGCATCCGTCAGTGAGATGCTGCGGCGTGTAGAGAAAGTCTATACGAGCAATGTCAGCCTGAACGACCTATCGGATGGACTGGACGCATTGCAGACAGCGACATCCGATTACCTGCAGACCAAGAGCTCAGATGCGATGGAGCGTTATTACCGCTGTGAACAGGAATACAGGGATCTGCTGGAGATGCTCAACCGCAAGGCGACCGATAATGAGATACTATTGACGGAGAAAAATATCTATGGCCTGTCACAGAGCTATCTTGCGCTGTCAGGTGAGATCATACAGGCAAAACGTGGACGGAATGTGGAAAAATATGCGTCTTTGTATGGAGATTCCTCGTTGTTGTATGATGAAATACATACGTTTATATATAGTCTGAACAATGAGCAGTTTAAAAATAATTCGGTGACATATCGGGCATTGGTTGAATCCCTGCGCTATACAGAGGTGATCACAGTAATCATTCTGCTGCTTGTCCTGATTGGAAACGGCAGCCTGATCGTGATGAGTACACGGCTGATTACCGAACCACTCAAATTGCTGGCAGAAGCAGCCAATGAGATCGCAAAAGGAAATCTGGAGATCGACCAGATACCGGTACAGCAGCAGGATGAGGTCGGTATCGTGACGGCTGCCTTTAACCAGATGGTGACGAGCATCCGCACCTATATCGAACAGCTACGGATCACGATGGAGCGAGAGAGCCAGCTCAAAGAGCGTGAATTGATGATGCAGAGCCATCTGAAGGATGCACAGCTCAAATATCTGCAGGCGCAGATCAATCCGCATTTTTTATTTAATACACTGAATGCGGGTGCACAGCTTGCGATGATGGAGGATGCGGCGAAAACAGAGCAGTTTCTGCTGAATGTGTCTGAGTTTTTCCGCTACAATGTGCGCAAAAATAATCAACAGGTGACACTTGGTGAGGAGGTTCGCCTGGTAGATAATTATGTCTATATTTTAAATGTACGGTTTGCGGGTGAGATCCACTTTGAAAAAGAGGTGGATCAGTCGCTGGGCAATGTGGCAGTACCGGGCATGATCCTGCAGCCGCTTGTGGAGAATGCAGTGAATTACGGGATCCGTGATATTGACTGGGAAGGACGGATTGAGCTGACGGTTTGCCGTAAGGATCATCACATCAGCATCAGTGTCTGGGACAATGGCGCAGGTATGATGAGAGAGCGGATCGACCAGGTGCTGACCGGATCGATTGACGAGGAAGCTGCGACCGACCATTCCAATGGTGTCGGTATGCGCAATGTGATCGAACGGTTGAACCTGTTCTTTCATGACCAGGCAAAGATGGAGATATTAAGCGAGGGATTAAACAAAGGAACGGAGGTCGTGATCACGATTCCGTTTGCAGATGAGGAGGAATAGCATGTATCGGGTCATGTTAGCTGATGATGAGGGAATTGTGCGTGATTCCCTGAAGATGATCATCGAGAAAAATTTTCCGGATGAATGTGAGATCGAGATGGCACGCACCGGGCGTGATGTGATCGAACTGGCTGAGATCTTCCGGCCGGATATCGTGTTCATGGATATACAGATGCCGGGGATCAATGGAATCGATGCAATACGTGAGATCAAAAAGAGCAATCAGACGGCGGAATTTATCGTGCTCTCGGCCTATGATAAATTTGATTATGCAAAGGAAGCTGTAAATCTGGGTGTGCTCGAATATATGACAAAACCATTTGACAAGCTGTCGATCTGTGAGGTCGTGCGGCGTGCGGTTGAACGGATTGATTCGCGCAGAAAGAAGCGTAGCCAGGATCTGTTTATCCGTGAGAAGATGGAATCGGTCACGCCGATCATTGAAAATGGATTTATCTATGCAACGATGTTTAACGAGTACGCGCAGGAGGATGTGGAGAATTATAAAAGCCTGCTCGGGCTGGAGACGGACTATGGATGTATGTTGGCATTTGTCATGGGTGATGACCAGCATGGCAGACAGATGACAAATGCGGTCGGAGCGAGTGTGCGCATGCAGAAAAATTATCAGAAGTTCCGTGAATTATTAAAAGAGCAGTGGAATTGTGTGGTCGGAGCAGTGATATCCAACAAAGTGCCTGTCTTTTTGCCGTGTGCGAAGCAACAGGTGACGTATGAGGAGCGTATCGATATGATTGATACGTGCCGCGCGCTCGCCAGAAGACTAAAAAAAGAGATCGATATCAGTTTCCGTATCGGTATTGGCTCCATCCGGAAACTCATGGATAGCATGGACTCCTATGAAGAAGCACTCAAAGCGTTGGACAATTCAAATGGAAGCGTTGCACATGTGGATGATCTGCCGATCCAGTGCCGCTACGATGAGGAATATCGTGTGGATCTGGAAAATGAATTGTTCGACCGACTGCGCGATGGTACATCCGAAGAATGTGGCAGGGCGGCGGCGCGCTATTTTGACTGGATGGCAGAAAACTATCAGGAGAAGCCGGACAGTATCCGGTTAAAGACGCTGGAGTTTGTATTGTTTGCAGAGCATGAGGCATATCTGAGTGGTGGCATGACGTATCATTTTGATGACCGCGCCAATTATCTGGGAGATGTCATGAATACAGGCTCCGTGCGTGAACTGCGCAGCTGGTTCACGGAGAAGTTCCGGGAATGCAATGCGAATATGCATACGAAAAAGAATGAGCATGAGAACAGCCTCGTACAGCGGGCAAAGGAATACATCAATGAGAATTACCGAAAGGATCTGTCGCTGGATGAGTTGTCCAGGGAATTGGATATCAGCCCATATTATTTCAGTAAACTGTTCAAGGAGGAGACCGGCAGCAATTTTGTCGAGTATCTGACCGGGCTTCGCATGGATCAGGCAAAAGTAATGCTAAAGGATGAAAACCTTAGCATGAAAGAGATCTGTGCAGCGATCGGCTACAGTGATCCGAACTATTTCAGCCGGATCTTCAAAAAGAATGTCGGACTGACACCGACAGAATATCGGGAGCGGGAGAAATGATGAAGACGAGAATGGGCATTGGTACAATTATCAGGACAAAGATCACAAGAGTATTGGCACTTGGGCTTATGAGCTGCGTGTTACTATGCAGTTGTCAGAAGACAGAAACCGTGGATGATCAGGAACAGCAGGAGGATGATAACCAGCTGCAGATTGGCATTACGTTTGATTCGTTTGTAATCGAGCGTTGGCAGCGAGACCGCGATGTGTTTGTAGCTGCAGCGCAGGAACTCGGCGCACAGGTGAATGTCCAGAATGCGAATGGCAGTATCGAAGAACAGGTCAATCAGATTGAATACTTTATAAAGAAGAAAGTCGATGCGATCGTAATTGTGCAGGTGGCTACGGAGGGAGCGGATCTAAAGAGTGCGGTCGCAGATGCACACAGGGCAGGCATTCCGGTGATCGCCTACGACAGACCGATTCTAAACGCAAATGCAGACCTATACATATCATTTGATAATGAGCGCGTTGGGGAACTCATGGGAGAACATATGCGGGAACATCTGGATGGCACCGGACAGATCTTACAGATCTGTGGTCCGCTCGCAGATAACAATGTATCTGAGATCATGAAAGGTTTTGCCCAGACATTGGCAGGATCGGATCTGTCTATCACGCTGACGGAGCATGCACCAAACTGGCTGGCAGAGACGGGATTTTCCGTGACGAGCAGCTATCTGAGCGCGATGCCGCAGCCCGATGGTATTATGTGCGGAAACGACAGTATTGCAGGGCAGGCGATCCGTGCATTATCCGAACACCGGCTGGCAGGCAGTGTGTGTGTAGTCGGACAGGACGCGGATCTGGATGCATGCCAGCGGATTGTCGAGGGCACACAGTGCATGACAGTCTATAAGCCGGTGGAGAAACTGGCGCAGCGGGCGGCAGAGCTTGCGGTCATGCTGGCAAAGGATGAAGATCCGGGCGTGAAGCAGACGATCTCGGACGGAACAAACGATATCAGGTATGAATGTCTGGAACCGGTTGCGGTCACAAAGGAGAATATGGACGAGATTATCACCGGAAAATACCATGAGAAGAGTGAGATCTACCTGAATGTAAAATAAGACTGAGAATACATGTTTTTGCAATAGCAAATATTTGCGCAGGATGAGATTGTGGATGACAATTTTGTCCTGCTATTATTTTGTCAAAATATCTGTGCAGAAAAAATGTGCAGAATATCACAAGTTTGTACAGAAACCAATATGTTATAGTTAGTTCATCAAAACAAGGGAGGGTTTTCAAAAATGAAAAGAAAACTATTAGCAACAGTACTTAGTGTAGCAATGGTAGCAACCGTATTTACCGGCTGCGGAAGCGCAAAGACAGATGCTCCGGCAGATGATGCAGCAACAACAGATGACGCAGCAACAGATGACACAACAGATGATGCAGCGGATGACACGGCAGACGATGC
This sequence comes from uncultured Eubacterium sp., assembly GCA_934351445.1. GTDB lineage: Bacteria > Bacillota > Clostridia > Lachnospirales > Lachnospiraceae > W0P33-017. The sequence continues at coordinate 17,812 of CAKRIZ010000034.1, forward strand.
ATCTGCAGATGACGCAGCAGCAACAGGCGAAGGCGGACTGATCGGTGTTGCAATGCCGACCAAGGATCTTCAGAGATGGAACCAGGATGGTACCAACATGAAGGAAGAGCTTGAGGCAGCAGGATATGATGTAGACTTACAGTTCGCATCAAACGATATCGCTACTCAGGTTTCACAGGTTGAGAACATGATCAACAACGGATGCCAGGTACTCGTTATCGCATCTATCGATGGTGATTCTTTAGGAACTGTATTAGCACAGGCTAAAGAGAAGAACATCCCGGTTATCGCTTATGACCGTCTGATCATGAACTCTGATGCAGTTTCTTACTATGCTACATTCGATAATTACCTTGTAGGTAAGACTCAGGGACAGTACATCGTTGATCAGTTAGACCTTGACAATCAGGACGGACCGTTCAACATGGAGATCGTAACTGGTGATCCCGGTGACAACAACGTGAACTTCTTCTATGGCGGCGCTATGGACGTATTACAGCCGTACATCGATGCAGGCAAGCTGGTAATCCCTTCAGGCCAGGTAGCAAAGGAAGATGTTGCTACAGCTAACTGGGCAACAGAGACCGCACAGGCAAGATTTGAGAACATCTTATCTTCATACTACACAGACAAAGATCTGGATGTTGTATTAGCATCTAACGACTCTACCGCACTCGGTGTTGCCAATGCATTAGCATCTAACTATACCGGAAAGTACCCGATCTTAACTGGTCAGGATTGTGACGTGGCAAGTGTTAAGAATATCATTGCCGGCAAGCAGTCAATGTCTATTTTCAAGGATACACGTGCTTTAGCAGCACAGGTTGTTATCATGGTTGAGAGCATCATGAAGGGTGAGGAAGCACCTGTAAATGATACAGAGACATATGATAACGGAACCGGTGTCATTCCTTCATACCTCTGCGAGCCTGTATTTGCTGACGCAAACAATTACAAAGAGCTCCTGATCGATTCTGGATATTACACAGAGGATGATCTGAAGTAAAAACGTGTAACATGAGTTTTTGCAGGCGGGTGATAGACAGCCCGCCTGTTTTTAAGGAGATAAGCAGGGAGGGATTCTTTTGGCAAAGACATTGCTTGAAATGAAAAATATTACCAAAACATTTCCCGGTGTAAAGGCATTGGATAATGTCAACCTTCAGGTAGAAGAGGGCGAGATCCATGCACTGGTCGGTGAGAACGGTGCAGGAAAGTCCACACTGATGAATGTATTGAGCGGTATTTACCCCTATGGGACCTATGAAGGTGACATCATATATAATGGGGAATTGTGCAAATTCACAAAAATTAAAGATAGTGAAGAAAAAGGAATTGTTATTATCCATCAGGAACTGGCGCTGATTCCGTATATGACGATCGGCGAAAACATGTTTCTTGGAAATGAGCGTGGAAAAAAGGCTAAGATCGACTGGACCGAGACATACGGCCAGGCAGATAAACATTTACAGACAGTAGGATTGAAAGAATCTTCGAGAACACTGATCAAAGATATCGGTGTCGGAAAACAGCAGTTGGTTGAGATCGCAAAGGCATTGGCGAAAAATGCAAAGCTGCTCATCCTCGACGAGCCTACAGCATCTTTAAATGAGACAGATTCGAAGGCACTGCTGGATTTGTTATTGAAATTTAAACAGGAAGGAATGACCTGTATTATTATTTCACATAAGCTGAATGAGGTCGCTTATGTGGCAGATAAGATTACCGTGATCCGCGATGGTTCGACCATCGAGACGCTGGTAAAAGGTAAAGACGAAATCAACGAGGACCGTATCATCCGCGGAATGGTTGGCCGTGAGATCGCAGACCGGTTCCCGAAGAGACCGGATGTCAAGATCGGCGAGGTCAACCTGGAAGTGAAAAACTGGACCGTTCATCATCCGCTGTATACAGAGCGTAAGGTAGTAGATGACGTATCGATCAATGTGCGCAAAGGTGAGGTCGTAGGTATCTCCGGTCTGATGGGCGCAGGACGTACAGAGCTGGCGATGAGTATCTTTGGCAAGAGCTACGGAACAAGTATCTCAGGAAAGCTCATCATCAACGGAAAAGAAGTGCACTTAAAGAATGTGCGTGATGCGATTGACCATAAGCTGGCATATGTGACAGAGGATCGGAAGGGCAACGGACTGATCTTATCGAACCCGATCAAGATCAATACGACACTGGCCAATCTTGATGCGGTATCCAAACATCGCGTGATCGATAAAGATAAAGAATATGCAGTCGCAGTCGACTACAAAGAAAAATTAAAGACAAAATGTCCGACGGTGGAGCAGAATGTCGGCAACCTCTCCGGAGGTAATCAGCAGAAGGTGCTGCTGGCAAAATGGATGTTTGCTGATCCGGATATTCTGATTCTGGATGAGCCGACCCGCGGTATTGATGTCGGCGCAAAATATGAGATTTACTGCATCATCAATCAGTTGGTGGCAGCTGGTAAATCTGTAATCATGATCTCTTCCGAGCTTCCGGAGGTTCTTGGCATGAGTGACCGTATTTATGTCATGAATGAAGGCAAGATCGTTGGCGAGGTAAACAAGGAAGAAGCAACGCAGGAGAAGATCATGTCTTACATTCTGAAATCGAGCAAAGGAGAGTAGACAATGAATAAAGAAACTATTATGGAATTTGTAAAAAAATATACGATGATTATCGTATTACTGCTTGTAACCGCGTTCTTCGCATGGAAAACAGGTGGAAAAATATTGCTTCCGCAGAACATTAACAACTTAATCGCACAGAATGCATACGTGTTCGTGCTGGCAACCGGTATGTTATTATGTATCCTGACCGGTGGTAACATCGACCTTTCCGTTGGTTCTATCGTCTGCTTCGTCGGAGCAGTCGGAGCCACACTGATGGAGAACAAGGGCGTGAATGTATGGGTATCCATTCTGCTTATGCTGCTGGTTGGTCTGGCAATCGGCGCATGGCAGGGCTTCTGGATTGCATTTGTACATGTACCGCCATTCATCACAACACTGGCAGGTATGCTCGTGTTCCGAGGACTTTCGAACGTAGTGCTCAATGGTATGACGATCTCTATCAAGAACGAGACATTCATCAATCTGTTTGGTGGTGGCGCTGATTGTTATATCCCTGATTTATTTGGTAATGCATCGATCAACCTGACCTGTTTACTGGCTGGTGTACTCGCAGTTGTGATCTTCGTGATCGTACAGTTAAAGGGTTACATGACCAAGAAGTCCAAAGGATATGAGACCGGATCATTCAGCGCATTGATTACAAAGACTGTTGTACTTAGCGTAGTTATCTTATGGTTTGCATACTGCCTTGCAAAATATAAGGGTATCCCGACTGCACTCGTATGGGTACTCGTGATCGTATTAATCTACGGTTATATTACATCTATGACAACAACCGGACGTTACTTTTATGCAGTCGGTGGTAACGAGAAGGCAACCAAGTTATCAGGTATCAATACCAATAACGTATATTTCTTAGCATATGCAAACATGGGTCTGTTATCAGCTCTCGCAGGTATGCTGACCATTGCCCGTATGACATCTGCACAGCCTACATATGGACAGAACTACGAGATGGATGCAATCGGTTCCTGCTTCATCGGTGGTGCTTCTGCATACGGTGGAACCGGTACAGTTCCCGGCGTTATCGTCGGTGCGGTTCTGATGGGTGTCATCAACCTGGGTATGTCTATCATGGGTGTGGATGCCAACTACCAGAAAGTTGTAAAAGGACTTGTATTATTAGCTGCTGTTATCTTTGATGTAGTCTCAAAGAAGAAGAGTGAGTAAAACAAAAAAGAACAAAATTTTTCATAATTCTCCTATTTATATTTATGCAGGTGCATCGCTTGGCGGTGCACCTGCTTGTGTTATGCCGGGTACCTGATATCTATCTAACATAAAAAGCTGGCAGTGCCGGATCCGGCGTTTTTTGCATGTCTAAAATGTACAAAAAATGTCAATAAGCAGTTGCTTTAAACATGAAGTGTGGTAAAATGATATATAATTATAAAGTTCAGGGGGACAGTCAAATGAACATTACTGATTTTGTAGACAGACAGCAATTGGATAGTATTCTTAGTTCGTGGTCAAAAGCGACCGGTATGGCTACCATCGCGCTGGATGCGAACGGTGAATACATATCAGGTGAGATTGGATTTACAGATTTTTGTATGAAGTATACGAGAGGCTGTGAGAAAGGCGCAAAGCGGTGTATCAAATGTGACCAGCAGGGTAAAGACGTATACTACTGTCATGCGGGACTGATGGATTTCAGCAAGGATATCGTAGTAGATGGTCAATATGTAGGCAAGATTATCGGTGGACAGATCCTGCCGAAGGAGCCGGATGAGAATAAATTCCGCGCGATCGCTGAGGAACTGGGGATTGACCCGGATGCATATATAGCAGCACTGCGCAAGGTGAAGATCAGCTCAGAGGAATCGATCCGTGCAGGTGCGGATCTGTTAGGGCTCGTTGTGAACAGCCTGGTAGAGAATGCATACTATCATAGTCAGAAGAACCGGCAGCATGATACGGTACAAGAACGCATCGGGGATGTCGAATCCTATATCAGCAACATCAATTCTTATACCAAGAATCTTGATAAGCTCGAGAAGAACCAGAAGATACTGGCATTAAACGCATCGATCGAAGCTGCGCGTGCCGGAGAAGTCGGCAGAGGTTTTGCGATCGTTGCAAATAAGGTCGGCTCGCTGGCTGCGGACTTTGGTTCCTGCAACCGTGAGATCAGGGATGAACTGGAGCAGCTGACGGATGCGATGGGAGAGATTACAGGACATAAATTGCAATGATGAAGAGTTTTAATTGGAAAAATCCTGCAATGCTGCTGTTAGCTGCATTTATATGGGGCAGCGCATTTGTTGCACAGAGTGTCGGGATGGATTATGTGGGACCGCTGACATTTAACTGTGTGCGCAGCATCATTGGCGGAGTGGTATTGATTCCTTGTATTTTTCTGTTGGAACGGCTGAAATCTCCGGAAGAACGTGCGCGTGCTGCGGCAGAATCAGATCGAAAGACATTGCTGGCCGGAGGTGTCAGCTGCGGCGTAGTCTTATGTGCTGCGACGAGTATGCAGCAGTTTGGCATGCAGTACACTTCAGTTGGTAAAGCAGGTTTTATTACGGCGCTTTATATTGTGATCGTGCCGGTTCTCGGGCTGTTTTTGGGCAAGCGGTGCGGATTTAAGATATGGATGGGTGTGTGTATCGCGTTAGTGGGTTTTTATCTGCTGTGCATGACAGGAGGATTTGCACTGGAGCGGGGCGATCTGTATCTGCTCGGTTGTTCGCTCTTGTTTTCTTTCCATATCCTGGTGATTGATCATTTTTCGCCGCTTGTAGATGGTGTCAAGATGAGCTGTATACAGTTTCTGGTGAGTGGTGTGCTATCCGGAGCTGCGATGTTGTTGTTTGAGACACCGAGTATCGCAGGGATTGTGGCAGGTGCAGGACCGATTCTATATGCGGGTGTATTATCCAGCGGTGTCGCATATACGTTACAGATCATCGGACAGAAGAATTATAATCCGACAGTGGCTACATTGCTGCTCAGTCTGGAGTCTGTGTTTTCGGTTCTGACCGGATGGATGGTGTTACATCAGAAGCTGTCGCCGAGAGAAATAGCCGGATGTGTATTGATCTTTGCTGCTGTGATATTGGCACAGCTGCCCGAAAAAGCAAATGCATAAAATGAGATATCAAAAGATATAAAAAAGAGTCGCGAGCGACTCTTTTTTATAT
>CAKRIZ010000035.1 GCA_934351445.1 uncultured Eubacterium sp.
TCCCACAGTTTTTCTATAGTTTTTTATCTGTTCACCAATACGCATTGTTCTCACCTCCTGTTCTCGCTATAATTATATCGTTACTAGTTCATGTTTACAATTGAACCTTTGTCCTTCATCTTTTCCACAATCCTATCCAGCATCTCATGGCATTCCTCATCAATATCATGCAGATATTCATTCAACTTTCCTTCAAGCAATAGCTCCATATAATACCCATGTCTGAACTCCTTCAGATACTCACATCTCATATGTCCAAACTTTCCGATATTATAATTTGTTCCCTCTGGTGTTCAGAGGCAAACAGGATTATCGTTTTTTCCATAAAAAAAGGCAAAGTAAATTATCCTCCCAAAAACAGCTTCCCAAAAATGAATAAACTCTCATAAATCTGGGAATTAAGAAGATAACCATTGATACTAAATACTCTCTAATGCCTGTATTTACAAGGTTTATCTCCTATAATATGATGATGAAAAAAGACCTTTTTGGAGTCCCATAAATGGTTCCAAACAAGGTCTTATCCATCTTCATATTCTGTTTTTGGTGATAGTCCACTTTGCCCTTTTCAGGATAAATGACTTTGCCCCTGAACAAGTCCGTTATTCAAACTCGGCTTCGTCATTGTTATTCTTAAACATATTTATTTAAGTTTTATGACTTTTCAGCCGATATTTTATCTCTGTTACATATATTATTCTGGCTCACTGATTCTCTGTTGCCAATATGTTGCCACTTCATTATAACTGCACTAAAGCTACTGTGCAACCGTTATTTCGAGTACACCGCATCATTTTTAGAAAGAAGATATACGCAATACTGGTTCATGCTGATTCCCTCTCTCTGCGAATGTTCTGCCAGTGATCGGTGCAGGCTTCGTGGAATCCTCAATTTGAACTGCCCGGAATAATCCTCCAGACTGTCCGGCTCATGAATTTCCACACCATCTTCCAATGCTGCTTCAAGCCATGCCTTTTTCGCATCCAATGCATTCGCTACTGCACTTTCCACAGTCTCTCCACAGGTAATACAGCCAGGCAAATCCGGATAAGAAACCACAAATCCGCCTTCATCTTTATCTTCTACAATTTCCATGCGATAGGACATTGCCATGTAATCATTCAGCGTCTTCATCATTCTTCGCCTCGCTTTCTACAATCTGCCTTACCATTTCCACATATACTTTCTTGATCGGCTCGTGCTTCGGTATTGTGATCGGCATACAACCCTGTTTTCTGAACGTATAATGACTACTTCCGCTTCTCGGTGCATTCATTTCATATCCGTAACTTTCCAATACCTTTCGCAACTCATCAAACCGGAGGTCTTTCGATAAATTGCATATACGTGTTATCAGTTTATCCCTTTTTATTATAGGTGGTATCGTATATGGTGTCAATAATTTTATTTGATTATTTACATGCATCGGGTAAACTGGAATCTGGAAATTTTAATATTCTTTCGCATCAGCCATCCGTATAACCACATTTCCAGCACGAACAACGTCACCCGCAGTCCTGATAGCCTGTGCAAGTTCCGGCAATGGAAATTCATGTGTAATAATATTCTCTAAATTCCATTTTCCACAAGTCATAATATTCTGAACATCCCTCACATCTTCCGGCATATATCCACCGGAACCAATGATACTCTGCTGAGCATAGGTCATATACAACAGGTCGATATTTCGTGGCTTGTTGTTTACCGCCACAGATACAAATCGACTCTCAATTTTCCCAAGCTGCATGAAATCATCCAAAATATTTTCTGCCCCGGCAGCATCCAGCCAACAATCAATATTGGCAGTTTGTCCATTCAAGGATGGTGCAGTTCCAAAGTATTCTTTTGATTTTACAGCAAAATCTTCTTTTTGTGGATTGCAAATAGCAACCCCCAGTTCTTTTGCAAGATTTAATCGAAAATCCGAATAATCACAGACCATAACTTTTTTCATACCAAAATACTGAAAAGCAACTGCGGCAGCAATACCAATCGTTCCACTGCCAAATATAACAGCATTTTGTCCTGAAATATATTTATTTTTTCCATCTGGAATCATTCCTCTTCTGGCAGCACGGCAGCCAACTGTAAACGGTTCAATCAGACTTGCCAGACGATCTGAGATGCGTTCATCCACACTGTAAAGCGAATGATTTCTTTTTGCATTAGGGATAAGAATATATTCCGAAAAACCACCAATCGTGCCTGCCCGTTTCGTATCACCCGTGGCGAAACGTGGATAAGGATATACCCTTTCACCTACCGTAAAGTCCGTAACATTTTTTCCAACCTTAACAATGCGTGATACCGTCTCATGTCCAAATTCTCCACCCACAGTAACTTTATGCCCTGTACCCGGACCATGAAAGTAAACTGACACATCGGTACCACAGATACTGGAATAAATATTTTCTACCAGAACGTCTTCATCACCTACTTCAGGAATAGGCAGTTCCCGAAGTTCAATCTGTTCTTTTCCTAAATATATTCCTGCTTTCATTTTTCCTCCTGATGACGCATGACACATTTTTGTATCACAGTAATAATATATTCAATAGAATCCTTACAATCTGTCTTTAACCACTCCGTAATGATTGCCATCAATCCTCGGATATAAAATGCCATAATATAAGTTCTGTCTTTTTCAGGTACCTCATAGCGTTCCAGAATAGGTGTAAACACATAACAAAACATCTTATCATAGCTTTTTTCCAGTTCCAATACCGCAGCATTTTCTATTGCGGTACGAAATATTTTTTTGTATTCCTTTATATAACCAAGATATGGAGTGAGATATTCCGGTGTAACAAGGAACAACTCGTTTAAGGAACATTTTTGCAGCCTTGAAACAACAGCCTCCTTATCTTTTTTCATATATGCGAGAAACTGATCATTTAGATAATTGACACTTTCTGATAGCAAATCACTGATTGTTTCATAATGCAGATAAAAGGTAGAACGGTTGACTCCTGCTGTTTCACATATTTCTTTTACTGTGATATAAGAAATATCTTTCTTTTCAAGAAGTCTCAAAAATGCTTCATCCATTTTCGTAGCAGTGACAAAATATTTACTTTCCGATCTGGTCAACGATTCCCACCTTCTTTCTTATTTTTTCTACTGCAAATCAGCATAAAAACAGCAACAAAGATCACAATACAGTATACAAAACCACCCGTAATCGCATTCATCGTTTTACGGTAATTGTCTCCATTTTCTGAAAAGCGAGATATCATTGCCGTCTGTAAACCGAGAATCGACATCATAGCTGATATAAAATTCAATATTTTGGCAGCAGACAAAATAGGGCTGCCTAATTTACGAAATTTTACTACATTGACAACTGCTGTTATCATTGTGTAAAAAGTATAAAGTGCAGACAAATATATGATATAACCCGGATATGTGAATCCTGAATTTGTACGCACCATCAGAACAATCATACCACCCATGGGAATATTCAGCAAAAATAACATCCATGCTGTTTTTCGATAATAACGGTATTCTACTTCTTGATTTCGATGATAGTAACAATAAACCAAATACGTTCGTAAGGCACCCAATACCAGATAATAGCCGGCCATAGATATAAACCATACCGAAGTATATCTAATTCCCGTTATAACACGGAATATCACATAAACATAATTGACTATCATTCCCTGACAAATATTGATATTCCCACGAAAAGCAAGATCATTAAGATATTTTCCTATAATTGGCGTTGTGGTTATTTTTTGAATAATTCCATTACTTATTATAGCTGATTTTATCCGTTTTGTCAGTGATGGTACAGCCAATAGCTAAATTACAAGCGAATATGCCGACATACAATAAATCAGATATGCCGGCATAGTTCTTGATTTTTGTGATATTAGGATAAAGATAAGTATTATAAATGATACGACTGGAATACAAATCAGTTTCATCTTTGACGGAAATAATATCCTTTTCAAAATCTGCTTTATCCGTTTCATAAGATTACTCGCTGATTTCTTTTGCAAGCTCTATAATCTCATAAGCATATTTTTGTTTTCCCTTAGCCAACATCTTTTTGTAAATTGGATAATTGATGCCCATACCTGCTAATCCAACAATACCAACAATAACCCCAAGAACAAACATAGTAGTTGTTCCACTGCCGATTACATTCATGGAAAAGCACATTCCGACACCTGTTACAAGTGCAGCAATAATTCCGAAAGTATAGGTAAAAATAGTAGCCGGAAGTTTTGCCCTAGCATCCAGTTTGCGAAGGGCTACTACCTTTGAAGTGTCCTTTGGTGCATATTCGTTTGCGAGTTGCTCTGCATAAATCTTATCTGTATTCATGGCTTGTTGCCTCCTTTATTTGATGATTTCATCATACCAAATACGAATATCAAACAGAACAACACGAAGTCCCTTTTGTGTTGAGTTCAAAAATATGAAAAATACTAAGATTGTCTACACCAACCAGTATTACCGCATAACGGAAAGCAAGCCATCTCCAGACTTACTCTCCGCCATACCGCTTTTCTTACTGGTAAATCATCTCTCTATCCACAGTCTCCCTTGCACACGCCTGTATGTTATTCATTCTGCCTACCCATTCCCAGGCATTGTCCGCCTTTAACTGCTCCGTAATTCCCTGTGCCTGCTTCATCTGGTCTATCAGCCTTTCAAAGCGTTCCTGAGCCTGTTCTTCTATATCAGCCAGATAACTATTCAGTCTGCCACTCATAAGCAGATCCAGATATACATTCCTGCGATATTCCTTCAAATATCGCAAATGTCTTTTTCCCCATACACCAACAAATCTCGGTTCTTCTTCCTCCGGCAAGGTAAGGCAGGGGATGAAATAATCCCCTTGCCTGATATAAGTACCACCCATTTCTTCAAAAATTGTTTTCTTCATAATCTGTTCCACCTTTCTTATCTCTCCATATCTCTGGATTTCTTCTTTGTTTGCTTCATCTGCTGTCTGCCTTCCTGCTGATAGCTGCGCAGTTTTTTCAGCACACTTTCTGTGTCTGTTTCCGTTCCCCGGTAAAATCGGTATAACGGAACACTACCCTCCACGTTCCTGTGGCATTATCTTTGTATACAGCCATTCAATCACTTCCTTTCCCTTATTCGCTGTAACATACTTTTTTACGAAAATAATTCGCATCCACTCTGCCCCTGACAGTGATATAGCCAAGTGCTTCCATCTCATCGTTCAACTGTCTGACAAGCTTATAGGCATAAGACTTTGATACGCCCAATGCGTCTGCTACATCCTGGGCAGTCATAAAATTTTTATTCGTCATACACTTCATCTCCTCTTGTTTTTCATTTTCATTGTTCTTCGCCATTCTCCCTCCCCCGTTCCTGACAAGTTGCCCTGCTCGGTACTTTGTCGTGTTTCCACCTTCGACACGCTCGCTTTTGGTCATCGCCTGTTCTTCCAGTGGTATCAGTTTGGATGGTTATTTAGTTTTATTAACTTATTTTGTTTAAGTTTCTGTATCTGTACTATACTAACTTTTTCAAGTTAAGTCAATAGGTTTGCAGAAAAATTCTTAAATTTTTTAGTTTAAGTTTTCTTGCTATTCTCTTTTATCTGTGGTACACTCACCTTAAACAGAAAAGTTTTATATCATTTGGAAGGAGATTAAGGTAATGGCAATCGGAAAGCGTATTAAATTTTTTCGGAATAAAAAAGGCATGACACAAAAGCAGTTTGGAGAAATGCTTGGTTTTCTCGGCAAGACCTCCGATGTGCGTATGGCACAGTATGAAGCAGAAGCAAGAATCCCCAAATTTGAACTCATAAAGGAAATTGCTGGCATCCTCGGTGTAAGCACCCATGCCTTAAATGTCCCGGACATTGACAGCTATGTTGGTCTTATGCATACCTTTTTTGCATTGGAAGATATGTATGGACTGAAAATCAAGGACATTGACGGTGAACTCTGCCTTTGTCTTGACAGAAATAATCCATCCTATCTTTCCATGTTCGATATGTTCCATGCATGGCAGCAACAGTCAGCAAAATTGGAAAACGGAGAAATCAGCAAAGATGAATATGATGAATGGAGATATACATATCCGGCACTGGATACATCCGGACATTATGTAAAAGTTCCTTCTCAGGAACTGAGCGATCTGCTCATCAAAGAACTTGATAAAAAATCAAAGAAAAAATAGACATCAAAAAAACCTTACCGATATTCAGTTTTCATTCTGAAAATCAGTAAGGTTTCTCTATACATAACTAAGATATTTTATTTTCTGAATAAGTATCAAATGTTGCCAAATCGTTGCCAGTTCTTAAACAAATTTGTTTGGAAACATTAATTTTACTGGATTTCTTTTGACTGTTCCCTTATTCAAACTCAATCGTTCCCGGCGGTTTACTCGTCAGATCATAGAATACACGATTGACTCCCTTCACCTCATTGATGATACGGCTCATGACTCTCTGCAGTACCTCAAACGGTATCTCAGCGGATTCGGCGGTCATGAAGTCGATCGTATTGACAGCGCGGAGCGCCACCGCATAGTCGTAGGTTCGCTCATCACCCATGACTCCGACGGAGCGCATGTTAGTGAGTGCGGCGAAATACTGATTCGGCATCCATGCCGGGTCTTGTCCATACTCTTTTTTGTATGCTGCGACTGCTGCGTCTACTTCTTCGCGATAGATGTAGTCCGCATCCTGTACGATACGCACCTTTTCTGCATTGACTTCCCCGATAATACGGATTCCGAGTCCGGGACCGGGGAACGGCTGGCGGAACACAAGATGTTCGGGAATGCCGAGCTCTAAGCCGGCTTTGCGCACTTCGTCTTTGAACAGATCACGTAACGGCTCAATAATCTCCTTAAAATCTACATATTCAGGCAATCCGCCGACATTGTGGTGGGACTTGATCACTGCGGATTCGCCGCCCAATCCGGATTCTACGACATCCGGATAGATCGTGCCCTGTGCTAAAAAGTCAACTGCGCCGATCTTCTTTGCCTCTTCCTCGAATACGCGGATAAACTCTTCGCCGATGATCTTCCGCTTGTGCTCGGGCTCGGTCACACCTGCCAGCTTGTTATAATAACGCTCCTGTGCATTGACGCGGATAAAGTTCAGATCAAAGATTCCGCCTGCACCAAAGACTGCTTCTACCTCATCGCCCTCATTTTTGCGCAACAGCCCATGATCTACGAATACACATGTCAGCTGCTTTCCGATCGCTCTAGACAACAACCCTGCAGCTACCGATGAATCCACACCACCAGACAGAGCCAACAGTACCTTTCCATCACCAACTTTTTCGCGGATCGCACGGATAGACTGCTCTACAAAGGAATCCATGCGCCAGTCACCGGCACAACCACAGATGCCAGTCACAAAGTTATTAAGCATCTCTTTTCCCTGAACAGTATGCAGCACTTCCGGATGGAACTGGATCGCATACAGCTTCTGTTTGGTATTCTCTGCAGCTGCTACCGGGCAGTCGGCTGTGTGCGCCACGATTTTAAATCCGGGAGCTGCCTTTGAAATATAATCAAAATGACTCATCCAGCAGATCGTCTTTTCGTCTACTCCGTCAAACAGAGGTGTTGTCGTATCGACAAAGACTTCTGTCTTTCCGTATTCCCGCACAGGCGCTTTTTCTACGGTTCCGCCTAAGATATGCATCATCAGCTGTGCACCGTAACACAACCCGAGCACCGGGATACCCATTTCGAACAATTCCTTCGTATAAGTCGGTGCGCCTGGCTCATAGCAGCTGTTCGGTCCACCGGTCAAGATGATTCCCTTCGGATTCATCTCTTTAATTTTCTGTATATCGGTCTTATAGGAATAGATCTCGCAATATACATTGCATTCTCTGACGCGACGCGCAACCAGCTGATTGTACTGCCCGCCAAAATCAATGACGATGACTGTCTCTCTTGTCATGTTGTTCCTCCTGCTTTTTCTCAAAAGATTATACCAGACAATAGAACACGCTTCACAAATATTCTACTGTTTTGAATAACATAAAGACCGGATGATATGATACATCATCCAGCCTTTTCTATCATAGCAAAGCCCACCGAGTACGACAAGCCTTTTTTCTTATTTTCTACATTTTTACCCTGCTGCTTCATTTTTCGTAACGACCGCTTTTGTGACCCACTTGCCTTGCAGTACCCGGACTGCATTGACCAGTCCGGTCAGTGTCCATGTCAGTCCGTTTGTGTACCATACGCCCCACATGCCAATTCCCGGTATCATCATAAACATAAATGCAAATCCGATACGGCCGATAACTTCCGTAATTCCATTGATCATCGCAAAAAATGCGTCTCCGACTCCGTTTAACATTCCGCGCAGCACATAGATCAATCCCAGCCCAAAGTACATCGTACTCGTGATGCGCAGACCCTTTGCCCCAATCCGTATCACTTCCGGTTCGTCAATAAAGATGCTGACAATTGGTTCTCCGAATAGCCACATCACTACGATCATAAGCAGGCTGATCATCGCCACCAGCCAGACGCTCTTTTTCACACCGGTACGCACCCGGTCATATTGCCCGGCTCCGACATTCTGCCCTGCAAAGGTAGATACCGCCAAGGCCAGCGAATTATACGGCTGCTGTACCAGATTTTCCACACGGTTAGTCGCTGTATACGCCGCCATCACAGTAGCCCCGTAACGGTTGACAACACTCTGCAACGCTACACAGGAAAATGCAATCAACGCATTCTGTGCAGCAACCGGTATACCGATCTGGAATGTCTTTTTTGTAATTTCAGCATCATAGTCCATATGCCGCCTTTTTAGCCGAAGATACTCATTCTTTTTATAACCGTATAGGATTGATCCCAACATGGCAAAAAACTGCGCGATCACTGTTGCCCAGGCTGCCCCTGCCACACCCATCTGCATCGGTACGACGAACAACAGATCAAGCACAACATTGAGTACACTGGCCACTCCAAGGAAGATCAACGGTGTTTTAGCATCGCCCAGTGCACGCAATTCCGCCGATACAGTATTATAACCTGCCACAACCACAGTAAATCCACAGACAATCCGCATGTATACGAGTGCATCCGCAAAATTTTCTGCCGGAGTATGCATCAAATGCAAAATCGGCTCTGCCAACGCAGCTCCACACAGGCTCATGAGCAAACCGGTCACTAATGTAATGTAGATCGAATTAGCTATGATTTTTTTCACATATTCTTCCTCTCCCGCACCAAAATACTGGGAGATCAGAATTCCGATACCGGAACCAAGTCCCATACATAGCGAGAAGAATAGAAATGTAATGCTTCCGACCGATCCGACCGCGCCCAGCGCATTTGTTCCGACAAAACGCCCGACAATTACAGAATCTACCATATTATAAAACTGTTGGAAAATGTTTCCCACTAACATTGGCAGCGTAAATTGCAACAACAATTTTGTCTCATTTCCTTTGGTCATATCCAATACATACCGGCTCGCCATCGTCATATCCCCTCCGCTATTTTTTCTGTCACTTTTTATGTAACAGATATGACTATAGCAGAATCTATCGGAAAATCAAGCCCTATTTTAGATTTTTTTCACGCAGATATTTATCCTTCGTAGCCAGTCCTCCGCGGATATGCCGTTCAGATTTATTCATGTCCAACACCTTGCGCGCCTCTGCAGCCAGCGATGGGTTGATGAGTGTCAGTCTTTCCGCGACATCCTTATGTACCGTTGATTTTGAAATTCCAAACTGCTTTGCAGTCTGCCGCACTGTCGTATTGTGCTCAATGATATAGTTCGCAATATCGATTGCCCGTTTTTCTATATACTCTTTCAAAAAAAGCCCCTCAAGAATACTTTGATTCAATATATGAGTATCCTTAAGGGGTTATTCCTGTATTTTAGAACATGAGGGCAATCTGTGTCCTGCTCTGTAAAATCGCAGCTATTCAATACAGGTCAAAGCATTTGCTGCTAAGACCGTAAAAAAGAATCCTGCTCGCAGGATTCTCCGCCTGCGGCGGGTCGCTTCTGCGACATACTTCCTAACCGCCGCAGTGCGATCCTCTATTCTTATGTGATAGGAATTTCCTATCACATAAGAATATGATTCAGTAATGCAAAATCTTATAATTCTCTGTGATCGATCACTCGCTTTGCCTTTTTCTCGAAGCGCGGCAATGTGCCAACCGGAACGACTGTGATCTTCGGAGTCACACCAATTTTTGATTTAAATAATTCTCTGATCTGAGCCTCAGCCTCATCGAATTCTACGCGGCCTTCCGCTTCGCATGTCACCAGCATGACATCTCTGTTCTTTGACTCATCATGTGCGATATTGATATTATATTCACTGGATACACCATCCACTAGCGATAACAATTCCTCCACCTGACTCGGGAACATATTGACACCATGTACTTTAAACATGTCATCACTTCTTCCCTTGATACTGTCGATTCTGGGATATTTTTTGCATCTGTCACAATTACATGCGCCAGGCACAATGCGGGAAATATCATGTGTGCGGAAACGGATCAACGGTGCGCCCTCTTTGACAAGCGTCGTGATAACGATCTCACCTTCCTCACCATCTGGCACCGGCTTGCCTGTTTTCGGATCGATAATCTCGATATAAATATAGTCATCCCAATAGTGGATCGCTGTCTCACCCGGACAGTTGATGCCGATACCCGGTCCGTAGATCTCCGTCAGGCCATAGATGTCAAACAACTCTATTCCCAGACCATCACGGATGCTTTTTCGCATCTTTTCACTCCAACGTTCTGAACCGATCACTCCTTTTTTCAGACAAATCTGATCCTTAATACCACGCTTTTCTATTTCTTCTGATAAAAGCAGTGCATAGGACGATGTCGCGGTGATGACTGTAGATTTCAGATCAACCATCATCTGAAGCTGCTTGTCCGTATTGCCAGGACCCATCGGGATCGCCATTGCTCCCAATTTCTCACAGCCAAGCTGAAAACCGATGCCTGCTGTCCACAAACCATAACCCGGTGTAATCTGGATATGATCCTTTCTGGTAATACCTGCAGTCTCATAGCATCTGGCAAACATCGTTGCCCAATCATCTACATCCTTTGCTGTATAAGGGATAATGACTGGTTTGCCCGTTGTTCCTGAAGATGAATGAATTCGAACGACCTCCTCATCCGGTACTGCCTGAATACCCAACGGATATGCATTTCTCAGATCATCCTTGCTGGAAAACGGCAATGCCTCAAATTCTTCCTGACTGGAAATTCCTGTAATATTCAGTTCACGATATTTATTTCCATAATAATTGTCGTTGCTGATCAGACGCTTAATCTGAGCATCTACCTGCTCTAACTGTATTTGGTTTAACTGCATGTATAATTCCTCTTTTCCTTATATTTGACTTTATATCTGCTTATTTTGCTGTCTGTGCCTGCCCGCTCGCAAAGGCATATCCCTTTTCAAATGCAAGCCTGTTATTTTCTACAAATTTTGACGGTACACGCACCCTGATCTCCTTTTGGATCGCTTCTTTCGGAATATCGAGTACTCCGGAACCCGCTGCCACCCCCAGCAAGATCACATTGAGATATTTACTGCTCCCGAACTCAGCACATAGCTGCTGTCCATCTACCGCAAGCACCTGACACTTTTTCTGCAGGTATTCGATCATATTGGTTCCGTCATAACCGGTCTCATGCAAAGACTCTGTCGTTGGCTTCACCGGATCGACGTTTACAATCACAAGTCCATCCTGTTTCAGATAGGAAAGATTTCTGACCGCCTCTGACGGCTCAAAGGATATGATCATATCACACTTTCCTTTCGGTATCAGCGGTGAATAGGCCTCCCCGATCCGTACATGACTTGTGACCGATCCACCACGCTGCGCCATTCCGATCGTCTCGGCAGAATGTACGATATTTCCTTCTGCCATAGCTGCTGCAGCAATGAGTTTAGACGCCAATACTGTTCCCTGTCCACCGACTCCGCATATTAATATATCTTTTTTCATATATGTATGAACTGCTCACCTATATATAGTGAGACTCTCCTTCCCGATATGTTCCTCTCTATTCGCTCACTGTGATTGCACCCGTCGGACATATTTGTCCACACAGATTGCATCCGGTACACAGATTCTGGTCGATGGTGACTTTACCGTCTACCTTTACAATAGCCGGGCATCCAATCTCCCGGATACATTTCTGGCACTGGATACATGTCTCTGCAACTGCTGCCTTCTTTGTACTTTTTGCAATCGCAATACACGGTGACTTGAAGATAACCGCCTTGACACCTTTTTCTTCTGCTGCTTCTCTGACCACCGCCACTGCTGCAGTCAGATCTAACGGGTCTACAGTCTTTACAAACGTGAGTCCAATTCCTCTCAGAATCTGCTCGATACTCACCTTTTCTACGATATCGCCCATCATATTACGTCCTGTTCCCGGATGTGGCTGATGCCCGGTCATCGCTGTCGTGGAATTGTCCAGTATGCAAACCACAATATTGGCCTCATTATACACTGCATTGACAACCCCTGTCATACCAGACGCAAAAAATGTTGAATCACCGATAAATGCAAACGCTGCTCCATCCATCTGTTCATCTACCCAGTGGAAGCCCTGCGCCATTGTGACGCCGGCGCCCATACATAGACACGTATCACACATATCGAGTGGCATCGCGTTCCCCAGTGTATAACATCCGATATCTCCACAAAAATAACTCTTTTTCCCTTTCATTGCCTGTTTGACCGCATAGAAGGAAGCCCTGTGCGGACAACCGGCACACAATACCGGCGGGCGCACCGGCAACTGTGGCATATCCGAGGTATCTATCGTTGCATCTGCAAGCGGCAGCCCTAAAAATTTACCTAATATCTGTTGTGCTGATTCATAGGAATTCTCTCCACTCGGCGGCACGTGACCGGTCAATTTGCCACAGATTTTAACAGGCAGCTGATGTTTGCCGCACAGCATCAACAGTTTTTCCTCAATATATGGACTCAATTCTTCTAAAACAATGACTTCTTCCACGCCCTGCAATGCGTCCAGCACAAACTGCTCCGGAAATGGATAAGGAGTTCCGATCCGGCAGATCTTTACCTCGGGATGATCCATCAGCGCCTCTCTGGCATATGCATAGCTGACACCACCGGCAAACACCGCCTTTTTACATTTGTTTGATGAAACTGACGTCTCATTGTATCCATTTTTTGAAAAATCATCCCCAATCTCCACATTCCGTTTTTCGATCATTGCATGGTTCGCATAAGATAATCTGGGAAAAATGACCCACTTTTTAGAGTCCTTTATGAATCCTTCAAATGCATGTCCCACAAATGTCTCCGGAACATCAATATTGGCATATGCATGGCAGATTCTCGTCGTCGGTCTGAATAAAACAGGTGTCTGGTACTTTTCTGAATACGCAAACGCTTCCTGAATCATGACATAGGCTTCCTCCGGCGATACCGGATCAAATACCGGTATTCTCGCGAATTCTGCAAATCTTCGGGTATCCTGTTCTGTCTGTGAGGATATCGGCCCCGGATCGTCTGCTGATACAATGACCATTCCCCCCTTGACCCCTACATATGCCAGTGACATCAGCGGATCTGATGCCACATTTAATCCGACCTGCTTCATCGTCACCAGACTTCTGGCTCCAGAATATGCCGCGCTTGCAGCGACTTCCATTGCAGCTTTCTCATTGACAGACCACTCTATATGCAAGCCTTCACGCGGATGTTTTGCAATCGTTTCAATAATCTCTGAGGATGGTGTTCCCGGATAACCTGCAACCAGATTGACACCTGCTGCCAATGCTCCCAGCGCAATCGCACCATTTCCCATCATGTACTCTTTTTTCATTTTCTCGTAGCTCCCTTTACCTTTTATTACAACTCCACAGATTACTTCTGTGATCTAAAACCAGCCAAATCTTCCTTTTCCATCTTTCTTCACCCGATACAGGGCAGCATCCGCACACTCACAAAGCGTAGCATAATCCACTGCATCCTGCGGATAGCATGCGCCCCCGGCGCTGAAACTCGCCGGAACATTCCCATAATTTTCCAGTTCAATCTCTGACAGGCACTGTTCCAGACGTTCCATCGCCATCTCAACCATACCGATATTGGAAGAATGACGCACAAATACTGTGAATTCATCCCCACCATATCTGGCTATCACATGTTTCGGGCCAAATTCAGCCTTTAGCTCGGCTGCAAATTTTTTCAACACAATGTCACCGTTTCTGTGACCATAGTTGTCATTATATACTTTAAAATTATCTACATCTACAAATATCAGCACACCGCCATCCCGCTCCGTAGCGAGATATTCCTCAACCTTCGCAGCAAAGGTCTTTTGATTGTATAGTCCGGTCATCGTATCTGTCTCAGACAGTACTTCAAAATTCTTTCTTTGTGTGATCTCAATAATCAGGAACACTGCTCCAACCACTACTGTAAGCAGTACTAATATCACTGCGTACATCAATAAGCGGTCGCGGAACAGATAGAAGGAACCCGACATCGCCTCATTCGACAGTTCTACTGCAAGATACCAATCCTGCATCTTATCAATCCGTTCGTATCCCATGGTATAGCTGACACCATTCAATTCATAACTGAACGCATCACCTTTTTCCCCACGTTTCATTGCCGCTATATGTGTCTGGTACTCCCTAGGCCGCTCGAATGTCATCTGTGTCCGCCGAAGCGACAGATTATCCCATGTACCGGCAGCTGCACGCACACCATTCGTACACGATATACAGTTCAGCGACTGACTGTTGATCAGATAAATATCTGCATGATCCTTCAGCGTATCCGTGCTCACATATTTTTGCATAATATCCAACGGGATGTTGACATACACCGTTCCAAAACGCCTGTCATTCTTATACACAGGCACCAGAACAGTCATCATCATCGTTGCGGTGATCCTTGAACGGTATGGATCTGTCAACGTAGTCTCTGTAATCTCATTCATGAGTGTCAGATAACCATACTTTGCCAGATCCAGCCGGTTTCCTTCTTCCCCAAATATCTGGTTTTTACTATCTAAAAAACCGATACTGGAAATATCTGAACGCTCAGCGTACAGCAATAACGATTCATAGATATATTCGGAATTCGTCTCGCGTCCTCCGACAATCGCATAGCTGATCTCCTCCACCTGGCTGATCTCCGTATCAAGTGCAATATTAATATTTTCCGTAAATAACCCACTCATCAGCTTTGCCTGACTGGCATTGTAGTCATCAACCATTCCCCTGACATCCAAAAAGCCTACAATAAAAATCAAAGTGCACGTAAATGCATAAATGGCTCCAATGATGCCATATAATGGTCTTGCATTTTTTCGTCTGTCTATGATCGACATCCGTCAAACCTCCCTAACTTCACCGTAAATCAATCATTCCCCTGACCCACAATCTTTTGAATATATGCACTGTCCACATTATCACGGTTGACCTGAAATACCCCCATATCGACATATTTATAGGGCTGTTCTATACCAGCAATTAACTTTATGGCAGCTTCTACGCTCTGATACCCCATATTATACTGACGCTGTACAATGCTTGAAGCGTAATACGACTTATCATGAATCATAGTTTTCATCTCATCCGAATAATCAAATCCAACCAGTGCAATATCTGTTCGCCCACTGCTTCTCACAGCCAGTGCCGTACCGACCGCCGATCCGTTATTCAATGCAACCAGCCCTGCCAGATCCGGATATGTATTCATGAAATCGTAGCTTTGCGACTGCGCAATATCCGCATCACCCTGATTGCATTTGATATCCTCAAGTACCGTCCATGCCTCCGGTGCATTTGCGCTCCAGTATTCCTGAAATCCTGCCAGACGCTCCAATATCGTCTGCGATTCCATCATGCCAATCCCCATGCCAATCGACAATTGATCCGTATCGCTTCTCCCCTGTTTATGCAACAGCAGCAGCATCTCACGCGCCGCCAGTCTGCCTGCCTGCATATTATCCGTCGCATAGCAGACATCAAATGCATGCTCATTTAAGACCGTATCCACAAATATAAGCGGAATTCCCGCTTGCTTAACCTGTTTTGCCGCCTCAACAACTGCCGGAACATTCGTCGGTGATACAATAACCGCATCCGCACCTTCCTTAACCGCCTCCGTCATTAAATATGCTAACAGTTCCGGATGCTCCTCACTCGGTGTACCTCCCAGATAGATATTACAATCCCGCTGCAATGCAGCATCTACCGCACCTTGACGCAGGTCATCCCAATAATTATTGGCGTACCCTTTTGTAATCAGATAAATATTCGGTTTCCCATTGTCCAATTGGGCAGAAAATGTCTGATAGATACTCAATTTCCTATGAGCAGGCTCTGCGCTCCCCATCCTGATACCGGTCAACAAGATGATGAACAACAATATGATTGCCAATGATGATCCCATTTTTTTCATAAAACTGTATCCCCTATTTCACACAAGCTGCATACTCATACTTATCGTATTTCTGATCGTATTTATGATCGCATTTCCTGTCACAGTTGTGTTTGATTCCCACCGTCGCGCTTTTATGATAAATTATACCACTGATAAGGTTTTAAGGTCAAATAATAACAGCAAAAAACGTGTGCCTGCAATGATCTCACACGACACACGTTCTGTTTTTCTTTCATTACCTGTTTTATTTTTAGCTTTGCACGATCTCATCCAGAATGCGATGCGATACTTCCAGTTTTGACAGCTTGGGCAGTTCCATCTGTCCGTCCTCACGAATCAATGTGACGACATTTGTATCCTTGCCAAACCCCGCTCCCTCTGTACGCAGATTATTCGCCACGATCATGTCCAGATGCTTTTTCTGCAGTTTCTTTTTAGAATTCTCCAGCATATGCTCTGTCTCCATCGAAAAACCGCACAAAAACTGCCCCTGCTTTTTACGTGCACTGAGCGTACCGATGATATCCGTCGTGCGCGCCAGCTCTAATACATTATCGCCCGTCTTCTTTTTAATTTTCTGATCAACATATTCCTTCGGACGATAGTCAGCGACCGCGGCTGCCATAATGAGAACATCCGTCTCATCAAAGCGGCTCTCTACCGCTTCGTACATATCCTGTGCACTGATAATCGGCACCAGATCCACAAACAGTGGCGGTTCTAAATTCGTCTGACCACTCACAAGCGTCACCTGCGCACCGCGCACCATCGCTGCCTTCGCCAGTGCGTAGCCCATCTTTCCAGTCGAATGGTTCGTCAGATACCGCACCGGATCAAGTGCTTCCTGGGTCGCACCGGCTGTGATGAGTACCCGTTTCCCACTAAGATCCTTCTTATGTGCCAGTTCTGCTTCGATATAAGCAAACAACGTCTGCGGCTCCGGCATCTTACCAGCCCCAGTATCACCACATGCGAGATAGCCGCTCGCCGGGTCGATCACTTTCATTCCGTATGTTTCCAAAGTACGCAGATTGTCCTGCACAATCGGATTCTCATACATGTTCGTATTCATGGCAGGCGATACATAGACCGGAGCCTTACACGCCAGAACAGTCGTCGTCAGCATATCATCCGCGATACCATGTGCCATTTTTCCGATCACATTCGCACTCGCAGGAGCTATCAGCATCAGATCTGCCTGTTTTGCCAGTGATACATGTTCGACCTGAAACTCAAAATTACGGTCAAATGTATCCACCAGACATTTATGTCCTGTCAATGTTTCAAATGTAATCGGGTTGATAAAATTCGTTGCATTCTGCGTCATGATCACATGCACACTGGCATGCTGCTTGACGAGCATACTCGCCAGTGACGCGATCTTATAAGCCGCAATGCTTCCGGTCACTCCCAAAACAATTGTCCGATTGGTAAACATCTCTGTTTCCTCCTACATATCTTCCAATCTGCCGTGTTTCTCATAGCTGGTAATACGTTCCACATGATTTTCCTCATCTACAAATACAACAGTCGGATGATGCGTCTTCGCCTCCTCCGGTGTCAGTGCCGCATATGCCATGATGATGATCTTATCTCCAGTCGATACACAGCGTGCTGCTGCCCCGTTCAGGCAGATCATACCGCTGCCACGTTCACCGGCAATCGTATAGGTCTCAAAACGGCTGCCATTATTGACATCGACAATCTGTACCTTTTCATATTCCAGTATGCCCGACGCCTCCAGCAATGCCTCATCCACAGTGATGCTGCCGACATAATCGAGTTCTGCCTGCACAACCGTTGCACGGTGAATCTTTCCTTTTAATAGTTCGATATTCATAATAACCCTTTCCACCTCTATGAATCAACTGTTACACAAATACAGTAACCGCTCAGCCCGCGCCATTATTACACCATAAAGTTGTCGATCAGGCGCGTCTTTCCGATATAGACTGCCAATGCCACAAGCATCGGTTTTTTCACCGTATCAATCTGCTGCATTGTCAGACCATCCACAGCCTTTACATAATCGATCCGTGCCAACGGCTCTTTCTCAATCAGCGCTTTCATCTGTGCGACAATCTGCTTCGCATCTGTTTCACCTGCTTCGACCAGCTCCTGTCCGCATTTCACCGCACGGGACAATACGAGCGCCGCCTGTCGTTCTTGGGCAGAAAGATATGTATTTCTGGAGCTCTTTGCCAATCCATCCTCCTCACGGACAATCGGGCAGCCGATGATCTGTAAATCCATGTTCAGATCCTCTACCATACGTTTGATAACAGCGAGCTGCTGTGCATCCTTCTGTCCGAAATACGCACGATCCGGCTGAACGATATTGAACAGCTTATTTACAACTGTACATACACCGCGGAAATGCACCGGACGTGACAATCCGCATAATTCCTCAGTCAGCACGGACATGTCTACATATGAGCAAAAGCCCTCGGTATACATCTCTGACGGTTCGGGGTGGAAGATCAGATCTGCGCCCAGTGACTCACAGTACGCACTGTCCTTTTCCAGATCTCTCGGATAACTCTCGAGATCCTCGCCCGGTCCAAACTGCATCGGATTGACAAAAATGCTGACAACTACCTTGTCATTCTCCTCACGCGCACGGCTGATCAGGCTGCCATGTCCCTCGTGCAAATAGCCCATCGTCGGTACAAGCCCAACGGTGTTTCCTTCTTTTTTCCATGATTTTACCAGTGTTCTGACTTCTTCTATTGTTGTAGCAATCTGCATGATCCTTGACTCCTTTTAATATAATTTATCCAATACGTCATCCGCAATACCATACGTCTGCGCCTGTGTCGGGAAAGTTCCCGCCTTGACCTCAGCGGTATAATCTGCAAATGCCTGCTTCATAATGTCTCCTACTTCTGCAAAATGCTTGACAAATTTGGGCACATAATCTGAAAACATCCCAAGCATGTCCTGATATACCAACACCTGTCCGTCACAGCCTGCGCCAGCTCCGATACCGATCGTCGGGATCGATACTGCCTGTGTGATCTTCTCTGCAATCGGCGCAGGTACACACTCGAGTACGAGCATCGATGCACCAGCTTCTTCGACACGTCTCGCGTCATCAATCAGCTTCTGCGCCGCCTCTGCTGTCTTTCCCTGTACCTTAAATCCGCCAAATGCATTGACAGACTGCGGTGTCAGCCCTAAATGCGCGCACACGGGAATGGAAGCATCCACAATCGCGCGAATCTGTTCGCACACGGTAGCTCCTCCCTCTAATTTCACGCCGTTGGCACGGCCCTCTTTCATCAATCTTCCGGCATTGGTGACTGCATCATAGATCGATGCCTGATACGACATAAACGGCATATCTGCAAGAATAAATGCGTTTTTCGCACCTCTTGCTACTGCCGCGGTGTGATGGATCATATCGTCCATAGTGACAGACAGTGTATCCTCCAATCCGAGCATAACCTGTCCTAAAGAGTCTCCAATCAACAAAATGTTGATCCCTGCTTCGTCCATAAGCTTTGCCATCGAATAGTCGTAACACGTCAACATCGTGATTTTGTCTTGACTTTCTTTCTGCTTGCGAAGCGTCAATACAGTGTTTTTCATGATTCAATTTCCTCCAAAAAAAGGGTACAGTCCCGCGCTGGCGGGTACCATCCTCGGAAACTATACCACCTTTTGTAAAAAATGTAAACCACGAATCCCTCTGCACGCTGCCGGCTGTGAACAGTATCCACCTGCATCCAGCCTTTTCCAAGTCCTTGGGGACTTCCAACATCAGACCCGCAAAATATCAAGCGTATGCGAACTCGCCCCAAGCAGCTCCTGTCTCTCACAATTTGCAAGCTGATACTGTAAAAATAGTGTAAATGTCTGCTCATCCATCGCGTTGAGTACCGGACGTATATAATCAGCCGGTCCATCCGGCGCAATCATAAGTTCTCTGGACAGACCAGCTGTGGCATTCCACGCATTGATCTGTTCAAGCCTCACATAATCGTACAGCTCATTTTCATTGTGGAGAATCTGAAAATCGTCCGTCAGTTCGCCCTGTTTCATACGTTCCGCAATGTGATTTTCCATAAATCCATATTTAATGACACTATAATCGTTCATCACATAGGCAACCATAACATATCCCCCGGGACGGACAACGCGTTTTGCCTCCGACAAAGCCTGCACATGCTCCTCATCACTGTGCAGATGATACATCGGTCCGAATAATAACGCCAGATCAAAACTGTCATCCGCAAAGCGCTTGAGCTTCAGCGCATTTCCCTGATACGCCTTCACATTTGCACCCTTTTGCTTTAAAATACCGAGATTATATTTCACCAGCTCAACCGCAGTCACATCGTATCCTTCCTCTGCCAGTGCCACACTGTAGCGCCCGGTGCCTGCGCCGATATCGATGATGCGAAGGGACGTGTGAACCGGATGCCAAGCGGTGCCTCCACACTGGTCTGTTTCCCCGCGGCCCTGTTTTGTCAGATTTTCAGGTCGATTTTTCAAAATATCTAGATAACGATGAATATAGTGCATCGTCGTATGATATTCGACCTGACCGTGACGGCTCTGCAAACGCTTTTCCTCGTTAAATTTATTGTAATACTGTTCTAATTCTGTCAAGCAGCTACTCCTTTTCCATTAAAAAGACCTTCTATAAATATTATAATAAACGCGTCGTCCACTGCGAGCAGTCCCATACATCGGTCGCCAGCCCTTCGTAAAACTCCGGTTCGTGGCAAACCATGAGAATACTGCCCTTATAATCCATCAGCGCACGCTTTAATTCATCCTTTGCCTCCACATCCAGATGGTTTGTCGGCTCGTCCAACAATAGGATATTCGTCGCACGATTCATCAGCTTGCACAGACGCACCTTTGCCTGCTCACCACCGGATAACACACGCACCTGACTCTCGATATGCTTCGTCGTGAGTCCACATTTTGCCAGCGCGCTGCGAATCTCATACTGTGAATATGCCGGAAATTCCTGCCATAACTCCTCAATACAGGTCGTCGTGACCGACTGGTCCATCTCCTGCTCAAAATAACCAATTTCCAGATAGTCCCCCAGTTCCACCTGTCCCTGCAGCGGCTGAATCAGTCCCAGAATACTTTTCAGAAGCGTTGTCTTTCCGATACCATTCGCTCCGGTCAGCACAATCTTCTGTCCACGCTCCATCTGCAGATTCAACTCTGTAGACAACGGCTCATCGTAACCGATCACGAGATCCTTTGTCTCAAAAATATATCTGCCCGGTGTGCGTGCCATCTGAAAATCAAACTCCGGCTTGGGCTTTTCTGTTGCCAGCTCGATCATATCCATCTTGTCGAGCTTTTTCTGACGCGACATCGCCATATTCCGCGTTGCCACACGCGCCTTATTGCGCGCCACGAAATCCTTCAGATCCGCGATCTCTTTTTGCTGCTTATTATACGCTGCCTCGAGCTGCGCCTTTTTCATCTCATAGACTTCCATGAATTTGTCATAGTCACCCACGTAGCGGTTGAGCTGCTTATTATCCATGTGATAGATCAGGTTGACCACACAATTCAAAAACGGCACATCATGAGAGATCAGTATAAATGCATTCTCATAATCGTTCAGATAACGTTTCAGCCACTCAATATGCTCCACATCCAGATAGTTCGTCGGCTCGTCCAACAACAAAATATCCGGCTTCTCCAAGAGCAATTTTGCCATCAACACCTTCGTCCGCTGTCCACCGCTCAAATCCGTGACATCCTTATCCAGTCCGAGTTCCAAAATACCAAGTGCCCTAGCGACTTCCTCCACCTTTGCATCAATCATATAAAAATCATGCATCGTGAGCAGATCCTGTATCGTCCCTGCCTCCGCCATCAGTTCATCCATCTCCTCCGGCGATGCTTCGCCGAGTTTTTCATAGATGCCATTCATCGTCGTTTCCATCTCGAATAAATAGTCAAACGCAGATTTGAGCACCGATTCAATTGTCATTCCCTTTTGCAACGCTGTATGCTGATCCAGATAGCCGACCCGGACATTCTTTGCCCATTCAACCTTGCCCTCATCTGGCATCAGCTTACCAGTGATAATATTCATAAACGTGGATTTGCCCTCTCCGTTGGCACCCACCAGACCAATATGCTCGCCCTTTAACAAGCGAAATGATACATCCTCAAAAATCGCACGATCCCCGAAACCGTGCGATAAATGCTCGACATTTAAAATACTCATGCTAGTTCTCCTGATTTTATTATTAATCATGCCAGTGATTATGAGACTAATTGTCTAATAAGTAGGCAAGCAATCCTTTGCAGCCTGCCACAATATCCTGATAAGTTGCCTCAAAATCCCCGGTATACCACGGATCCGCGACATCTCTCGCCTCTCGCAGTTTCCGGTTTTTCTCATAATCCGCAAACGAAAGCATCTTATAGATCTTTCCTGCTTCATCCGACCCTCCGGCGATCTGCGTCATATTCCGAATATTCGCACGATCCATCCCGATCAGATAATCATAATACAGATAATCCTCTCTCGTCATCTGTCTCGCCCGGTGCGGCACCACCGGAATCTCTGCCTGTCTGAGCCTGCGCACCGTGCCATAATGCGGCCCGTTGCCGATCTCCTCCCGGCTCGTCGCCGCCGAATCGATCTCAAACAGAGATTCCAGATTAACACGGTTTACCATATATGTAAATACACTTTCTGCCATAGTAGAACGGCAGATGTTTCCATGGCAGATAAAAAGTACTTTTATCATTGTTGCATAACCTCGCATTTCTTAATTTTTCTTGGTATTTCGGGCTTTGTAAGCCTTTGTAATTTTTTGCTTTCTGGCATAACCTGGTTTATTTTCGCATAATATCGTCAGCAAAAGGTGTAAAAATGGGTTACAAATTA
>CAKRIZ010000036.1 GCA_934351445.1 uncultured Eubacterium sp.
GTTCGTTTGCAAAACGCTCGCACTTCGCCGGACAAAAGTCGCAGTTGACAGAAACCACTGTGCCCACAGCCGTTAGCCCTGCGTTATATACTGTTTGCGAAATATTTTAGCAGGTGAACGGGGCATGCAAGCACTATCAACTTAGATGAGGAAGTAGCAGCGCGAGCAAAGGCGTGTCTGATTTTGCTGCCTTTGCACGATGGAGAGGAGACTCGTAACTCGTGGAAGCCTCTGCTGAACACGAGTTAGGTTTTTCCGAGGCTCATCGGAATGGTTCGTGCAACGAAAGCAAAACAGACATGTTTGCGGGAGCTGCGACCGCTTAACAATGTGCTTGCATGACCTAAATCCTGACAAAAATAGTTTCGCAAACGCCTAATTCGGTAAATTGTTTTTTGTTTATTGACTTTACAATCGGAGTATACTATAGTAATCCAAACAATACGGTTGTTTTTACAACAGGAATGGGCAAATTATGAAAAAATATTTGAAGATATTAAAAAAATCACAATTATTTTCGGGGGTAGCTGAGGACGAGATCGAAGCGATGCTCGACTGCCTGAGTGCCGAACTGCGCACGTATCAGAAAGGCAGCTATGTGCTGCATCAGGGCGAATATCTACATCATATCACGGTGTTAGTCGCCGGTTCACTTCTGATTCAAAAGGATGATTTCTGGGGAAACCGAAGTATCGTAAATAAGATCAATGTCGGTGAAATGTTTGGCGAGGCATATGTCGCGCCGGGCAGCGAAGCGCTGCTCAATGATGTGATCGCCACGGAGGACAGTGCGATCATCTTCTTTGATGTGCATAAGATCCTGACCACGTGCTCGTCTGCGTGCAGGTTCCACGCGATGGTGATCCAGAACCTGTTCTACGCGATCTCTGTCAAAAACCGCAGCCTCGTGCAGAAGCTCGGCCATATGTCCAGACGGACGACACGGGAAAAACTGTTGTCCTACCTGTCCGAGCAGGCAAAAAAACAGGGAACCTCCAGCTTCGAGATCCCCTTTAACCGCCAGCAGCTCGCCGATTTTCTCTCGGTCGACCGCAGCGCCATGTCTAATGAATTATGTAAACTCCGTGATGAAGGGCTGCTGTCCTTCGAGCGGAATCGTTTTCAGCTCTATGTATGACAGCAGCCTTGTCACTAGTTAGACGAATGCGGCATATACTGATACAGCTGCATTGCGGTAGATGCGATCGGCATACTCTGCAAGGTCACCTTGCCGGGGCCATATACTACAGTGTTAAATAAGCCCTCGCCGCCGAACAGTACATTTCCAACGCCCTTGATTGTTTTTACTTCCATGTTGCAGGTCTCTGACATGGCTGCCACATATCCGGTATCTACGATCTTGCAGTCACCTGCTGCGATCTCATACTCATGTGCCGATCCATCGACCTCAAGAAATACGATACCGTTTCCGGTGAATTTACGCATCAGGAAGCCTTCACCGCCGAATAAGCCCTTACCGAGCTTCTTCTGCATAAATACTTCACTTGTAATCTCACCGACAGACGCTAAAAATGAACCTTTCTGTACGATCACGCCATTTCCGGGTGTGATCTCCACTGCCTGAATTGATCCAGGGAACTTGGATGCAAATGCGATCTCTCCGTCATTTTTCGCATAATAGGTGTTCATGAATGCGTTCTCTTTGGTCAGCATACGTCCGAGCATCTTACCGAGTCCTCCGGCGCTCGTCTGCATCTCGATCTCATCATCCATCCATGCCATTGCGCCTGCTTCGCATTCTACGAACTCCCCCTTGTCCAGACGCACCTTCAATACCGGTAAGTTTCCACCTTCAATCTTGTACTGCATAATACACTCCTCCTAATTTTTATTTTATAAATGATTTTGAGATTGTTAGTCTACAATCATCTACTTATTCTATTGTATACTGCATGAGCTCATATTTCAACCTGCATCTTTCAAAAATTTCTGCCGGAAGCAATGCTCGTGCCACCAGCTTCAGATCATCGGAATCGATATCTGTCCGCCGCAGATTCGCATAATCCCCATCAATCGACACGACCTCATAATGCCATGTTTCCATCAACATCTGTCATTCCTCCTATCCGCCCGGCATCCTCTGCCGAGTCTATATCCATAAATTCTGCTGCATCCCCGATCTCCACATACATGCAACGATGCCTCCGGAGTACTGTCCTGCCGCCCTGATCCCCTTCGAGTGCGAGCAATTCCGGAATCAGTGCATCCGAAAAGACACAAGGGTTGCCGGTCTGGCCATGACAGGCAAGCGCATATGCCTCAGGGGAGAACTGTTTTTCATAAACAGGTGCACCTTCCTCCGCTTGCTCCCGGCGATCCCCCGGATCACCGGCATCGCATGCCGCCTGTATCAGAGCATCGATGCTCGCCGCGCTCAGCAGCGGCTGGTCTGCCACCACAAACATCCACATATCCTGCGATGTCTCACCGCAGAGCCGGCTTCTGCTGCCGGCTCTGCGGCTGGCTCTGCGGCTGGCAGCCTGTATGCCAGCCCGAATCGTATAGGATACACCTTTTTTACTATCCGCACAGTACACAATGGACAACCCTTCCTGACCGGATCGGTCTCCCAGTTCCCGCAGAATCTCCTCATACTGCGTGACAACCGTGATCGTTATCGGACAGCGTCCTGCCCATGCCTGCTGCCGGTCGAGCAGCAGATCGAGCGTATGCCTGTATAATGGCTTGCCATGCCAGGAAACCAGCAGCTTGTTTCTGCCAAAACGTCTGCTGTTTCCCGCTGCCATATAGATGACATGTATCATAGGCTACTCCGCTGTCTGTACACGGCGGTCGATCTCCTCCCACTGCGGATCGATCATGCGCATCAATATTTTTTCCGGTGTAAACGGTACCGTCCGATGCCACACGCCTGTCGCGCGGTAGATCGCATGCGCGAGCGCAGGCGCAGGCGTATTGATGACGATCTCACCGATTGATTTCACACCAAACGGCCCGGTCGGTTCATAACTCGTCTCAAATTCGACATGCACATTCCGGATATCCTCCCGTGTCGGTATCTTGTACTGCATCAGACTGTTTTCCGCAATTCTGCCGTCCTCATCGTAAGTGACATTCTCATAGAGTGCCATACCGATCCCCTGTCCGATACCACCTTCTGCCTGCACACGCGCCAGATTCGGGTTTACCGGAATGCCACAGTCGATCACAGCCTGATAGTCCAGGATCTCAATACTGCCCGTCTCCTTGTCCAGTTCGATCTCGACCATGCCTGCCATATAAGGCGGAGGCGATACCGGTGAGGAGTATGTCGCTGTCACATCGACCGGAATCGTATTGTTCACCTGGGATTTTGTCGAGATATCCGACAGGCTCACTGAAGCAGTGCCATCCAGCCGGTATACCTTCCCGCCGTCAAATTCGAGGGCTTCCTCTATGCAGCCTAACATTCCGGCTGCTATTTTTATGATATTTTCACGCAGTTCCATCGCCGCATGCTGCGTCGCCATACCTGTAATATAGGTCGTAGACGATGCATACGACCCGGAATCATACGGCGAAGCATCTGTATCTGCACCAAACACAGAGATCTGATCCGGCGCACAGTCGAGTACCTCCGCCGCCATCTGTGCGAGGATCGTGTCACAGCCTGTGCCCATATCCGCCGCCCCGATCAGCATATTATAAGTGCCATCATCACCGAGTTTGATCGTGCATGAGCCAACATCCACATTCGAGATACACGATCCCTGCATGGCTAATGCCATACCTGCCGCCCGCACTTTTCCATTGCCCATATCCCGTACCGGATACTTTTCCTTCCAGTGAAAATTGTCTGCACAGTGGCAGATACAACGGTCAAGCGCACACGCATTGGCTGTCTCCCCGAAATACGCCGGCATATACATGCCTTCCCGGACGATATTTTTCAGCCGCAGTTCCACCGGATCGATTCCCAGCTTTTCTGCCAGTTCATTGACTGTGGATTCCAGTGCAAATATACCCTGCGTCGCACCGTATCCGCGATACGCACCTGCTGCCTGCACATTTGTATAGACCACATCACAGGAAAAACGGGTCGCTTCGCATCCGCCTGTGTAGAGTGGCAGCGACTTATGCCCCGATAAACCGACCGTCGTCGTGCCGTGTTCTCCGTAAGCACCTGTATTCGACAGCGTATACAGATCTATCGCCCGGATATGGCCGTCCTTCATCGCTCCGAGACGCACTGTGACCTCCATCTCATGGCGCGGAGATGCGATCGTCTGACATTCGCTGCGCGAATAGACCAGCTTACTCGGACGCTTCGTCATCCATGTGACAAATGCCGGATACACTTCACACACAGCCGTTTGTTTCGCACCAAAACCTCCCCCGATACGTGGTTTTTCGGCACGCACCATTGATTTTGGTATGCCGAGCGCCGTCGCCAGGATGCGGCGCAGGTGGAATACGATCTGCGTGGAACTGATGCAGTGCAGCCTGCCATAACGGTCAATCTCGCAGTATGCACGCACAGTCTCCATATATGTCTGCTGTGCCGCCTTGATCCGAAACGTATGCGTCAATACTTCATCGCAGCCCGAAAGTACCGCTTCCACATCTCCGTGCGCATCCTCCTCGTGGTGGAGCAGATTACGCTTCGCATCACCGGTCGGACTATGTCCTTCCCAGTTATCCTCCGGATGTACGAGTACCGGATTGTCCAGCGCTTTCCGAAAATCCAATACCGGCTCTAATACCTCATATCTGACTTTGATCAGACGCATCGCCTTATCAACTGCTTTTTCCGTCTCTCCGACCACAATTGCTACCGCGTCATCTACACACCGCACCCGCTGGTCGAGAATCAGCCGGTCATACGGCGACGGCTCCGGATACGTCTGCCCGGCGATCGAGAAACGCTGGTGTGGCACATCCTGCCACGTGTAGACCGCAACCATGCCGGGGACACGCATCGCTGCATCCGTGCGGATCTCCTGAATGAGTGCATGTGCATGCGGACTGCGCAAAATCTTTACAATCAGGGCGTCCTGTGGCACATAATCATCCATAAATACCGGTTTGCCAAGCAACAGCTGCCCGGAATCTTTTTTCGGAATGTTTTTCCCAACTGCATGGTAATCGATCCTATCTCGCTGAAATTCCGTCATGCTTCCACTCCTTTCCAATATCTGCTCCATATACACCTGCCGACAGGTCAAGCGGTGCGCCCTCCTTTTTACTATTCAAAAAATTGCGAAAAGCACGCATCTGGCTCTGATAACCGGTACAACGGCACAGGTTTCCAGCCAGATATTCGCGGATCTCATCATCCGTCGGATCCGGATTTTCACGGAGCAGCGCAATCAGATTCACCACGTAGCCCGGATTGCAGAACCCACACTGATCCGCTCCCTGCGCAGCTAAAAATCCGATAAATTCCTCCGCTTCCTCCTGCAAGCCCTCCAGCGTATCGACACATCTGCCATCAGCCCTGCCTACCGGCATACTACAGGAGAGCACCGGTTTTCCGTCCATAAGTACCGTACACAGCCCGCAGTTTCCGGTCTCACAGCCTCTCTTTACGGACTTACACTGATGTTTTCTGCAAAAATCGAGTAATACCATGTCTGAATCTACCGAATCCGTTATCTTTTTTCCATTTAAAGTAACCGTCACTTCCATTCGCTGTCCGCCTCCTCTGTATGCACCCCGGACTTCTGTATCTGTCTGCATTGACCCATTCGTCTGCCGGACGCATCATACACTGCCTGTTCCGGCATCGGTTCTATCATTTGTCCTAGCATCTGTCCTATCATCTGTTCTATCATCTGTTCTAGCGCACGCCGCACGAGCACCTGACAGATGATCCTGCGATAATCCGCACCCGCGCGCAGATTGCTGCCAAATCGGACATGTGCTGCCGTATAAGCGGCAAAATCTTCTATTTTTTTACGTTTTACGGGATCTATCACTGATGCTTTGCCCGCCTCAGACAGATCTGCCGCATCCGACGGTCTGCCTGCCCCCATCAGGCGCGTCACCTCTGAAAGCTGATCGAGTATCCCCGCTGCATCCGGTACAACCTGTGCCATCCGGGGTGCAGCCCCGATCACTGCCACATAACCGTCTGCGCGCTGTGCTACCGCACAGGTGAGCACCGGGAAATCCGTAGACTGGTTTCTCTGGCTGAGATATACGATATGCTGCGTCTGTTTCGGCACAATCACCGCGACTAATATATCACGCACCTTGCGCGGCAGTTCCACAAACTCATCCAGATCCATGATGCCTCCATGATGCAGTTCTACCTTTGCACCCAGCGCACGAAACAGTGTCATCACATCGGAAAAACCATATCTGCCCCAGATACTGCCGCCCAGCGTCGCTACATTTCGAAACTGCACACCGACGATATGTCTGACGCTCTCTGCCATGGCGCCATGTGTATACGCATCCAGTGCTTTATTTGTCTCGAGCTCCCGCAGCGATACATATGCACCGATCCGAAACTGTGTCTCATCCTCCTCGATCTGATCCAGTCCCAGATCACACAGGTCGATCGCTGTCCCACAGGTCTTATTCATCATCTTCAGCCACAGCATCCCGCCCAGAACAACATTACTCTTTTTCTGGTACAGCTCATATGCCTCCTCGATGCTCTTTGCCCTCACATATTGGTTATAATAAAACATCGTACCTCTCTCTTTCGTTTATTTTCTGCCTGTTTTCCAATCATTTCTACCCGGGCAGCATGCGCTGTGAATACAGCTCAAAACAACTCCAGCTCATAGAGCATCTCCCAGTGAAGATTCTCTGTCTGCATAAAATCCAGCATCTCCCGGCGCATCGTCAATTCACACTTCCATGCCAGCCCGCAGCCGGCAGAGATCTCCGACGGCAGTGGAATCAACCGCCCGGCGATGCTCCGCTGCGCTGCGCGCTGCTCCAGTTCCATCGCTGCCATTGTCGTTGAAAATGTGATCAGCAGCTGTCTGCGTCTCCTTCGCATCGTATTCTATCCTATTCTATCCTATCCTATGATCTACGATCCTATGGATTCACGATCAGTGATGCA
The DNA here is from genome assembly GCA_934351445.1 of uncultured Eubacterium sp. Lineage (GTDB taxonomy): Bacteria > Bacillota > Clostridia > Lachnospirales > Lachnospiraceae > W0P33-017. The sequence goes on from CAKRIZ010000036.1 coordinate 7,043, forward strand.
CCTGTCATGATACGTGCGATCTCATACATATTTGTGACCTCACCGACACGCAGCTTTTCCGTCAGGCCATAAAAATTCAGGCAGGTACCACAAGTCAGGATCTGTACGCCCTGTGCCTCCAGCTCCTTCAGATCCTCCAGACTTTCCGAACCCTCGCACGTGACCGCCGCACCTCCGTTATAAAATAACATCGTCTCCGGCAGTTCTTCCTGCTGTGACAGCGCATAGATAAAGCCTTTGAGCAATACTTTCCCAAGCTCCGGATCGCCATCTCCCATCTGTGCCTTGCGGATGACTACGACGTTATGCTTCTCTGTCACCGGCTGACAGGCAACGGCTGTCTGTGCCGGATCTGGATCACTTGATCCTGTGATCGCACGGATCGAGATCTGCACACTGAAATTGCCATCCTCCCTGACACTGTGCGTGGCCGTATATCCACTCTGACGCGCCATTTTCTCAAGATTTTCCACAGCAGTCTCATTGTCTACCAACGTTTCCACCACTGCCGGTACATCCTCCTGTGTCAGAGACGCGATCGCCTGTTTGGTTTTTACGACCGGAATCGGACATGTATCACCGATTGCATTGACTGTAATCATACTTCTACCTCACATATATATTTTTTTCTCTTTTTGCTACAAACCGGCCAACAACTGCTGCCGGTGAGCCCTCTGCCCGAAGTTCCGACACAAAGCGCTGTGCTTCTTCCGGCTTGACCGCGAACAACAGGCCACCCGAGGTCTGCGGGTCATACAGCACTTCCTGCATTGCCGGTGAGATATCCTGCGAAAACAAAACCTGCGTCTCCACATGATGGCGGTTACGCTGTGCCGCTGCCGTATACAGGCATTCCCTCGCGCAATACATCGCACCTCTTATGACCGGAATCGCAATCGAATCAATCTCTGCAGATACTGCATCATTGATCATCTCACCCAGATGTCCGAGAAAGCCAAAACCAGTCACATCCGTACACGCATGGATCTCATAGCTATGGCTCAGTTCCGAAGCCCGGCGGTTGAGCGCCGTCATAGAGCAGACAGCATCCTCCAGCGCACCTTCGGGCGCCAATTGCACCCGATTCGCGTTACATACCAGTCCGACACCGAGCTTTTTGGTCAGAATCAGTGCATCACCGGGTCTGCCGGTATCATTTTGATACATCTTCCCCGGATGCACGACTCCCATCACAGACAATCCGTATTTGACATCCGCATCCGCAATTGAGTGTCCCCCGGCGAGACTGCCTCCGGCCTCCATCACTTTTTCTGCGCCGCCCTGCATGATCTTTCCTAACATATTCAGATCCATCTTTTCCGGAAAACAGACAATATTGAGTGCCGTGCGCACGCTACCGCCCATCGCATAGATATCGCTGAGTGCGTTTGCTGCCGCAATCTGTCCAAACAGATACGGATCATCGATCATCGGTGGAAAAAAATCCAGAGTCTGCACGACCGCCGTATCGTCCGAGATCCGATACACCGCCGCATCATCCCGGCTGTCATATCCGACGAGCAGATCCGGATCTTTCCTCCCACGCGGCAATTTGTCCAATATATGTGTCAGCAGATCCGGTCCCAGTTTCGCCGTACAGCCGCCGCCTTTACAAAACACGATCTCATCTGCCATCTGTTGATCCTTTCTCCATTCACCATGCATCACACGCGATCTCCCGTACTGCCGCAGCAGCTTCATCGACTTCTTCCATGGTATTATAATAGGAAAAGCTAAAACGTACCATCCCTTGTTTTTCTGTTCCGAAGTATTGGTGCATGAGCGGTGCGCAATGTGCACCGGCGCGCGTGGCGATCCCATATTCCTGCATGAGCCAGTCACTCAATTCTCCCGCATCAATATAGCCGTCACTGCCTCTCACATTGAGCGCCACAATCGGCGCACGCACGATCTGTTCATACCCCTGCGCCACGCGCCCCTGTGGTGCATAATCACCGTAAAAAACTACACCTGCTACATCTTTTAACTTTTCAATAAAATGAACCATCAGCCGGTGTTCTTTTTCATAGATGTCCGACAAGCCTATGTGCTGTATCACACGCACGCCTGCGAGCAGCCCGGCGATTCCATGACTGTTGCGCGTACCTGCCTCGAGCCGTTCCGGTAATTCCTGCGGCTGATGCCGCAAAAAGCTATGCACGCCGGTACCACCGCTCCGTGTCGGCCGGATCTCAACACCCTCCCGCACATAATATCCACCGGTTCCCTGCGGCCCCAGCAGACCCTTATGCCCGGTAAATGCCAGCACATCAATCTGCATACGCGCCGCATCGATCGGCAGGATACCCGCCGTCTGGGACGCATCCACGATAAACAGCAATCCATGTGCATGTGCCAATGCACCAAGTCTCTCCAGATCAACTGTATTTCCAGTCACATTCGATGCATGTGTGCAGATGACCGCCTTCGTATGCGGCGTGACCGCTGCACGGACATCATCAATGGCTAATGTCCCACCCGCACAACAGCCCACGACCGTCACTTCGACCCCATGTTTCTCCAGATCATAGAGCGGCCGCAGCACCGAGTTATGCTCAAGCTGTGTTGTGATCACATGATCACCTGGTCTGAATATCCCCCGGATGATCGCATTGAGACTGTCTGTCGCATTCGCAGTGAAGATCAGGCGCGACGGATCACTGCCACCGAAAAACTGTGTCAGGGCATCACGCGCCCCATAGATGGCACGTGATGCCACTAACGATGCCTCACATGCGCCCCGTCCGGGATTGCCATGATGCTTCATCGCATCTATCACCGCGTCATAGACCTCCGGTGGCTTTTGCAGCGTTGTCGCTGCGTTATCCAGATATATCATACATTCCCTCGTAACTGTTCAGTACCTTCACAGTTACATTCCCTCTATATATTTATAGCCCTGCCCCTATCTAAAATAGCTATTATCTGTGATCCGTAAAATAATATGTGCACACAGCCTCTAACACGCTGCCACCGATACTTCTGGATTTATCCGAGATCGTAAAGCAGTTTTTTAATTCACCTTCACGCGGATCGATATCTGCGATCTTGAAGCCACGTGTCACCTGATAGCCATCACGGATCAACCCACGGATGATCCCTGGGATCGTCGCACACACGCTCACATATCCACGGTTTTCTGTCACCGCCCGATCCATCTGCGCAGCTTTTGCACCTGCCCTCCGATCGTCATCTGTATAGATCCGCGCGATCTCATCTCCCTGTGCAACGATGTCTCCGATCTGACGGATATTTTCGATCACACCGGCTGCCTGCGCATGAATCACGCGCTCCTTTGTATAACCACCGATATTTCCCGGAACACCGGTATCCGCGAGCGCGCTGCCGTCCGTGATGATCCGTGCCAGATGATGTCCGCGCATGGACTCAATCACGAGATCAACATCTATTCCCGCGGTGAATCCCGGTCCGATACCGATGACAAGCGGTGCCATATCGATCGTCGTACCGAGATTTTTCTTGGCAATGATCGCATCGATAACGACATCCGGTTTCAACAAACGGATAGAATCGCCTCTCGGATCTATCAGAAGCGGTATATTTCCACAGGAAAATACTGCATCTATTTCAGATACAAGTGCATTTTTGTCTCTGTCACCATTTCCATTCAGCGCATGCACCGGACCGATCAGCTGTGCCGTCACACCTTCAACCGTCGTGGTCTTGTCATAGACTGCTTCACTGAATGATACCTGTCTGCGGATCGCAGCCGGATGCCCTGTCTCGAGAATCAGCACATGAAATCCGCTCCGGTGCAGCCGATGGACGATCCCTGTCGCCAGGTCTCCCCCACCGCGACAGATGATCAGTCCACGCTTTTTATGTGATTCCTCATCTGCAAAATTATTTTGACCGTAATATAACTGCTCCTTGTCATCCTCACTCCGGACCATACTTTGCGACTGCCTCCTGCCAGCTCAGAAATACCAGTCCATCTGCTGATTTTTCTGACAATAAATATGTGACTGTACCATGATATCCCTGTGCCTGCAATGCCAGGCGATAGCGCGGATAGATTTCATTTTGTATCAACGACAGACTCACCCGCGCCTGTGCATCATGCTCCGTTCGTTGCACACCGGACTCGGCATACCGGTATACAACTGTCTCTGCCGGTTTCCCCAGCTCCCACAGACCCATCAACAGAATCACTTCTGTCGTCTCCGGCACGATCACCGGCTCATGTGCCGCCGGGTATTTGAGTGAATGGTGCTTTGCCCCGTCTGCCTCGATCAACACGATATCCGCCACCGCATATAGGTCTCCCAACACCTGATGGGGCAGCGCACAGATCTTTTTTGATTCCTCACAGCGTGCTCCCGCCATACAATATCCATCTGTTTCCAATTTATGCCCTATTACAAAAGAATCGCAGGAAAGATCCGTATCTGCTTCTATGAGCATATGTGTCGTCGTCGTGACCAGCACACGCAATCCTTTCCTCCGATATCCTTCTGCCAGATGATGCAGCAGGGTGGTCTTGCCACCCGCTCCGATCACTGATATTATTCTCTTTTTATTTGCGTGCTGCGCGATTAGACGATTCATGCTCCGCTTCCTCATCTTCCAGATCCCACATTTGACGAACCGGCACTGATTTTTTCGGAAGAATCACATTCAAAATAATCGCTGCCAGCGAGCAGGGAACGATTCCCGAACCGCCAAAGATCAACTGTACATAATACGGCAGATGTGCGGTCGCTCCACTCGTAGCACCGAGACCATAGCCCAGACCAATCGCTACGGAAATGATCGTGATCTCACGGCTGCCAATCGGCTCCTTGGTGATGAGCTGGATACCGGAGATCAGAATCGATGCAAACATCATGACTGCTGCTCCTCCGAGTACTGACTGTGGCATAATAGACATGATCGCACCAATCTTCGGACAGAATCCGCATAAAATCAGGAAAATCGCACCCATTGACAACGCAAAGCGGTTGACGACCTTCGTCATGGATACCAGTCCCACATTCTGAGAAAACGAAGTATTCGGCAATACACCAAACAGTGCCGCAAATGCTGATCCGAGTCCGTCACAGATCACGCCACCAGCCAATTCTGAATCGGTCGCCTCGCGATCCATACCGCCCTCCACGCATGCAGAGATATCTCCGACTGTCTCGATCGCAGTGACAATAAACATAATCCCGATCGGAATGATCGCATTGAGCTGAAATGAGAGCTTCACATCTGCAAGTGCGCCAAATCCAAGGAAGCTGGGGACAGCGATCCACGCCGCGCTCTTGACCTGTGCAAAATTGACAACCCATGAATAGGTATATTCCACGCCATCGGCATCGATACCGGTCGTCGGCAATGTAAGTGTCATAATGATCGCTACGATATATCCGGCAATAATACCAAATAAAATCGCAGAAGAAGAGAAAATGCTGTTCTGCGGTGCAAAATGCTTTAAAACAATAATGACTACAAGTACCACGGTTCCAAGGAACAGATTCGCTAATGAGCCATAATCAGCTTTTCCGCTGCCACCGCAGAAATAATTGATGCCTACACCCAGCAGCGACAACCCGATCGCAATGACGACCGATCCGGTCACAATTGCCGGGAAAAATCTGCGCAGCGGCTTTAAAAATGCTCCTAGGATTCCCTCAAAGATACCACCGATGATACATGCCCCCATAATCGCACCATATGCGAGAATACCGCCACCACAGGATGCTACTGTATTATTTAGTACACCTAAGAAACCGGACGAAGTACCCATAATAATCGGCACTTTTCCACCAACCGGGCCAATCGAAAACATCTGCACCAGTGTTACAATTCCTGCAATAATCATCGCATTCTGCAGAAGCGCTGTACGCAATGCCCCAAAACCTGCATCTGCCGTCAGCCCACAGGCTCCCATCACGATAATTAACGGGGTCAGATTACCGATGAACATTGCCATGACATGCTGCAATCCCAACGGAATCGCCTGTGACAGAGGGATTCTTCCCTTGAACTCATAGGGTGATGAATACCCTGCTGCCTTCTTCTCTTTTGTTTGCATTTTCTACTCTCCTCTAAATTTTATAAATGTTTCAGTGGCTGCGCAGCCACCTGTTACATATAGTACACGTAATTTTCTTTTCTGGCTTTCGCAGCAGGCGCAGGCTCTGCGGCATATCCGAGCGCACAGTGGCCAATTCCCTCGTAGTCACCTTCGATACCCAGATCTGCCAGTATCTGTTTGCCGAATTCTGATTCAAATTCCTCTTTCGCACGATGGATCCAGATGCTCGCCACACCCAGACTCTCAGCCGCATTCATGAGATTCCCCATCACTAATGAACCGTCATAGACATAGGTCGGACGCGTCTTATCTGCCAGCACGATCAGTATAACCGGTGCACCGTAAAACGGATCAAAGCCCTCTTTCCAGCCACCAATTTTACGATTCTCCTCTGCGATCTGGTCACGCAGCTTTTTGTCCTGTACCGCAATGATGACCGGTGACTGCATTCCCATTCCGTTTGGCGCATAAGTGCCAGCCTCGATGATCTCCTTCAGATCTTCTTCTGCAACCATATCCGGTTTAAATGCCCTGCAGCTTCTTCTGTTCTTTAATACCTGTAATGTCTCGTTCATACACAGCCCTCCTTGCATATTGCACAAAATAAAAATGTATCGAAACCACACCGTCCTCTGGCATATTTTCAATACATTTTTACTACAGAGCAGGGTACGGGAGTCGAACCCGCCTCCTCAGCTTGGGAAGCTGATGTACTACCGATGTACAAACCCTGCATCAATTACCCGCAATCACACGAATGCACCGCCCAGCCTACGCTATAGAAAAAAGTGTCGTGGATTGGACGGCTGCAGGCAGCCGCCCTCTCATTGAACGGATAATTTTATTTTATTTTAACACCATTCTATCAATTTTGCCACTATAAATTTTTTCCTGCAGCAAATACCTCATGGAGTTTGCATCGTAACTGTGATGCTCCTGAACAGCTACGACATCACACCTACATCCGACTGTACGAGTTCCTTGTCCTGCTTTGCCTGCTTTTTCACAAAACGGTATGCCCAGATATCTACGGCAATGACAAACACCAGGAAGAACAGCATCAACCAATCAGATCCTAACGATAATGACGTGTCATAGATTCCATGCTCGATCGCAGGGATGAGTACTGCCTGCCGCAGACACCGCTTGCAACGTTTTTTATCACCCACAAGGTCTGCTTCCTTTGCCATGCCGAAGAAATATCCCATGATCACGCCGTCAATCGCGTGAGAGGGAACCGACAGCAGCATCCGGGTGATCGCCGTATCCATCCCACCGTCCATGACATAGATCACATTTTCGATCGCCGCAAAACCGAGCGCTGAGGTCACACAGTAGACGATCGCGTCAAACTTGTAGTTGAATGCCGGATCTTTCCACGATGCCTTTTTCGCAGCCTTCATCTTCCAGTATTCCTCCACAACTGCTACGCATATAAAATTATCCAGAACGATATAGGCAACTGAGGTTTCCTCAAAAAACAGACCGACCACATCACCCAGTATGAGTTCCAGAATAATCGTCGGTATCACTGAGAGCACACCCAGAAAAAAGATCTTCCACAACAGCTTTCCAGGCTCTTTTTCGACCTTATCCTGCCGATAGATCCATACAACCAGTGCGATCGCGGGCAATAACGCCAATACAATTAAAAACATACTTACTCCTCCCCTGTGTCATTGTGATCTGCCGGATCTGATGAATCAGATGTATGTCCCTGCTTCTTTTCTTTCCACTTGTCGATCCGCCAGCCTATTTCCAGTATCAGCCAAATACCGAGGGCAATCGTCCCTATGATGCCGAACACCGGAAACGCCGGCTCGCTATCAATCATCCGGTAATCGCTCTGCAGCTTCTTGAACATCGCCATGCGATCCATGAAATCGACCGTCAGGTGTGCCTCCGGATCTGTGTAAAACGTTGTTCTGTAGATATTGGTATAGACCTGGCGGAAAAAGCCAAGACCGTCTACTCCCATATAACCTTTACCGACCGGACTGCCATCCCAGTCAAACAATATCGTGCCGCCTTTACTGCTGCAATAGTCCATCTCCTCACCATCAATATCTAAAAATACAAGAAAAGGCTCTCTATCTCCGTCCATTGTATCCAGATACCGCTCCTGTGCATAACCCCGACAGTTTCCATCGGCATCATAATATCCATAGGTCGTGCTCCCGTCCTCATTGATCGGCTCATCGGTCACATAATCAATGGAAAACCATTCCTCCCCATCAATATACACCGTGTCCCCTTGCAGATATCCGGCGACTTTCCCATCTGCCAGGATCTCCGTTTTTTTCTTCTTGGAATACAGATCTGCATAGATCTCAATATTCTCTGCGGTATTCAGCGCCTCTATTGCTTCCTCTGCGCTGTCAAATTCCATCTGTGGTGCCTTGCCGCAGCCTGTCAGCCACAGGCAGCCGGTGAAAACAGCCATCATCACCGCCCATGAATGCCATCGTTTCTGTTGCGTTTTGTTCAAAGCTATGTACTCCCTCTCCTATATTATCAAACATTTGTTGTGTGATCTGTGGATCTGCTTATAGATCCGTTTGTGCTCATTTTCTATCGTTAATAAACTACACTCCTGCGTCCTCAATCTGCTTGGCGGTGATATCCACCAGCTCCATGCAGCGTTTTTTCTTGTTTCCGAATGCCCCTGACAGGCTGGTCAGTCCACCGGTCACCTCACTCAGTACTGCATTTTTTACAACATTCCCTACACCTACTACCTCCGAAGAACGCATCACCTGGTACTTTCCTTTTCCGACATTCATGATCCATACCTGATTGTTGCGATCCTGCTCCGGAAATACGATTACCGGATTAAATCCGTGCTTGGTATAAGTCGGTGTTCCTGCCTCAAACGGAATCGCTTTGATCGCCTCATACAGTTCCTCCATGGTACCATAAGTACCCTTCAGATTTAATTTTACATTTTTTACACCTAATGCTTCACCCAGTCCCATTGTATCACTCCTCCTGATTTCTCCCATTCACACGCTAAGGAATATAAGCAGATCAACAGGTCACACAACATGCCAACAGCCTTTTACATATAATTATCCAGATAATACCGCTTCAACTCATCAAACTTCGGCATCGTCATCACGATTTTATCCTTGATATCTACTTCCTGATCAACGCCGTCCTCCATGACAAAATTGATCGTACAGCCCGTTCCGATCAGATCAATGCTTCCATTCACTCTGGCGATCACATTTCCCTCACTGTCTAACAACATCGTACCTTCCTCAGTTGCATAATAATCTTCTTTCGGATTGCCATCCGCATCCAGAAATTGAATATACCATGCTTCCTCGCCGCCATCCGGTGCGATGACCCGTTCCTGTCCATAACCGAGACAATTATCGTTCATATCATAGTAGCCATAGGTCGAACCCGTTTTGACACCTTCTACGTTATTGATCGGCTCATCGGTCACAACCTTCAGATAGAACCAGTCCTGATCATCCACATTCACCGTCCATTTGATGTTTACAAAACCACTTTGAGACATATATCCCGCAATCTTTTCGTCCGCCAGAATGTTTCCCATCGTATCTACATCTTCCAGATCCTCAGTCAGAAACGTAACGGTCGACGCGTGATTCAGCGCCTCCTTTGCTGCGTCCGCATCCGGATATTCGATCTGTGACGGTATAACGAGTGAGCAGCCAGTAAGCAACAGCCCTGCACCCATCACAAGCCCTGCCATAATTTTTCGATCCATAATACTCATCTCCTCTACATGATTATTCAGACATTCATCTTCTGCCATAGCCCAAATCCGCAGGCTATGTACATGTTGCAGCTGCCAGACTCTCAACGGTTCGACAGCCCACCATCCTGATCTCTCGCCAATTCGCGTGCCGCCATCACAGCGAGCGCTGCCATCTGCGGCAGATACCGCGTATCATAGACGATCAGAAATGCGTTGTCGAAAAATACATTGCCGACCGTGAGATCCATATTGTCCATGATCGCCCCTAACATCCTACCGTTCAGGGTCACTTTATAATTATGACCGATCGAACCTGCATATTCGCTCATTTCCAGCTTTCCTTCCGGCAGCTCCATCGCAAATTTATCCCTGACAAGCGCAAATTTCTCCTTCAGCACGCCATACGGTTCGCCGTACAGGTAAAAGCGATAGACCGCCAGCACATGGATCAGCTCCTTTGTCATGCGGAATACCTCATTATGCGACGTATCATAGATACGGAATGTCTTTAACGGCACGGTACTGTCAATCTCATAGACCAGATTTCCCTCGGAATCCTCCAGATCAAAATGCTGTCCTGTCAGCTTAAAATCCTCGGTAAACGTATAGATCTGGGACGGCTTGGTCTGTGAAAACGGCAGCACCTGTCCAGTCTTCACAAACCTCTCCAGACTTTCCTTCAGTTCACTCTGGAACATGAGGAAATCCGAATGATACGCCAAATGCCCTGCGATACTCAGGCTCTCATCCTCCGGCATCGGGATGAGTGGCTGCGTAACATATTTTTTTATAAAATTTTCTATAAATGAATAGCCGACGTAACCCACAGCTCCGTCACCGGTAATCCAGAAATAGATATACTGTCCTCTGGCATCCGGTCCAAACACGAGCGCCGTCTGTTTCATCGTGTAGAATTTGCCCAGCCATGCAGAACCCAGCGGCGTCCACACGTTTTTATATGCCTCATAAAACTCCTCGATTGTTCTGGGTTTTTCCATCTCGATCATCGCGCCCATATCCGTCATCTGGTTATAATCCTTCGGTGTCGCCATCATCCAGATCGCGATACCAAAGATCAGCACGACCGTCGCAATACTCAGCGACCAGGTCTGTCCATACCCAATGATCATCAGATAGACACCGAGTACCGTGACGAGTCCTCCTGCCAGCCGGAATTTAATGATTCTCTTTTTCACAATGCAGCCCCTTTCTTCATTGATCTCTCGTAACTGTTCAGTACCCTCACAGTTACGATCTCTCTATTCTTTTATGAATCACCCTGCTTTGCATCATCCCAGGAGCAGCTGATGACCCGTCTGAACTCATAAGTGTCCCGTACTCCTTTCGGTGCCGGTCTGCGCTTTTCATAATCTGTGCCATAGCCGATAAACGATAACGCACCTCCCGCGCGCAGCATCTTGCCGAGGCTCACATCCTGCGGTACAAATGCATAATAATACACCTTTTTCTTTAATATGCCCTTGAGCAGCCAGCCTTCCCGGTGTCCGTTCTTCATCTGGTCTTCCACCATATAACAGTCACTGGATGAGATGCCGCAGCATATGTTGCAGGGTGTGCCATCCGGTGCGGAGAACTGCACATAATAATCATACTCGGTCTCCTCACAGTCATCTGTTCCGACCTCACGGCTATCCTCAACCGTGCTGTCAAACAGGATGTCTGCCAGATACATGCTGCCGCTCCGGATCATCTCCTGTACCGTCCATTTTTCGTTGCCAAACAGCTTTTTCTTCTGTTCACCCAGTTCAGCTGCCACGCTCTGCGGTACCTGCCTGAAGTTCAGTTCACCCGGGTCGATCATCGGCTTTGCCTCGCGCCCGCAGCGGCTGCACACACCATCTACGATGTCCATGCCGCAAAACAGGCAATAATCTTTTCCCGCTTCTTCTTTCTGTTTCTTTGAAAATAATCCCATAATCCTATCTCCTCCTCTATGCCTATATGCAGCGCCTCATAACAAACCGATCTCCACTGCGCGGTTGACCGCCTGCTGACGGTTCTTCACCTGCAGTTTTTTAAATATTCCGGAACTGTGGAATTTGATACTGCCCTCTTTTTTACCCAGCTTCTCTGCCATCTCATGATAGGTCAGTCCCTGTGCCAGCAGCTGCAGTACCTGTTTTTCAGTGACTGTCAGCGGTTCGTACAGATCACACGGTGACTGCATATACTCCGGCAGCTTACGTGCGACCTCCTGCGCCGCATCCTTGATCCGCTCTGTAAAATCATCCGCCCCACACCGTTTACGATACACGGATAACATGCGTATCATGTATGTCCCCTCATCTGCCAGCAGCCGGATATAGCGATATTTTCTCGCCAGCCGCAGCGACTGCTCCAGCTGCTGACACATATCCTCCATTGCGCCTGCCTTATAGCAGGCGATCGCAGACAGCATATAACATTCACACAGATCCATATGCCGTCTGCCCTCCTCCAACACATGAATCAGCTTATTGGCCAGCACAAAAGCTACCATATATTTTCCGGTAAACAGATAACAGCGGATCTTGACCAGATACGCATAACTATCTATCATACACATCTGCGCCTGTTCATCCGGTGCGCGCCGAGCGAGCCATTCTTCTACAACCTCCCGGTTGCCGTCATAGCATGCTGCCCACGCCTCCAGCGCATTCAGACTGCTCTCTACTTCTTCCCAGCCGGCGTCCTGCACACGCTCACGGATCTTTCTTACGAGCGGCGCTGCTGCCTGCATCTGACCATTTAATAACAGAATTTTCATCTGCAACGCCATTGCCACAAAAAGACACTGGATATCCTGCTGGTTTTCCATGAGCGGAATCGTTCCGGTGACTAACAGCAATGCCCGGAAGCTGTCGTTGCTCTGATAATGCCATTCTGCCATCGCAATATCATATATACCTTTATATTTTTTCCCATACAGCATCTGCAGAAATCCCTCTATCTCCTCCCGATGCTGTGCCATTCTCCCTGCATATCCGGTGAAATCGCGGAAACCGTCCAGTATACTCGGTCTGCCCGCCGACAGCGTCAGGCTCTGCACCGGCGGCGAATGGAGTGCCCGCAATGTATATATAATATGCAGAAACTGATTATCCGTCGTATATGGCATCACCAGTTCCGTGACAAGTCTCACGTAATCCTCTGCCGTGATATCCTCCAGTGAAATATGATGTGGTGTCTTGCCAAGCAGACTGACATATTCCCGCGCTGTCCCCAGCTGTCCTTCCATGGAAGCCAGCAATGCCCGCACGGATATCAATGCGATGCTTCCTCTGTCCTGCGGTTGATAGACCTCCTCCGGCAGACTATGGAAATATTTTCTGCATGCCCACAATGCCTGCATACTGAACGGATGCAGAAATTCTTCTGCCATCGTCTCTGTCAACCGTCCCTCCCTTTCGGCCTGTTCCAAAATCTGCACGATATCCTCACATTTTCTAGGATACGATATCTCTCTGATCGTTAGGTTTTTTTCCATCCTTTTCCCCTTGTAAACGTGTCCCATACGTTTTTTCTGATCACTATATACCATCATTTTACTGGCTGTGCTTACCAGTGTCAACCTAACTAAAGTATAGGTTTTTCCATTTTTTCTTCCAAACCATCCGCAGACGAATGATGTGCACAGGAAAAAAGCCTGCCATAGTCGAACTATGGCAGGCCTCATCACCCTCTTATTCTCCGGGACTGCTGGAGATTACCTTACCGGTATTCCACAGCATCACGGTTCGCTTTGCGGCATCCAGCCGTTCCTCTTCGGAATGAAAATCAATCGTCACGGAATGACAACCGCATTCCAGGCACATCACATAATAGCCGGAACCGTTATCCTCCTCCAGCAGTGCACCGCCGTCACACAGCGGACAGTCATGGATCTCTAACATTTCTTCAATATTCATGTTGCATCTCCTTTACATTATCTCTTTTATTAAGTATCCCTCGTCCATGCGCTCCTATGCGCAGCTATCTGAACCCTTTCACCGTTTCCGGTCTATAAATCCGCTGCTTCTGCCCGGATCTCATCCTCCGTCGCGGCCATCGCCTGCAGCGTCATCGTGAGCAGCTTGTCCAACTCCCAGCCGAGCTGATCTGCGCCACGCTCAATGACACCCCGGTCACATCCTGCGGCAAAACCTTTGGACTTGTACTTCTTTTTCAGTGATTTCAGTTCCATATCTTTCGTGCTCTTGGACGGACGCATCAGGGATGCCGACCAGATCAGCCCAGTCAGCTCATCCGCTGCAAACAAGACTTTCTCCATCTCATGCACCGGTTCTACATCAATCGTCGTACCATTGCCAACTGTGATGCCATAGCCATGCGAACATACTGCGTGAATGATATCTTCACCCACACCACCTTCACGCAGCAGCTCCGGTGCTTTCAGGCAATGCTCCTCCGGATATAGTTCGAAATCAATATCATGCAGCAGTCCGACAATGCCCCAATATTCTGCATCATCACCATAACCCAATTCATTTGCATACCACTTCATCACAGCCTCCACAGTCAACGCATGCTGCAGATGAAAGGGATCTTTATTATACTGTTGTAATAATTCCAGTGCTTTGTTTCTCTCAATGTACTCCATATGTTCTCCCAGCCTTTCCTATCCATTTAGTATGTAATGATACTATGATACACAAATAAAAGCAATTAGAAAAATTTTTTCTTCTTAAAGTAGGCAATCTCCAGCATCACGATCACCAATGCACCGATAATCACCGCTACATAGCCATAGCGCCATTTCAGTTCGGGCATATAGGTAAAATTCATGCCGTACCAGCCGGTCACCAGTGTCAAAGGGAGGAAAATCGTCGTAATGATCGTGATGATTCCCATGATCTTATTCCCCTGTGCGTCTTTCATCGACTGATACAGCTCGCGTATCTCAAGCACATTTTCCCGGAGCAGCTGCACATGGTTCTGCAGACGCTCCGCGCGGTGCATAAACCGGTTCCAGCCCTGGATATCCTGCTCCGTGCAGCCGCTGTATGTACCAAACAGTTCTCCGATATCTATGAGTTGTTCATAATAAACATTAAATTCAGATAATTTCTGCCGGTATTTTGTAAGCTGCCAGAAAACATCCTGATCCGCCACTGAGCCATCCGTGATCTTCTCCTCGAGTTGATCCACTACAGACTCCATATGCGAGAAAAACATACTGTCCTCCTCTATCATATATTCCATCATCTGCTGCATCAACTGGGCAGGGGTATCCGCCCTGCGAAATATCTCCACCCGCTTTTCAATCCATGGCTTCAGCTTACCCTCATCCTCAATGAAATAGATCCTGTCACCTGTCAGATAAAATCCAAACGCCAGCTGAACCTTCTTGTGGTCATTCTTCTGTGGCAGACGGATCGTCCCAGTCATACAATCCCGGAATATCTCTGCCTTACAATACCGGATCGAACTCATACTGTGCAGCATTTCCTTATGATAAGCAAACTGCTCCTTCTGCTCCCGGAATTTTTCCGTACTCATAATTGTAAAAAAAGACGTATCTACCGCCGTTTTCATCTATTTATCACTCCTGAATCCAATTCTGTCGCTGCCTCCACTGCATCATACGGCATTTTCCGTTCAGAAAATACCTACCCATCTGCAGTAACAGTATATCACCATCTGCTTTTAACCACAATCGCTACTATTTGCATTCCCCTATAAAATATGTTATGTTGTTCGCAATAGATACTTATAAAATCATAGGCGTTTGCGAAACTATTTAATCATTGGGCTACTTGGCTGTGGGCACAGTGGCATTCTGATCAAGCTGCTCCGATTGCCCGGCGGTGTCTCGCTGTCTCTTCAGCCTTGGCTCAATGTGTCCTTCGCACACATAGCCTGCGGCTTTCAGCTATGACATGAAGTTCGTTTGCGAATCGCTCGCACTTCGCCGGACAAAAGTCGCAGTTGACAGAAACCACTGTGCCCACAGCCGTTAGCCCTGCGGCATATACTGTTTGCGAAACATTTTAGTAGGTGAATGGAACATGCAAGCACTATCAACTCGGATGCAGAAGTAGCAGCGCGAGCAAAGGCGTGTCTGATTTTGCTGCCTTTGCACGATGGAGATGAGACTCGTAACTCGTGGAAGCCGTAATTGAATCAGGTCGAAGCATTTGCTGCTGAGACCGTAAGAACATGATTCAG
>CAKRIZ010000037.1 GCA_934351445.1 uncultured Eubacterium sp.
GAAGTTCGTTTACGAATCGCTCGCACTTCGCCGGACAAAAGTCGCAGTTGACAGAAACCACTGTGCCCACAGCCGTTAGCCCTGCGTCATATACTGTTTGCGAAACATTTTAGTAGGTGAATGGAGCATGCAAGCACTATCAACTCAGATGCAGAAGTAGCAGCGCGAGCAAAGGTGTGTCTGATTTTGCTGCCTTTGCACGATGGAGAGGAGACTCGTAACTCGTGGAAGCCGTAATTGAATCAGGTCGAAGCATTTGCTGCTGAGACCGTAAGAACATGATTCAGGTGTGCAAAAATTCCATTGCGAAGCAATTTTGCATGAATTTTTGCATCTTGGAACTGCAAGTTCCAAGAGCGGCTCATCGGAATGGTTCGTGCAACGAAAGCAAAACAGACATGCTTGCGGGAGCTGCGACCTCTTAACAATGTGCTTGCATGACCAAAAACCTGACAAAAATAGTTTCGCAAACGCCTATATATAGAAAAAGGATGAGACAATGTCTCATCCTTTTTAGTATGCTTCTTCCTTCTGATATTATGTGTTTTACTTTTCCTGCTCACGAATAATATTCTTTACAACATCTACCTGATTACTGATATGTTTGCGGATCATCTCTGTCACCGCATCCTTATCTTTTTCCATGATCCCACGATAGATCGCTTCATGCTCTCGTAAAAGCTGCTCATGGTTGCTTGGATTTTTCAGATACTCGACGCGATACCGGTACATCTGCTCACGCAGATTATTTAACATATTGATCAGCTTTAGATTGTCAGTCGCCTGATAGATCACATCATGGAATTCCACATCTGCCTCAGCCATCCGTTTCAAGTCGCCGCTCTTTAAAGAATCCTCAAAATTCTCCATATTTTCACGCAGTCTTGCGACCTCTTCCTCCGTAATCTTATCACAGGCGACCTGGACAGATAACTCCTCAAGTGCCTCCCTGATCTCCAGGACATCCTGCATATCCTTCTCAGTCATACCGGCCACGATCGCACCTTTTCTCGGAATCGTGATCGCCAGTCCCTCCTGTTCCAGCATCCGGATCGCCTCACGGATCGGTGTACGGCTCACACCCAGTTTTGCCGCCAGCTGCAGCTCCATCAGACGTTCCCCCGGTACCAGATCGCCACGCAGAATTGCCTCCCGCAACGTATTAAATACCACATCCCGAAGTGGCAGATAAGCATCCATATTTAATTCTAATTGATCATTCATCTGTTTATCTCCTTATTATACGGTTTCGTCACATACACCTGCTTGGCAAGCCCGCTGTCCCGAATCTGCTCTTTCGCCTTATACGCCTTCGTCTTGTCCAGAAATATACCAAAGACCGTCGGTCCGCTGCCACTCATCATCGCAGATAACGCCCCCTGTGCGATCATCAGCTGCTTGATCTGCGTAATCTGCGGATGCATCGGAATCGTCACATCCTCCAGTACATTTCCCATATGCGCTGCCAACGACTGCAGATCCTGCGCCTCCAGATCCTGTATCTGTGCATCAATCGGTGGATGCTGCGGCCGCTTTAACGCATCGAGCGTCTGATATACCAGTTTGGTCGACACACTCACCGGCGGCTTGGCTATGAGCACATAACATCCCGGCATAGGTGGCAGGGATGTCAGTTCTTCCCCAATCCCCTCAGCAAGTGCCGTGCCGCGCAACAGGCAGAACGGTACATCCGCTCCGATCTGCAGACCGTACTCCATCAGCCTCTGCATCGGGATCCCCAGCCTCCACAGCTTGTTCATGCCATACAGCACTGCTGCTGCATCCGTACTCCCCCCTGCCATACCGGCTGCGACCGGAATACACTTATGGATGCGCAGATCCACACCACCGATCTGCGGATAATCATGCTTTAACAACTCAGCTGCCTGATATGCAATATTATGATGGTCTGTTGGTAAGAAATTTAGATTTGTAGCCAGCGTCACGCCCTTATGTGATGCCTTTCGAACCGTCACCCAGTCATACAGATCAATCGTCTGCATGATCATACGCACTAGATGATAGCCGTCCTCACGTACACCGGTGACATCCAGACCAAGATTGATTTTTGCCAGCGCCTTTAGATGAATTACATTTGCCATGTCCACATCCTCTATCTTGTATGTTGTCCACTGTATTTTGTATACAATCAGTTGTCTCTATGTTACAGTTTTACAAAAAAAAAGTCAACCATGAGTTATATTTTTCCGTTTTCCTGACGATATATACTGTAAAGTAACAGCATACCGGAACGGATTCCGGTCAGAACACAAATTTAATTACCACGGAGGGTGAGGCATATGAGCGTAAATTCTATTGGAACAGCGGCTGCCGCATACGCGCAGCAGGCATACGGTACACCAGCAGCAAAATCAACGAAGCAGACCGGGAAATCTGACACAACAGCAACAACTGCCAACGTCAAAGATACAGAGTCTACGGAAAAAAATGACCGCGATACCGCAGTCATCTATGAAAAGCATTCTTCCGGTCAGACAGATAAGACTACTTCCCATGCAGCAATCATTGCACAGTTAAAGGCAGACAGCGAAGCACGTACTGCCCAGCTACAGAGTCTGGTAGAAAAGATGATGGCAAAGCAGGGACAGACACTGGCGACTGCAGATGATATGTGGGCATTCCTGGCAAAGGGCAATCTCAAAGCGGATCCTGAAACCATTGCACAGGCAAAAAAAGATGTTGCAGCGGACGGTTACTGGGGAGCCGAACAAACTTCCGACCGTATTCTGTCATTTGCAAAGGCTCTGGCAGGTGATGACCCGGACAAGGCAGACGAATTGCTAAATGCATTTAAAAAAGGCTACAGTCAGGCTACCAAGGCATGGGGCCGCGATCTTCCTTCCCTGTGTTCAGACACTTACGATCTGGTAGAAAAGAAATTCAATGAATGGAAGAATTCCACCAGGGATGCCGCTACAACAGAAGAAAATGCTTAATCGGAAAAGATGCCCGGTCAAATGACCGGGCATCTCGTTCAATATCCAAAACTATTAAAATTGTATTCCGAGGAGGCTGATGAGCAGTCCCCAGATGACAGCCAATACATACAGCAGACAGACAATTATCAGATTCTGTCTGCTGTTTCTGTTTAAACGGAATAGTACAAGCAATCCAACACCTGCATTTGCCAAAAGCCCGGCCATCATCATGCCTGCTCCGATCACACCGTCCACATACAGGCTCGTAATAACAACAGACGATGCGCAATTAGGAATCAATCCGACCAATGCAGCGGCCATCTGTCCGATCAGCGGCTGATTGGAAAAAACACCTGAGAGTGTATCCTCACCCACCAGATGAATCAATGTATTGAGCACCAGTGAAATAATGATAATGTACACAAAAATGCGCACGGTATGCTTACATGCTGATACAAAAACGCCATCCTCACAATGGCAGTGTTCCTCCTCGCAGACCGTATGGATATTCATATTGTCATCCGAGCGGTGCAACAGACGATGCAGACACAATTCTACCAGAAAACCACTGACCATTGCGATCAGCATCTTACAGCCAAGCAGCTTCAATATGGTCCCCGCCGGTACAGCCGAAGACAATAAGATCGGCAGCATCTCATCCGAAGTAGACAGATAGATCGCAATCAGCGTACCTACCGTAATGACGCGGCCAGCAAACAGACTCGATGCTGCTGCTGAGAATCCACACTGCGGTACGATTCCAAACACCGCACCTACAAACGGTCCGGCATGATCTACTGCCGCAATCCTGCCAAGCAGCCGGTCGCCCGCACGATGCTCCAGCAATTCCATACACAGATATGTCAGGAATAAAAACGGGAGCAGCTTTACGCTATCGAGCAGCGTATCCATAATAATCTCTAACATAATAATTACTTATTCATCCTCTTTCTATTTTTTTTCCTGTTCTTTCGGTTCATCCGGCAGTGTCACCAACACCGTCTCAATTCGCTTTTTGTCCATCGACAGAATCTGGAAACGCACACCTTCTGCTGTCTCATAGCACTCTCCGACCTCTGGAAAATGTTCCAGCAGCTCCAGTAAAAAGCCTCCCAGCGTATCTGAATCCTCGGATTCGTAGCTGACACCGGTCAGGTCGCAGAAATCCTCCAGATTCATAGAACCACTCACCCGGTATTCCCTGCCCTCGCGGATCACTTCGTATTCTGCCTTCTCGTCGACATCGTATTCATCACGGATCTCCCCAACGATCTCCTCCAGCAGATCCTCCATCGTGATCAGTCCCGCTGTGACTCCGTACTCATCCAATACGATCGCCAGATTTACAGCATTGCTTTTCATCTCCATAAATAATTCATACGTGTTCTTGTACTCATATGTGAAGAACGGCTCGCGCATCAGCTCTCGGACAGAAAAATGCTCCTTGCTGTCTTCATATGCCAGCACATCCTTCATATTCAGGATACCGATCACATCATCCGTAGTCTCCTCATACACCGGTAATCTAGAAAAATAGCTGTCACGGTAGATCGACAGCATCTCATCGTAAGTACTGTTGACATCGATAAAACACATGTCGATACGGGGGATCATGACCTCTTTGGCACGGTCATCACCAAAATCGAACAGATTATGGATCATATCGCGCTCTTTATCCTCGATCACACCGCTCTCCTGGCCAACATCCACGATCGTGCGCAGCTCTTCCTCTGTCATCGACCGGATCTCCTCACCCGGACGGACACCGATCAGGTGCAAAAACATCTGTGACAGCCAGTTCACAATAAAGATAACCGGTGTCAGTATCACCATCAGTATCCATATGACATTACAAAATCTCAATGCGAGTTTATCAGCGCGTATCGTCGCAATTGTCTTGGGCGATATCTCTCCAAAGATCAGAATCAACAAGGTCAAAATACCTGTTGCAATACCTGCAGCGACATTGCCAAATACACGGATCGCCAGTGAAGTCGCCAGCGAAGATGCAGACAGATTCACGACATTATTCCCGATCAGTATTGCACTGAGCATCTTGCCGGAATGCTCCGTGATCTTCAACACCTTTTCTGCACGTGGATTATGATCCTGCACCAACGTGCGCATATATATTTTGTTGACTGTCGTAAATGCAGTCTCCGCAGACGAAAAGAATGCGGACAGTGCCAACAGCACGACTAAAATAACCAGTTGACCGATGTCTGATTGGTTCATATATGCCTCCCGAAAAACTTTTCCAACTATTTTATCATATTTCTCTATTTTCCACAACGAATTTTTTCATTACTGGCCATTCTGCCCAGAACGGCTGTTTTTCAGCTTTATGATCCTGCTGCCGCTGAATACAAAGCGGTCGAGCCCATCACCTAATTCCCTCGGGTCAAATCCCGTAAACAGCTGTGGTCCCTGTGGCATCTGATACCAGTCATCATATGCGGTATATGGGAATTCCAGACGAAGCCTCGTCTGCTCCCGGCGGATCCGCTTTGCCTCATTCATCTGATATTGCAGTGTATCCCGGAATGCATCCAGATCCTGCATCGTCCACGCATACGGATATTGCCTGAATTGGTGAAGTGTCACTGCCTCACACACACGCAGTGCACAGTCCTCATCCGTCAGGTCAAACTGCAGGCGCAGCAATTTTGCATACTGCTCCTGCATCTGATCCATGCGGATGATCAATATTCCGTCATTTTTCTGTGTCTCCACGACATCCATCAACGCATCCTCAGCGACCCGGTCCATCTTGCGGTCATAGATCACCTGTGAGGTATACTGTCCGTCCAGTCGCTGAATCTTTAGATCCCGCCCCAGAAACAGGCACACACAGATCGCTGCAAATAACATACAATAATCAGTAAGCCTCATATTTGACCGTCCCTCCATACCGAATGCTCACCGTGTGATCAGCCCAACCCGGCAGCAGCACATATCCCGCCTGTTTCTCTACCGTTACCGTCAGGAAATCTCCCCTGTGGAAAAAATACTGCTGACCCTGTTCCACACAATTCCATATATCTTCTTCATCCCGATAGGTCTCGCAGCGCACATAACGGCCGGTTTCTTCATCACAGACATACTCCGGCTGTTCATGCGAGATCCGGATCTGATAAAGTGATGATTTTGTCGACAGAGCCGTATGAAAACTTCGCAGCATCTGTCCACTCACATATCCGGTATTGCAGACGCTGTCCACAAAATGGGTCACCTCCGTCAACAGGTACAGCTGCTCCGCTGTCTTCACCCGCTCATTCATATATACGAGCGGCATACCAAATAATATGATCGCCGCCAGAAACAGACTGACTACTTTTCCAAAGATATCATTCATCTGCTGCCTCCCTGGTCACGGATACACTACTCCGCATATCCACCTGATCCAACGGTGCAAACAGGTCATCCACGTACCTGCCACCCAGCAGCATCAGGCTGAGTGCCAATACAAATACCCCTGCAGATGCCGCCAGATATAATCCTTCTGTCACATGCTCCATCATCCACTCCTACTGCTGTACAAATTCCAGTCCGGTAATCGTTCCGTTCGCATCACGCACAACGGCTCCTAAAAAACGCCCGGTTGGATTAATATAGTTCACACTCGTAGGTGTCTGTGCCCGCTTGACATCATTTAATGAAACTGTGCCAAGGCTGCCATCACTCTCGCTGAACTGGTAGTTATAAAAACTCGTATTTTTCTTCGTCTGCACTTTAATTCCGATCATCTCATCACTGAACTTCCGTATAACATTGATGACTTCACTGCCGGAAACTTCTGTATTCTCATATATCGTCTTCGACGTATCGGCAAACTCTGCCTGAAGTTCATGGATCTGTCCTGTGCCGCTGCTGGCGGTATCCGATGCCTCACGGGCAATATAAAATCCAAGACTGATAATAATACAGGTAATAATGATGCCCGCCGCGAGCATCAATCCCTTTAAACTATTCTCCATAGATTCCTCCCATTCAAATTTTTTGCTCCTTTTTCAGTACATCGAATCATAAGTTTCTGATAGCAAGTCAAGGTGTCAGTTATTTATCATTCGATGTCCTAGTATTGGCTAAGCTGCATGAGCCCTTCGAGCACAAACGGCACTACCAGCCGCAGCACCAGAACCGACACAAATGGTAAAAATGCAATCACGCGTGCAAAAGCAGCCTTTTCACGCTGCAGATCCAGCGCTCTTTGTTTAAAACTCTCCATATTATAGGCACGCTCTCCCTCCACATCATAAAAAGCCTGTGCGACCGGAATATCATCGCATACCATCAGCGCGTCTACCAGTTTTCTGGCTGGCTCATAACCCAGATCGCACTTCAGCTGTATCAGGCTCTCCCTGCGGTGATACGAGAAGTCATCCACTGCCCGCTGCAATGCCCGTGAAAACACAACCGAAAACTGTTCCATCCAGCGCAGCAATTCCTCTACCGTAATCCTGCTATAATGCATGACTATGAGTATCAGCGTCTCAAACCGCAGCGTCTCCTCCATCTTCTGATACTCCACACGTGCCCGGAGAATCATCACACGTGCATCCGGCAGAAAATAACCAATCGCCGCGGCTGCCCCAACCAGAATACATCCAGTCCATCGGCCGGCAGCGTGCGTTCCTGCATCCATGCGCTGACTAAGCCACACAACCCGATATCCAATGAGCAATCCACAAGACATACCTACGCACACTGCCATGCCCAGTATCTTCTTCACAAGAAATTCCCGGATATTGCCATAGCCCTGCAATATTTTTAATTGCTCATTTTTCCTCAGATACCGGCTATAATGTAGCGCAATCCTACGGTCAATCAGGCTGCTTACAATCGGAATGCGAAGCAGCCGCTGCGCCAGTGTCTGTCTGATATCCTCTGCCATCACAGGATACTGCAGTTCCTGCACCACCACTGCGCAGATGACAGTCAGCCAAAAGCAGGCCATCAGTGTCACAAAGCCATATGTGCCCACATAAAAGCGGTCGAGCGATGCACTGACCGAATGACTCCACGCCTGAATCGGAATGCATACAAAAAACGGCAGTACCGCAAGCGGAATCAGGCCTAAAAACGCGTAACGTCCTTCCTGCCTGCGCAGCAGCTCAATGCGTACTTCTTCCTTGATATACCGGATATTGTATATAAACAATGAGACTCCTGCGACCTGCATATCGCCATACACACGTATCGTATGACACAGTGAAAAAAGCAGGAGCATATACGCATTTTTCGTCTGTTTGGCACTACCTATACCGTCATTGGATAGGTCACGTTCCAATGCATCTGCCAGTTCCAGCACCTCACACCGCAATCTGCCCTCACAGCTATGTGCACTCTGCTCCAGTGCCTCACGCAGATCGGCACATCTCGCATATTGATCCGCCAGTTCGATCAAAAACCGTTCAAGCTGCTCCAGCAATAGCTCCTGTGCGCGTTCCGCGCGCCTTTTTGCCACAAGAAACAGCCAGAACAGCCCAATCACCAGATCGAGCACCATATTACACTTCAGCAAGCCGAAACTCCTTTCTCTCTGTCTCACTCATCCATCGCTCCATCTGCCGCCTGGTCGTATCATCCAGCCGGTGAAGCTGTCTGTAGCTGCCATTCTCATACACCACCAGGTCGATCAGCTCATAGCCCGCCGACAGATCCGGCCGCTCGCGGATCTGTGTCACACGTTCTACATACCGTCTGCCCTCACGGTCCAGATGCAGATGCACATCAAAATTCACGACATTCACAACCTGCTGCGTAGCTACCTGCTCATTGGAAAAGCTCCCTTCCTTCAACAGACTGTTGCGCAGCGACAGCACAAGTGCCCTCGTTGTCTTAGCATGATGTGTAAATAATGTAAATAACGAACCGACCTGTCCACTCTCAACCATCCACGCTGCCACACGCGCCGAAGCGACCTCGCCGATGATACTGACCGCCCCATCAGTCTTTTTCTGCAGCTCCAGTCCTGCCCATCCATCCACCGTTGCTGTCTCGCGAAATGTCACGATATTCCGTTTCGGATACCATCTGCGCAGATGCAGTTCGAACGCCAGTTCCAGTACACGCAGCGTATATTCCGGTGGAATGCTCTCCACAAGTGCCATGAGCAGTGTCGTTTTCCCACAGCCCTGCATACCTGTGATACCCACGACAACACAGCCTTTCATCAGCCACTGCAGCAATGCAATGACCCGTTCCGCCCCCGGCTGATCGAATAATTCTTCCAGACTTTTTCTGCCTCCACTATCCAGTTTGCGTACAAAGAACATCCAGTTTTCCGCAAAATCTGGTCTGGCAACTACCACACGGGAATGATCAGCCATCTCATGCACCAGATACCCTCTTGCACGTGACAACTCACCCGGCTGCTCATAACGACAGATATTGCGGCAGATCCGTTCCAGTTCTGCCTCTGTCCTGAAATCCAGAAATGAGAGGTGTACACTGCGCCCCTGATAAAACATCCATACACTGCGATAGTCTCCCGGCGCACCCGACACGCCGCCTGACACACCATCGATATACATATCACGCAGCTCATCGATAATGCCAAGTCCCTTATAAGCGCTATAGACCTTCCATGTGAGCAGCTCCGTTTTCTCCACAAATGACAGCGTCCTGCCACGTTTTCTGTAAACTTGCATGATCTGCTCATCTGTGATCTCATTCGGTGTCTGCTGCAACAGATCATTTTCCGCGACCAGATGATTCATCGCCGCTTTTCCGTATTCTTTTTTATACTGGTAGAGCAGGCGGTCAAACAGATACTCTGCACTCACATGACCGGAACGGCGAAAATAAAATACGCAGTCCATCGTCTGCTCATTCAGATGGAACAGCTTCAGCAGACTCTCCTGCATGAACTCCAGCACATAAGACTTTGCCAGTGCATCTCCGATCCCACAGCGCATCAGGTTTTCACGCAATTCCTTTTTCTGCCGCTCCAGCCGGCACAGCTGCCTTTCATTTAAACGCAGCTCATACAGATTCTCACGCAGAATACGGTTGACATGTTCGCCCATCCGCTGTACCATCTCGTCCAGCGTCCAGATGTGTTCTGTGCCGTTTTGTTCCTGATTCTCCTGCCTTCTGTCACGCATATCCGCCCACCTCCTGAATGAGGCTGGTCAGATATCTCAGCTGTTCAAAAAACATGGCATTGCGGCGGACACCACGCACCGGTCCGCATTTTTGTATAAACTGATCGACTCTGCCATGCATACACGCATGTGCAAAATTAATATTCGATGGTAAATTACAGATTCTGCGCCGGTCTATGCGATAGATCCGCTCCAGATTTTCCCTGTTATACACCTGATCATCCATGTAGTTTGGGAGCAGATACAGCACATTCTTATGAACTGCAAACGTCTGTCCGAAAAAAGTCTCCAGTTCCCGCTGCTGTCCGCAAAAATTCACAACCACCACATCTGCCAGTTCCATCATGCTGTCTGCCAATCCATCCTTTGCCGTTCCCAGATCAATAAATACCACATCCGTCTCTGCCTCCAGCTGTGCCAAAATCCGTCTCTGTAATTCGCCGGTCTGCTGCGGATACAATCCCGGTTTTTCCCTGGCACCGCTCGGCAGATAGCTCAGCCTGCCATCCAACACGGGCACCAGCGTTTCACGGATCGTCGCTTCATCCAATCTGTGGTGCTGTTCCTGCCAGATCAGATAATCCATTCCCTCCAATGCATAATATGTGCTCTCCTCATGCAGCATCGCACGGGCCTCCCATGGGCGAAAAAACAGTTCCAGATCTGTCCCACCCTCTTTGGGCTGTACGCAGATGCTCCGCTGCGATGAATGCAGGCTCAGATAGCTCGCCACAGCGGTCATGCTGCTGGTCGTCCCGCACCGGTGGCTGCCTCCCCAGAATACGACCTTCATGCGCATGCCCCCTTTCTGGCACGCCTGTAGCTACGCCAGATCACAGATACCTCACACTCCGCCAGCTGCCTGCACATGCGAACGAGCAGCTTCCCAAACGGCAATGACAAATGCGTGAAATTGTGGTAGCCCTGATGCTGCATGGCAAAACGCACAGCCATGTCCTCCTCTGCCAGCGGCAGCACATACGAATCAACCAGAAAACAATTCTCCTCACACAGCATGGAGAGAATATGTTTTGCACTGACCGCCTCCGGACAGACATCGCGTAAAATCACGTTCATCGGCAACTCCACACGCTTCATCAATTCCCTGTAACGTGCAATCTGCGCAACGGCACAGTCCATGACCAGATAGATCTCATCGCAGATTCTCAGTGCATCCTCCATCGGCCATACACCCAGATCTACCAGCAGAAAATCGTACTCTTTTTCTATCCAGCAATCCGGTGGGATCAGCCGTTCATAATCTACCTTTCGATACGTGACCGTATGCAGTTTTTCTACCGGATGCGGAATGCAGTAATGCATCGCCTGCTCATAGGAATTATCTACCACACACACGCGGTATCCCAGATTTTGCAGGATCGAGGCCACATAAATACAAATGTCTGTCTGCCCAATACCAAACAAACCGATTATTTTCTTTTCAGACAATCAAATACCTCCGTCAGATGGTTGTCTTACTTTTGGGAAAATTCTGCCGAATGACAGATGAATTTATTTATACGAAAAAAGATATGCTAATCATAGCATATCCTTTTCGTTTGTAAATAGACTTTATCGTTTTTTTATAAAAATTTTATTTTCCAAGAATCTCAGACAGATTATCCAGGATACCCTGTGCTACCTTCGCATGATTCATTGAATAGACGTGGATATGTCTGATTCCGTTTGCAATCAGATCAATAATCTGATCGGTTGCATAGACAATACCTGCCTGCTGCATGGCCGCTTTGTCACTGCCAAAATGATCAACGATATTGATAAACCGTTCCGGCATATGACATCCGGACAATTTCACGGCATTTTTGACCTGTGTGGCACGTGTAATCGGCATGATACCAGGGATGATAGGCACCGTGATGCCCGCCTCTCTTGCATGAAACAGAAAGTTATAGAAAATATTGTTGTCAAAAAACATCTGTGTCGTCAGAAAATCGCAGCCTGCATCGACCTTCTTCTTCAGATTACAAATATCTGCCTGCTTCGTTGCGGCATCCGGATGTCCCTCCGGATAGCATGCCCCGCCAATACAGAAATCGTCAAATTCCCGGATCGTCGCTACCAGTTCCGATGCATAATGGTAATCTGTAAATGGCTCTCTCTCCATCCAGGAAGGTCGATCACCACGCAGCGCCAGCACATTCTCCACACCGGCTGCCTTCATATCCGTGAGTGATCTGCGAATGGATTCCCTCGTTGCACCGACACAAGTCAAATGTGCAATCGTCGGAACATCATACGTTTTTTGTATTCCCTCTGCAATCGCGAGTGTATTTCCCGCGGTACTGCCGCCTGCGCCGTAAGTCACACTCATGTAGCCCGGCTGTAATGCTGCCACACGATAAGCAGCATCCTTCACACTCTCAAAATCCGCATCACTCTTTGGCGGAAATACCTCAAAAGAAAGTGTCAGTTTCTCATCCTGCAATATATTTGTCAACTTCATATGTATCTTACTCCTTATTTTTTTATATAAGACCGGGCATCCCTGCTCACCCAATAAAGCAGATCTTCAGACCGATCAGAATCAGAATCACGCCGCCGAGTATCTGTGCCCGTCCTGCCAGATGCAGACCGAACTTCTTTCCCAGCTTCACACCTGCCACACAGATAAAAAATGTAACGACCGCAATGATCAGTGATGCTATAAATGCCTCAAAAATATTGTATTCAGCCGTCGTAAAACCAGTGGACAACGCATCGATCGAAGTAGCCACACCTTGTAAAAACAGCATTTTTCCGCTCAACTCGCTGCTGCTCCCCTCCTCCGGGCTATCTCCACGGATCCCATCCATGAGCATCTTCCCACCAATAACCGCCAGCAGAATCAGTGCGATCCACGGTATAAACATCTCAAATTTTGAAAACAGTTCCTTGATCGTCGTGACACAAAACCATCCGATCATCGGCATTGCAAACTGAAATCCACCGAAAGTCCCTGCGATCGTGCACAGCTTCTTTTTACTCATCCCCGGATCGTTCAGGCCATTTGCCATCGATACAGAAAATGCATCCATCGCCAATGCCACTCCCAGTGCAATACTCTGAATGGCCAACCCTATCCACATTGTCATATGTTTCCTCCTGCTATGCAAATGTTTTATTGAGCGACATTCTTCTTATCCGCCGCAGTGCAATCCTCGCGGAGCGTTTTATGTGATAGGAATTTCCTATCACATAAAAAAGACCCATGTACGGTAATAAAATACTGTACATGAGTCTCATCATTCAAGACAGACCCGATCTTCCCAATCAGTATGTTTACCTGTCACATATTGCTATGCCGAGTTCCTCGAGCTGCTTCTCATCCACAGTTCCGGGGGCTTCACTCATCAGATCCGATGCATCCTTGACCTTCGGGAACGCCATGACATCACGGATGGAGTCCGCATGTACCATATGCATGATCATACGGTCTACACCGTATGCCAGTCCTGCGTGAGGCGGTACACCATAAGAGAATGCATCTAATAAGAAGCCAAACTGCTCATGTGCACGCTCTTTTGTAAAGCCGAGTACCTCAAACATCTTCTCCTGGATATCACTCTGATGAATACGGACTGATCCGCCACCGAGTTCTGTGCCGTTCAGCACGATATCGTATGCCTTTGCACGCACACTGCCGGGATCAGAATCAATATTTGCCCAGTCCTCCTCCATCGGCATCGTGAACGGATGATGCATCGCCATAAAACGGTTCTCCTCATCAGACCACTCGAGTAACGGGAACTCTGTCACCCATAAGAAATTGTACTGGTTCTCGTCCATCAGTCCGAGTTCCTCACCAAGCTGCAGACGCAGCGCACCGAGCACATTCCATACGATCTTATTTTTATCAGCGGCAAACAGCAGCAGATCACCGGGCTTTCCGTTCATCTTTGCAATGAGTGCCGACACTTCTTCTTCAGTCATAAATTTGGTAAAGGATGACTTGTAGCTGCCGTCTTCGTTCATGCACAGATACGCCAGACCCTTTGCGCCACAGCCCTTTGCATACTCTACGAGTTTGTCGATCTTCTTTCTGGGCATCGCTCCCTGTCCCTCGACATTGATACCTCGGACAGAACCTCCTGCCTCAAGTGCACCGGTAAACACACCAAATCCGCAATTCTTTACGACATCCGATACATCACACAGCTCCATGCCAAAACGCGTATCCGGCTTGTCGCTTCCGAAGCGGTCCATCGCCTCCTGCCAGGGCATACGCGGCAGCGGCAGTGTGATATCCACACCGATTGCTTCCTTGAATACATATTTTAACAGACGCTCGTTGACATCCAATACATCATCAATGTCGACAAACGACAGCTCCATATCTGCCTGTGTGAACTCCGGCTGACGGTCTGCACGCAGATCCTCATCACGGAAACATTTTGCGATCTGGAAATAACGGTCGTAGCCACTCGCCATCAGAAGCTGCTTGAACAACTGCGGAGACTGCGGCAGCGCATAAAAATGCCCCGGATGGATACGTGAAGGCACGAGGTAATCACGTGCGCCCTCCGGTGTGGATTTACATAAAATCGGAGTCTCGATCTCAAGAAATCCCTCTTTTGACATAAAATCACGCATCAGCATGAGCACACGGCTGCGCAGCATGAGGTTACGCTGGATATCCGGTCTGCGCAGGTCGAGATAACGGTATTTCAGTCTCGTCTCCTCATTCGTCTTGCTGTTCTCCTCAATATGGAACGGCGGTGTCTCTGACTCTGATAAAATACGAAGATCTGTCGCAATGATCTCGATGTCTCCGGTCTTTAAGTTCTCGTTGACGGCTGCTGTACGCTTCTGGACAGTTCCTACAACCGCGATGACATATTCACTGCGCAGGCTGCCTGCTTTTTCAAAACCTTCTGTACCGATCTGTGGCTCATCAAATACGATCTGCAGCAGACCACTGCGGTCTCTGAGATCGACAAAGATCAGACTTCCTAAATTTCTGCGTTTCTGCACCCAGCCCATGACTGTGACGGTCTCACCGATATTGGCATTTGATACCTCCGTACATCTGTGGGTTCTGTGCAGCCCCTGCATTGATTCACTCATAATTTAACCTCCTGATAACCGGTTCGCTGGCATGGATATCCGGCTCCGGTCTAAAATATACACCATCAGATTATTTATTAAAAAATTCCTCGAATTCCTCATAACCTTCTGCGGTGAGCTTCTCTTTCTGGAATTTTTTATTTTTATTCATACGGACAACTAAAATCTGCTTGCCCTCAGTACGCTCTGCCTGAGCCTTGCCGATGACCTCCACCAGCTTGTCTGACGGATAACCCTTCTCTATCAGATATGCTTTCTTGGCAGGCTGTGTCGGGATCTTGAAATTGCTCTCCATGAGCAGCAATACGATACGTTCAAACCCAATCGAAAATCCACACGCAGGCACATCATTTCCGGTAAAGCGTCCGATCATCTTGTCATAACGTCCGCCACCGCCACAAGCTGCACCGAGCTGCGGCATCACGATCTCAAAGATCGTGCCGGTATAATAACCCATGCCACGCACGAGTGTCGGGTCAAAGACCAGCTCGAACTTTGCTGTCTTTGTAGCCTCTACTGCGGAGATAATCTCCTGTAAATTCTCATACACACCTTCCCCGAGATAACCCTCCAGTGTATCTGCGAGATATTTTAAGCCATTATCCGCATGCGCTACACCATCGAACAATCCAAGGTATTTTTCGATCGCAGCCGTGTCAAATCCCTCTTTTGCCAGTTCCTCTGCCACTCCGTCCCTGCCGATCTTGTCCATCTTATCGAGGATAATGCACACGGTAT
Source organism: uncultured Eubacterium sp. (assembly GCA_934351445.1). Taxonomy (GTDB): domain Bacteria; phylum Bacillota; class Clostridia; order Lachnospirales; family Lachnospiraceae; genus W0P33-017. The sequence goes on from CAKRIZ010000037.1 coordinate 15,851, forward strand.
CAAATGCATCCTCGGGGAATCCGCTGTAGAGTGCCATCGCCTTCAAGATCCGCCGTTCATTGATATGGATCTCAAAATCTGTAAAACCGATGCGTCCAATCGTTGTTGTCGTCGCTAAAATCAGCTCGATCTCCGCCAGATTGCTCGGCTCACCCAATATATCGATATCGCACTGCATGAACTGACGGTAACGACCTCTCTGCGGACGGTCCGCACGCCACACATTACCCATCTGCAGCGCCTTGAACGGTGCCGGCAGATCATTTGCATGATTGGAATAAAAACGTGCCAGCGGAACAGTCAGGTCATAGCGCATACCGAAGTCTACGACATCAGCCTCCTCCTTTGCCTGGTCCAGCTTTAATTTTTCCCCACGCTTTAAGATCTTAAAAATCAGCTTCTCATTCTCGCCGCCCTGTTTGCTGGAGAGATTGCCGATGTTCTCCATGCACGGTGTCTCGATCGGAGTAAAGCCAAAGCTGCGGTACGTGTCTTTGATCACGCCCTGCACATAATCTCTGATCTGCATCTCCTCAGGCAGAATATCTTTCATGCCGTTTACCGGCTTTTTGCTCAGTGCCATTTGATTTCCTCCATAAGTCAAAGTTCTTCCTATTCACACAGAGTCTATTATACGTTCCGCTTCTGCAAACGTCAAGAACTATAAAATCACCATCCGCGTAACAGAAAGCATTTCGTGATTTTCTTGAATTTCCCATAAAAAAAGAATATAATGTGTCTATCTATACAAAGGAGTACATGTATGAATTACGACGAAAATGTTTTTAAGGAAAAGGCGAACCGAAAAGTCCGCAAAATCTGGATTGTATTTGCAGTATTGTTATGTGCAAATTATGGCACAGATGTCTCCAATGGTCTGTATCCAACCTCTAACTACATCATCTTTTTATTACTTTGCTGGATTCCGATCATAGCCGGTGAGATCCTGCTTCGGGTAAAAGGATTTGCCAATGACCGTTACAAGTATGATCTGGCAATCGGCTACAGTATTTTTTATCTGTTCCTCGTATGTACGAGCCGGTCCATGATTGCGTTCACCTATATCCTTCCGGTCACGAGCCTTCTGGTGATCTATAAAAACCGGAGCTTTATGATTAAATGCGGCATCGGCAACTGCATCGGCCTTATCGCCACCGTGGTCTACCGCTATATGGCAGGCTTTCAGTCCGCCGACAACATCAAAGATTATCAGCTGGAGCTCTCCTGTCTGGTGCTGTGCTATATCTGTTATGTCATGTCCATCCGTCACTTAAACGAAGCAGACGGTGCCCTGACGGACAGCATCAAGGATGACCTGCACCGTGTTGTAACCACTGTAGAAAAGGTCAAGACAGCCAGCAACACTGTCCTGGATGGTATCACTGTCGTCCAGGAGCTCGCCAACGAGAACAAACATGGCTCTGATCTGGTAGTTCTGGGCATGAATAAGCTCTCAGATAACAATGTACAGCTTCAGGAACACACCAGTTCCTCACTGGATATGACCACCGGCATCAACACGCAGGTACAAAATGTCAGCTCCCTGATCAACGACATGGTATCTCTCGCCACACAGTCCAGCGAACACGCCAAGAGCAGTTCTTCTGATCTTGACAGTCTGCTTCATACGGCTCACACCATGTCCGATCTGTCTACGGAAGTCGAACATGTATTAGACGATTTCAAGAAACAGTTTGAGACTGTAAAACAGGAGACCGGAACGATCGAGGAGATCTCTTCCCAGACGAATCTCCTGGCACTCAATGCCTCCATCGAAGCTGCACGCGCCGGTGATGCCGGCAAAGGCTTTGCCGTCGTCGCAGAGGAGATCCGTACACTGAGCACGGAGACCAAAGAGTCCTCCGGTCAGATTAAGAAAGCACTGGTACAGCTTCAGAGCACATCCGAGAAGATGACACAGTCCATCGAACAGACACTGGAATTGATCCAGCAGACATTACAGAAAATCTCCCAGACAGATGAAAATGTCGAGCAGATCAATGCCGATTCCATTCAGCTCGGTCAGCATATCGAAGTCGTAGATACTGCGATCAAAGAGGTCGAAGTCTCCAACCAGCATCTGGTCGGCAACATGGAACAGATCTCCCAGATTGTCTCCGAAATGCTAAGCTGCGTGACCGATTCTGACGAAACCAGCAAGCGGATGGTCAGTAAATATGATGAGAGTGCAAGCAACATCAATAAAATCGAATCCACACTCGAGGCACTCATGTGTGAGCTCGGCATGGGTGGATTTATGGGTATCGAAGATGTCACTCCCGGTATGAAAATCGAACTGACCGTCAACACTGACAGTTCCGGAAACGTGAATCCACGGAAGGTATACCGCGGTGAGCTGATCAAACACAGCAACCATCACCTGATGGTCTCACTGGAGGAGCATCCGAAATTTGCGGAACATACGTTCTGCAATATCCAGATCGTTGCCGGAAATGTACTGTATTGCTGGAATGATGCCTCCATCATCCAGTCAGAGCAGGCGGATACATACTCGATCAGAGTCAATTCGGCTGCACAGATCAACAACCGTAGAAAATATCCACGTATAGATATCTCTAATGCCTGCCGCATCACAGTCTCCGGTTCCGAGCGCAGCTATGAAGGCCGGTTGTACAATATCAGTGCAAATGGTTTTGCATTTATCTGTGCCGATCAATTCTTTGCCAACGCCAAGGGGCAGCGTCTCACACTTGAGATCGAGAATTTTGACCTGACTTCCCACAACCATCTGGATGGCCGTATTATCCGCTGTTCAGAAAACGAAGGTGTCTATATTGTCGGCTGCCAGATGCCGGATGATGACCCGGACATTATGGAATATGTAAACAAAAAGCTGGGTACCGTATAAGTATTACTTTATAAGAAACCAAATGGACGTCATATCGCTATATAAAACGATACAGCGATATGACGTCCATTGATCTTTTCCACTACTAAAAACACGTATCCAGAATATCCTGATCCAGACCATCCTTTCCGGTGATCTCACCGACTCCAAAATACAGGACCGCTCCTACCAGAAGCCCCCATACCACAGCATTGATTCCTGCAATCTTGATGAAATAAGTTGCAAAAATATAGGTAGCCACCGCACCGACACTGCTGCATACTGCCGCCTGCTTTGTTCCCTTTTTCCAGAACAGGCCTCCGACAAGCGGCCAGAGGAATGTGCATTCCAGTCCTCCAAACGCAAACATATTTAACAGGAAAATAATATCCGGCGGATTGATCGTAAGAATCATGACAATGGCTCCTAATATCAGAGTGAATATGGTGCTGACCAGCTTTACATGCTTCTCATAGCTCGCATTTTTGACCGGATCATCCTTCACCATATAGGTCTTCCACAGATCCTTTACAATCGCAGCTACCGTCAGGATCAGCAGCGAATCTGCCGTAGACATGACTGCTGCCATTGGCGCGGCGAGGAAGATCGCTGCGATTCCCGGTGGCATGATCTTCTGTATCATATATGGAACAAAATAATCCGAAGTAGGCAGATCACTGGTATCCACCAGTGCACCCGCCCATGTTCCGGCCAGATGCATCCCGACAATGACAAAACCACAGGTCAGCACGCCGATCCACATCGCCCGGTGCATGCTTTTCGTATCTTTAAATCCCATTGCACGCACGGCAGTCTGAGGCAGTCCCAGTGTACCAAATCCGACCAGAATCCAATAGCTGAGCAGCCCACCGGGCGTATATTTTGAGAAAATGTCATCATATACATCGGGCAGATTCGCCGCAAGTCCCGCATCGATCGCTGCCAGCCCTCCACCGGCTCTCAGAACAAAGAATAGAAACAGGAAGGTTCCGATACACATGACTATTCCCTGTATTGTATCTGTGATCACCACGGCGCTGAATCCGCCAATTGCGGTATATAAAACCACGACTGTTCCAAAAATCAGGAGCGAAGTCACATGATCCATTCCCGTGATCGATGCAATGAGCGTCGCTCCACCGGTAAACTGTCCGATCATCTGCGTGATACAAAAGACAATCAGTCCCAGACTGGTGATGACCACAAGAGCATCACTCTTGTAACGCGCTTTCAGGTAACCTGCTACTGTCACTGCCCCGGTTCTGCGTGAAACCAGTGCCAGCTTATTGCCCAGTACACCGAGTACCAAAAATGTAACCGGAACCTGAATGGCTGCGATCCATGTCTGTGCATAGCCATAGGTAAGACCGGCGGCACCCGGTCCGGAGATAAACGAACTGGCAGATGTATAGGTCGCCATGATTGTCATTGCCAGCACGAAGCCATTCATGGTTCTGCCGCCAATAAAATACTTCTTCTCCTCCGAGGTATGCAGGTTCTGTTCTGCCTTTTTACTGTAAACAATACTTACAATCACATTGAATAACAGATATGCGATAAATACCGTTAATATGATCTTCTGATTACTGCTCATCCTCGCCCTCCTCATCACCCTCCTCATCATAAGAGAAATCGATAAACACATATTTGAGCAGCCAGAACACCCCGATGACCGCCAGAACTACCGTGCCAAATACTGACACTACAAACCACGCCGGCATATGGAAGAATGTCCAACCGGTATCATTCAGCAAAAATGCCGTCAGCACATGCCATAAAAAGCAGACCACAACGACCGCCAGCGTCGCCTTGATCTCTTTGACGCACTGCTTATGTTTTTCTTCCTTTGTTAATTTCATCATTTTCATAAACTTCCTTTCTACTATCGATTTGGTGAACTGCCAGAAAAATCCAGATCAGTCACTCACGGGCAGGACAATCCGCGAACAGTAGCGCTGTGCTTCGATCTCCCGCCCCGTATAGGGCGCAACGATACCCAGCACACGCGGCAGACCGACAGGTGTCAGTCCCCGCTCCTTCACCTTGCGTCCCAGCGTCAGCCATGCTTCATCTACGCCTGCGTCATATTCACCGTAATACAACACGGACAGCACACGGCATGCCGGCAGCACGACTGCGTCCGCCGGTGCCTGTTCCTGCTGCACCGGTACGCAGACCCAGTAGGGATAGGGCTTCTCTCCGATATAGCCCTCCAGATAATCGTTCCGCTCCTGTACCAC
>CAKRIZ010000038.1 GCA_934351445.1 uncultured Eubacterium sp.
ACGAGTTAGGTTTTTCCGAGGCTCATCGGAATGGTTCGTGCAACGAAAGCAAAACAGACATGCTTGCGGGAGCTGCGGACTCTTGATCATGTGCTTGCATGACACAAAACCTGACAAAAATAGGTTCGCAAACGCCTAATAGAAAAAGAAAAGGAGAACGAAAATGATTACAAATGGGTTTACTTATGTTGCTGTATTAATCTTTATGGCAGCGGTTCTGGTGACATTGGACAAGAGCTCAACCGGAGTAATGAAAAAATTTTTCAGTTATGTTCCGGCCGTTGTTCTGTGCTACCTGATTGCAATGCTTCTTTGCACATTGAAAGTATGGGATATGGAGGCTACCAAGCCGGCGTACACCGCATTGAAGAATAATATGACATATGCGATGATCTTCGCGATGCTGCTTCGGTGTGACATCCGTAAAGTGATCAAATTAGGACCGAAAATGTTGATTGGTGTGCTTTCTGCTACTGCAACGATCGTCGTAGGATTTATTGTGGCTTTCCTTCTGATGAAGGGTGTGATCGGCAGTGATGCATGGATGGGACTTGGTGCACTCTGCGGTTCATGGATCGGTGGAAGCGGAAACATGGTTGCTGTGCAGGCCGCGCTCGATATCAGCGAGGCGGATATGGGATATGCGCTGGTGATCGACTCGATTGATTATTCCCTGTGGGTAATGTTCCTGCTGTGGGCGATTCAGCTCGCACCGAAGTTCAATAAGTGGACAAAGGCAGACACAAAAGTGCTGGATGAGGTTTCTGTTCGCCTGGAAGAGGAGGCAAAAGCAAATACAAAGCCGATTACGTTCCAGAGCCTGATCCTGTTGATCGGTAGTGCATTGCTGGTAAGTGCGGTTGCATCCAATCTCGGCACCATATTATATGATCTGACCAATTTCTCAGACAAGGCGACATGGACAGTTCTGGTCGTAACAGCAATTGCATTGGTCGCAGCAGTTACCCCGCTTGGTAAAGTAGCTGGTTCCGGTGAAGTATCGAACCTGTTATTATATACAGTTATCGGTCTGCTGGCTTCACGCGCGAGTCTGTTAGAGCTCGGTGATGCACCGGCATGGATCATTACCGGATTTATCGTATTGTTGATACATGCAGTATTGCTGATCATTATCTGTAAGCTGCTCAAACTGGATATGTTTACCGCAGGAGTGGCATCATTGGCAAATATCGGTGGTACGGCATCTGCTCCGGTTCTGGCAGGTTCTTACTCAGGCGCACTTGTTCCGGTTGGTATTCTGATGGCACTGGTTGGTTACGTAATCGGAACTCCGGTAGCGATCGTATGTGCGAGAATTATGTCAATGCTGGCATAGAATATAGAATAGAGTTTGATTGTAACTGACAGTAGAGAATAGTGAAAAATATTCGGCGAATAAGAGAACGGTATGCATCCTGGCATGTTTCCTTATTCGCCGGAGCTGTTTAGAAAGGGATTTATACATGAGCATTTTGAGTGGTTTGGAACCCCGTGAGGTATTTCGGTATTTTGAAGAGATCTGTCAGATCCCGCATGGTTCCGGTAATACAAGGGCAATGAGTGATTATTTAAAGGAGTTTGCGGTTGCACATCATCTGAAATATCGTCAGGATGAATATAACAATGTGATCATCTGGAAAGCTGCGGCTCCCGGATATGAATCATGTCCGACTGTCATGCTGCAGGGTCACATGGATATGGTCTGTGAAAAAGAAGAGGGCTGCGAGAAAAACATGGAGACCGAGGGACTGGATCTGTTCATTGATGGAGATATGATCGGTGCACACGGAACGACACTGGGGGGAGATGATGGTATCGCGGTCGCAATGGCTCTGGCAGTGCTGGATCAGGATGACATCTGTCATGGTCCGTTAGAGTGTGTCTTTACAGTCGACGAGGAAGTGGGTCTGAAAGGTGCACTGGGACTGGATACATCAGATCTGAAAGCTGCCTATATGATCAATATTGATTCGGAGAAGGACAAGGTGCTCACAGTGAGCTGCGCCGGATCCATCCGTGCATTTTTCAGATTTCCGTTACAGCGTGAGTCATTTGAAGGAACAGCACTCACAATATCAGTCGATGGTCTGCAGGGTGGACATTCTGGAGAAGAGATACATCTGGGACGAGCGAACGCGAATGTGCTGCTCGGCCGGTTATTATATGAGATCAGCTGTGTGACAGACCTGAGGATTGTTGAGATCAAAGGCGGGACAAAAGAAAATGCGATTCCGCGTGTTGCCGGGGCGAGGGTTTTAGTGGCTGACGAACAAAAGGCATTGCAGATTGCCGCAGAGAAAACAGCAGAGATCAAAAAAGAATTTTACAGCACAGATAAAGATATACAGATTTGTGTGACGGCAGCAGGTGTCGGGAACGAACCGGCATTTGACCGGAGCCTGACAGAACGGCTCACTTGTTTCCTGTTTTGTGCTCCGAACGGTGTGCAGGTGATGAGTGCGGATGTACCGGGACTGGTGCAGACCTCTCTAAATATAGGAAGGATTTATCAGGAAGAGGATGCGGTTGTCTGTAGTGCGATGCTTCGGTCATCGGTCAATTCACAGAATCAGGAAGTATTGGCCAAGCTGCAGGCGCTCTGTAAGGCGCTGGGTGCAACGGTGCGTGTAGAATCTGCTTACTCAGCATGGGAGTATCGGGCTGCTTCTCCTCTGCGCGAGACGATGATCACGGCATTCCGGAATGTGTATGGTGAAGAACCGAAGATAGAAGCATTGCATGCAGGACTGGAATGTGGAATTTTATCCGGAAAGATGCCTCATCTGGATTGCATTTCGATCGGACCGGATCTGCCGAATATCCATACGCCCCGGGAGCGGTTGTATATTCAGTCAACCGGAAGAATCTGGAGACTTTTGCTGGAAACATTGAAACAATTGACGGAATAATTGGAATAAATGGAGGAAATGACGATGGAGAAGAATACATGTACGATCGCATTTACCGGTGATATTGGCTTTGACAGGTATATGGCAGGGCGCTGGACAGACCCAGAACTCCTTTCCGAAGGTGTGGTGAAGTTTCTCCGCGACTCAGATCATGTGGTGGCAAACGTAGAGGGGGCATTATATGAAGGGGAAGATACGACAGGAAGAGGTGTATTTTTCCATACGATGAACCCGGCTGCAACCTGTGTATTGGAGGCGATCGGAAGCGATGTGTGGAATATCAGCAACAATCATATTATGGATGCAGGATTAGAAGGACTGATATCGACCAGAAACATTGCAAGGGAAATGAATTGCAAAACAATCGGAGCAGGTGTAAACGAAGTGGAGGCTTCTGAGCCGGTGTATATCGAAGAAGCTGGTGGAATCGGTATGTTTGGTGTGGCATACATGAAAGAGTGTATTCCGGCAGGAAAGGATGAATCCGGCGTATTTCGATGGGATGACCTTGATTATATTAAGGCACGGATTGATGAAGTAAAGAAAGACCATCGCTGGTGCATCATCGTAGCGCACGGTGGGGAGGAATTTGCAGATCTGCCGAATCCGTATACCAGAGACCGTTATCTGAAATATTTAGAACTCGGTGCGGATATCGTGGTAGCACATCATCCGCATGTGACAGAAAATTATGAGACATTCGAAGATGGAAAGGCTATTTTCTATTCACTGGGCAATTTTATCTTTGATACGGATTATCAGAGGGCGCACCCATATACAGACCGTGGTGTGCTGCTGAAGCTGCATCTGACTGAGGAGGATATGGCATTTGAGGCAATCGGTATACAGATCGTGCGTGGTGAAGAACGCATAATAGATTGCGAATTGCCCGGGATATTTACCGATATCAGCCAGGAAGAATATGAACTGCTGTCCCCGCTTGCATCCAGGGTATTTTTAGAGGAAGAACGGAAAAAGATGATATATCTGGAACCGGAGCGTTTTACAGATGCGAGCCAGGAAGTCTGGGATGCATATTATTTCAGTACGGAGCCGGATGGCTATGATGAGGGAGCACATATGGATCTCTCGGTTATTGTTCCGTATACACAGCTTGCAGACCGGGAAGATTGGAAGAAGAGTAAGCTGACGAAGGTCGTGGACTATCTGTTCCGCAGATAAGGATCATAAGAGGATCATGGGTGGTGTGTTTACATCGTCTATGATCTTCTTTAATTTTATGAAAAAAATGTGAATTGTTAGCACTCTCTCTTGACGAGTGCTAATGCGCGGTATATAATGCATAGCATAAGGAGCAAAAGTGACACAATCCTTATTTTATATACATCTATAAGCATCATGGAAGGGGGAACTTTTATGAATATTCAGAAATTTACTCAGAAATCTATCGAAGCAGTCAATGACTGTGAGAAACTGGCATATGAATATGGAAATCAGGAGATTGAACAGGAGCATCTGTTAGTTGCGTTGCTGCATCAGCAGGATGGCCTGATTCCGAAATTGATCGAAAAGATGGATATCCAGCTGGCGCATTTTATAAATAATGCGGAGAATAAGCTGGCTGCCCGCGTGAAAGTGAGCGGTGGACAGGTATTTGTCGGAAAAGACTTAAATCAGGTGCTGATCCATGCTGAGGATGAGGCAAAGGCACTCGGTGATGAGTATGTGTCTGTGGAACATCTGTTTCTGGCATTACTGAAATATCCGAATAAGGCGATGAAGGAGCTGTGGAAGGAGTATGGGATCACGCGGGATCGTTTTCTGGCTGCATTATCGACCGTGCGCGGTAACCAGCGTGTGACAACAGACAATCCGGAAGCAACCTATGATACATTGGAAAAATACGGATATGATATGGTCGAGCGTGCGAGAAACCAGAAACTCGATCCGGTCATCGGACGAGATGAGGAGATCCGAAACGTTGTCCGTATCCTGTCGCGGAAGACGAAGAATAATCCGTGTCTGATCGGTGAGCCGGGTGTCGGCAAGACCGCAGTGGTAGAAGGTCTGGCACAGCGTATCGTCAAAGGTGATGTCCCTGAGGGACTGAAGGATAAAAAGCTGTTTGCACTCGATATGGGTGCATTGGTCGCAGGTGCCAAGTACCGTGGTGAATTTGAGGAACGATTAAAGGCGGTACTCGATGATATCAAAAATTCTGACGGACAGATCATTCTGTTTATCGATGAGCTGCACACGATTGTCGGGGCTGGAAAGACAGACGGTGCGATGGATGCCGGACAGTTGTTAAAGCCGATGCTGGCACGTGGCGAGCTGCATTGTATCGGTGCGACCACACTGGATGAATACCGTGAGTACATTGAAAAGGATGCTGCACTCGAACGTCGTTTCCAGCCGGTTATGGTAGAGGAACCGACGGTAGAGGATACGATCTCTATCCTGCGTGGACTGAAAGAACGTTATGAAGTCTTTCACGGAGTCAAGATTACAGATGGTGCACTCGTGTCTGCAGCAGTATTGTCCAATCGTTATATCAGCGACCGTTTCCTGCCGGATAAGGCGATCGACCTTGTAGATGAGGCATGTGCACTGATCAAGACAGAACTGGATTCGATGCCGGCAGAGCTGGATGAGTTGAACCGTCGTATTATGCAGTTGCAGATTGAGGAGACTGCGTTAAAGAAAGAGACTGACCGGCTGTCAGCAGAACGTCTGGCAAATCTGCAAAAGGAACTGGCAGAGTTGAAAGATGAATTTTCAGCACAGAAGGCACAGTGGGAAAACGAAAAGGCATCTGTCGAAAAGGTACAGAAACTGCGTGAAGAGATTGAGCAGGTCAAAAATGATATCAAGACCGCACAGCAGAATTATGATCTGGAAAAAGCCGCAGAGTTACAGTATGGACGTCTGCCGCAGCTGCAACAGCAGCTCGATATGGAAGAACATGCGGTAAAGGATAAAGATCTGTCACTGGTACATGAGAATGTCAGTGAGGAAGAGATCGCGAAGATCATCTCACGTTGGACAGGTATTCCGGTAGCAAAATTGAACGAATCTGAGCGTAATAAGACACTGCATCTGGACGAAGAACTGCATAAGCGAGTAATCGGACAGGATGAAGGCGTGACACGTGTCACAGAGGCTATCATCCGTTCCAAAGCGGGCATCAAAGATCCGACAAAGCCGATTGGTTCGTTCCTGTTTTTAGGGCCTACCGGTGTTGGTAAGACTGAACTGGCAAAGGCGCTGGCGGCAAGCCTGTTTGATGATGAGACAAACATGGTACGTCTCGATATGAGCGAATATATGGAGAAGCATTCCGTATCGCGTCTGATCGGAGCGCCTCCCGGATATGTTGGATATGAGGAGGGTGGTCAGCTCACGGAGGCAGTGCGTAGAAAACCGTATTCGGTTGTATTATTCGATGAGGTAGAAAAGGCACATCCGGATGTGTTCAACGTATTGCTTCAGGTATTGGATGATGGACGGATCACCGACTCACAGGGTCGTACTGTGGACTTTAAAAATACGATCCTGATTATGACATCAAACTTAGGTGCACAGTATCTGCTGGATGGCATTGACGAGAATGGCAATATCACGCCGGAGGCAGAAGCAGCTGTCATGGGCGAGCTGCGTAGTGCATTCCGGCCGGAGTTTTTGAACCGGCTGGATGAGACGATTCTGTTCAAGCCTTTGACCAAGAAGGACACGGGTGGTATCGTGCGGCTTCTGCTGGCAGACCTAAACAGCAGACTGGCAGATCGTGAACTCACAGTTGCACTTACGCCGGAAGCAGAGAACTTTGTGATTGATCAGGCATACGATCCGGTATACGGAGCACGGCCGCTCAAGAGATATCTGCAAAAGACGGTAGAGACACTGTCCGCAAAGCTGATTCTGGCAGACGAGGTAGGTGCCGGAGATACAATAGAAATTTATGTCAATGGAGATGCGCTGGCTGCGAGACGCGCTGAGGCATAAGATGAAAAAAACGGAGAGATTTATTTCTCTCCGTTTTTTTGCCTTTTTGCATGGATACATGAGTTGATCCGCTTCGCGGAAGACTTCTTTTTCAAAAGTCGTGTCTGGCTGATTTTCACCCCGCCTTACAGTCAAAGGCTGAGTCATCTTTTGTGAGTTTTTGGTCTGGAATTTGTCGCCCCTCGGCATCCATCGTAAACTGATCCCGGCAGATCAGGTCAGATACCCTTACAAACTCATATCCTTTGTCCTGCAAAGTCGTGATCAGTTCGTCGAGAGCCTGGGCAGTGTATTTCGCACCGTTGTGGCACAGAATGATGGAACCGTTGCCTAAATGCTTGTGATTGGTGACAGTATCTACGATTGAGGCTACACCGTAATCCTTCCAGTCAAGAGAATCGACATCCCATTGAATGCTGTAGTAGCCGAGATCAGTCGCTGTCTGGATGACTTCATTGGAATAATCACCGTAAGGAGGCCGGAATAGAAACATTTCATAGCCGGTCAGATTTTTGACCTTTTCATGGACAAGGGTGAGCTCCTCGCGCATCTGCCCGGTACTTAGCTGACTCATATTCTTGTGATTTTCGCTGTGATTACCCAGATCATGCCCGTCTGCTAAAATCGCTTTTACATCGTCAGGGTATGACTCCACCCAGCCACCGGTCATAAAAAAAGTGACATGCACATGATGTTTTTTGAGTGTATCAAGGATCTGGCGAGTGTCCTCATTCCCCCACGCCGCATCAAAGGTCAGTGCGATCTGTGGCTTGTCAGTCTGGACGCAGTAGATCGGAAGGTCACGGCCGTTTACGGTAGTTGAGACACTGACGACCCCGGGCAGATAGCAGCATGCGCCGACGAGCAACAGGCAGACACAGAGTACCAGCGCAGTGAGTCTGATTTTTACAGGGTTGATGTGCAGAGGCTTTGTTGAGTTTGTATCCATGAAAATTCTCCCAGAATATTGTATTTCTGTTTTAAGTATATGAGCCGCGTTTGGAAATATATCATAGCTCTTTACTTTTTCGATGAAATTGCCGATTATATTATTTATTACAAGAAATGTAACTATTTCAGAAAAAAGAAAAGCACATGTATCAGATATGAGACAGGGAGGTATCAGAATGAGCATAGTAATGACCGCTGCCAGTTTGATGAAACGGGCATATTCGGGGAATACATTATTCAGGGATGCAAATTACAGAAAAAACAGAAATGGACATGAAGTAGTCAGCGCCGACCGTAAGGCGATGACGCGTGCGTTGGATCAGTTGTCGAGTCTGGATTTTGACAGTACGGAAGTGGATGATACCAAAAGTATTTATAATACAGTTACATCATATCTGGATGTTTACAATCATGCAGTTAGTTCAACGACAAATTCCGATAGTTCACAGATCGCACGGACCGGAAAACAAATGCGTGCCTTGATGAAAGAGTACGATCAGGAACTTTCCGATATCGGAATCAGTATGAAAAGCGATGGTACCGTAAAGGTCAATACGACGGAATTGAAGAAGGCGACGACCAGACAGGTCTCCAAGGTCTTTGGTAATGACGAATATATCAGTGGAATGAGCCGTCTGATGAAAAAACTCAGAAATCAGGTGAACCGGTCTGCTGTAAGCAGCCAGTCTTCGGAAAGTACGAAAACCCAGAAACAGGACGACGCGGCAAAAATTGTCCCGGCTGGGTCTGAAACTGTTGGCAGCAACTTGAATTTATATGCGTAAACATTTATAATAGAACTGTTCCGGAGCATGGGCTGCGAAACAGATACAACAGGCAATACGTTTTTGGGAGATAAAGATAATGAAGAAAAAATGGATAGCTGTGTTGACAGCGGTGACGATAGTGACAACAACGGTGGCGCCTCAGGCGGCAATCACTGCACAGGCTGCGCCGGTGACGGAGGAGTCCATCGGGCTGCTTGGTGCGTCTACGACAACTGGTGCAGAAAAAGACTCGAATGGCGATGGCGTGAGTGATAATGGATTTGTATATCAGGTGAGTGGCACGACAGCAACGATTACTGCCTACAGAGGTACGGCTACCGCATTGACTGTGCCTTTGCGCATCGAGGTAGGAGCATCTACATCCGGATCTACGGCAACAACCGCTGCGACATATGATGTGACTGCGATCGGAAGTGCGGCCTTCGCAGGCAATGCGGGTCTGACAACGGTAACGATGCAGGGTGGGACACCGACGACCGGAAGTGGCAGCAGTTCTACGGCGACAGCTGCAGTGGGCTTGCAGACAATCGGTGACCGTGCATTTTACGGATGTCCGTCATTGACGACTGTTACAATACCTGCGACAGCAACAACGATTGGCAGCCAGGCATTTAGCGATTGCCCGGCATTGAATGCGTTGAATGTGACTGCGGGAAATCAGCGGTATATATCAAATGATGGTGTGTTATATCAGTATGTGGGATATAATTCCGGTGCAGTGGGCAGCTATAATACTTATACATTGATGCAGTATCCGTCAGGAAAGACGAGTACGACATTTGCAGTGCCGGCATCGATTGCCAGCCGGTTGACGGCCATCGGTCAGGGTGCATTTGCCGGAGCGCAGACACTTACGAGTGTGACTTTGCCGGAGACGGTAGAGTCGATCGGCGCAGAGGCATTCCGCAATTGCAGCGCATTGACCTCTATTACGATTCCTTCTAAGGTCACAAATATATCATCCTATGCATTTAGCGGGTGCAGCGCGCTGGCGACTGTGAGCATACCGTCTACGGTGACAAGTATTGCAGATGGTGCGTTTCAGAATTGTTATGCCCTGAGTGCGATCGCATTGCCGGAGAAGCTGACTACGATTAGCAATAGCACATTTTACGGATGCAGCAAACTTTCAGAAGTGACGATACCGATGGGAGTTGTGAACATCGGTGCGACAGCATTTGCGTATTGTACTTCTCTGGTCAAGATTACGATCCCGACGAGTGTGACAGCAATTGGTGCCAATGCCTTTTTAGGTGTGAATGGTCTGACGATGTATTGCCACAGTGGTTCACCGGCAGCTAATTATGCTTCCAGCAATAAGATCGGTGTGGTTATGACCTATACGGTACGGTTTTTATCAGATACCGGTACACTGCTCAAATCAGAGGAGGTTGTATACGGATCATCCGCAACAGCACCGGCGATGCCGGAACGCCCCGGTTATAAGCTGGAATGGAGCAGCAGCTTCAAAAATGTTATGAGTGATCTGTCTGTCACGGCAGTCTACAAGCGTGTCTATACGGTGACATTTATTGATAAGTACCGTAACAAGAGATCGACCGATGAGGTTGAGTACGGAAAGGGAGCGCAGGCACCGAAGTGGACGATGAGTGGTTACACGCTCAAGTGGGACAAAAACTTCTCCAGTGTGACAGGGGATATGACTGTCTATGCTTCATGGAAGGATCCCAGAACCGGGTTTGTGATCGACAAAAATACAAAAAAACCTTCGCAAGTAGATACAGAGCTGACAAAGGGTACGGTGACTTATCGAGTTACGAATGCCAATGTGCAGAACCCGAGAGTATGTTATGTCTCAAATTCAAATGCGGAGGCACGTACCATATCCATTCCAAAGACAGTGACGGTCAATGGAGTAAAATATAGTGTCTCAAGTATTGGAGATGAAGCATTTGAATCGAATACGAATCTGACGACACTCACGATCGGGGCGAATGTGAGCAGTATCGGTTCCAGGGCATTTTACAGATGTAAGAAGCTCAGCAGCGTAAAGATATCATCCAAGAAGCTGGGCACAATCGGGGACAAGGCTTTTTATGGAATCCAGAATAATGCATTGTTTTCGGCATATCGTTCCAAACTGAAAAGTTATCAGTCCAAGCTGAAAAGTTCCGGAATCAATACAACGATCCGGTTGAAGGCAATTGGCTAGATCATTGGGACAGGAGGCTGATATGAGAAATACACAAACACAGAATATCTTGTCAAACAAAATACTTGCAGTTATATTGCTCAGTCTGGGACTATTGCTTAGCTTCGTGTGGTTTGGTGCACAGTCGGCAGCGGCGGCTGATACTGCGACCGCGGAGGAAGCGTTGCCTGGCAAAGTGCTTGACACTGGCACTTCAGTAGAAGGTGGTATAACTACAAAAGCAAATTCAGAGGGATTCATCTTTTACTATCAGATTTATGATAAGCAGAAATACGAGATAGTCATCAGCGGCTACAGCTATTCCGGCAGCGGAACAGTCGAATTGCGGCTGCCGACGAAGATTCAGGAAGATGGCCAGCAGCAGCCCTACACGGTAGTCGGTGTCAACGGTAACGTATTTGCCAACTGTCCATATATTTCAGGGGTAACATTTGGATCCACCTATCAATTTGTAGGTGCAGAGGCATTTATGGGCTGCCCGCTCACGACAATCAGCCTGAATCAAAACGGTGCGATGAAGACGCTCAATGACCGCGCGTTCTACAGATGCAAACAGTTGACGAATGTGACGATTCCGGCGAGCGTGACCTCGATCGGAACCGGCGTATTTGCGGATTGTACCAGCCTGAATGCGATTACAGTAGTAAATGGCAATCAGAAATATTGTGGAATCAATGGTGTCCTGTACACGATGAGCAAGGATGTGCTGATCCAGTGGCCGGCGGCATTGACGGTAGGAAACTCGATTGACAGCAGTTGTACGATCGGCTCGGCGGAGTGTCCGGTGCGGGTCATCGGGGACAAGGCATTTGAAGGCTGTATTTACCTGAATAGGATCACGGATATGTACCAGACTGTGAACACAATCGGTGAACAGGCATTCATGAACTGCAGTGGGTTATATGAAGTGAAGATCCCGCCTACGGTAACGACGATCGGAAAGCAGGCTTTTTACGGATGTGCCCCCGGTCTGGTCATCAAATGTGATAAGGCTTCGGCGGCAGAGACATTTGCGAGAAACAATGGTATTACGACCAGCGTGACATGTACGGTTCGTTTCTATGATGGATCTTCACTTATAAAGACTGAAGAGGTCACAATGGGTGGTTCGGCGAGTGCGCCGGTATTGAGTGAGCGCGCCGGTTATACGCTGACATGGGATAAGGATTATACCAATGTACAGCAGAATCTGGATGTCCGTGCTTCCTGGAAACAGAATCTGACAGTCACATTCAAGGATGCGTATAGTGGACAGACAACAGAGATGACTTCCTATTATGGTGGTTCGGTGACTCCGCCTGTCTGGATCAGGACCGGTTATAAGCTGGGTTGGGATACGACGGCATATACTTATGTGACAAAAAATCTCACAGTCAATGCGGTATGGCTGGTATCGATGACAGATACACCGATCACAGAGGAAGCACCGGCGGTGGGTGAGACGCGGACGATCAATAATATCACCTATCAGGTCACAAAGGCTTCGACCTCAGATCCACGTGTATGGGCGGTCGGATGTACCAAACAGACGATGACAACGCTCACGATTCCGGATCGGATTACGTTTGGCGGGGTGAGTTACAAGGTCGTACAGATTGGCAAAAATGCTTTTCGCGATATGCCGCGGCTTACGACGTTGACGATCGGTAAACATGTAACCAGAATCAAAAATGGGGCATTTTATAATTGCCCGAAACTGAAGAATGTTACGATCCGAAGTAAGAAGATTGCAGGTATAGGAGAAAAGGCTTTTAGCAAAATATATGTAAGAGCAAGGGTTGATGTGCCCAATTCCAGTGTGAAGAAGTATAAAAGATATCTTTTGGATGCGGGGCTGAGCACGTATGCAAAAGTTTATTGACCAGTCGGAGAAGGAGGCAGACAGATATGAATACAGTATTATTGTTATTTGCAGGTATTTTATTAGTCGTGATTATTGCTGTGGTTGTAGTCGTTGCGGCAGTGTCCGGTGCGACAGCGGCAGTTGTGGCTGATGAGGAAAATGGAGAGGATGAGTAATGGAAAACCAGACAAAGGATAAAGCCCGGAGTAAGCTGGCAAAGGTGCTGCTTGTGAGCTATGCGATGCGAAAAATGTCTTATATGGTGCGCATTCTCGCAGGTGGTTATCTTGTGTATCTGATGTATCAGCTTTTTTCGGAGTCACATGCAAGTGAAGAGGCGTTGACACCACTTATGATTGCTGCAGGAGTCGCTATGATTGCAGCAGGCATCTATTTTGCGATTGGTGGATTATACGCACTTTTAAACGGAATCTATGAGGAAAATGATCCGGCAAAGATCGCGGCAGAAGAAACAGAAGCTGAAGAAACAGAGACTGAAATCATAGATGCAGAAGCAGAGATCACATCAGAGACAAAAGAATAATATAGAATAAATAACATAAAAACCGGGGCGGAGATGATTGATGATCTCCCGCATCCGGTTTTTTCCGATTTTATTTCAATTAAAATCCGCTATTTATTTAATCAGGCAGCCCCAAACGCTCGAACAGCTTGTGCAGGGAGTCAATCTGCAGAATCAGAATCATGCTGCTCTTGATCTCGGTATCTGCGATAAACATGCTTTCGTCAATGTAGATCACCTGCTGACCGATCGCATCAAAACGGCTGGCAGCTTTCTGCAGTACATTTTCGACTGTGCCCAAATAATCATCCGGAGGCGTAATGTTGATAAACATATTTGTGAGCTTTGCCAGTGAATTGACATAGGATGCAGTCGTGATATTACTGGTTTCTTTGACGGCGGACAGATCCATGTCACTGATGTCTGACAATGTATGAATCTCCTTTGGATAGAAAGTATTTACGATCCGTGATGCGAATTGCGGCTGTACGACATGGAGCATGACACCCTCCAGATCTTCTGCAAGACCGAGCGCCAGACCGATGACTTCCTGATCTTTGCCACCCAGATACTGGGACACATTTTCGTAATTAACGAGGCTGATCACCGGTATCTCGATATCTACCGGTATGTTCAGCATGGAGGAAAGCGCGGTAGCGGCATTGCCGGAACCGATGTTTCCGATCTCACGAAGTGCATCCAGATGAAGTGCATTGAGTTCTGATACATTGTTAAATCCCATTGTTTTGTCTCCTAACCCCCAAATAGTGAATTGATGTGTGAACAGTAGCATAAAAAGCCTATCTCATATTATACATGTCATTTCTGCCCTTGACAACAGCTAAAAATCCATTTACCATAGAATTAATGTTAGCGAACATTTTTTAAGGAAGGATATAGAAATGAGTAAAGAACTTGCCAAAACATACGATCCGAAAGGAATTGAGGATCGCCTGTACCAGAAATGGGAAAATAAGGGTTATTTCCATGCGGAAGTAGACCGTTCCAAAAAACCGTTTACGATTGTGATGCCGCCGCCCAATATTACGGGACAGCTGCATATGGGACATGCACTTGACAATACGATGCAGGATATTCTGATCCGTTATAAGCGCATGCAGGGCTACAATGCATTGTGGCAGCCGGGTACCGACCACGCATCGATTGCAACTGAGGTAAAGGTCATCCAGTCGCTGAAGGAGCAGGGGATTAACAAGGCAGATCTGACACGTGAAGAATTCCTGGAGAAGTGCTGGGAGTGGCGTGAGGAGTATGGCGGACGTATCGTAAAGCAGCTGCGCAAGCTGGGATCTTCTGCTGACTGGGAGCGCGAGCGTTTTACGATGGATGAGGGATGCTCCCGTGCAGTCGAAGAAGTATTTACCAAATTATATAAAAAAGGATGGATCTACAAGGGTTCCAGAATCGTCAACTGGTGCCCGGTCTGCAAGACTTCTATCTCAGATGCAGAGGTAGAGCATGAGGAGCAGGATGGATTTTTCTGGCACATTAACTATCCGGTAGTCGGTGAGGAGGGTCGTTTTGTAGAGATCGCAACAACCAGACCGGAGACATTGTTCGGAGATACTGCAGTTGCGGTCAATCCTGAGGATGAGCGTTATCAGGATATTATCGGAAAGATGCTCGTACTGCCTGCGACCGGACGCGAGATTCCTGTCATTGCAGACGCATACGTAGATAAGGAGTTCGGTACCGGATGTGTGAAGATCACACCGGCACATGACCCGAATGATTTTGAAGTTGGAAAGCGCCATAACCTGGAGGAGATCGTTGTCATCAATGATGATGCGACCATGAATGAGAAAGCAGGAAAATATGCCGGAATGGATCGGTATGAGTGCAGAAAAGCACTTGTTGCAGACCTCGAGGAGATGGGACTGCTCGTAAAGGTCGTACCGCATTCCCATAATGTCGGCACACATGACCGCTGCCATACGACGGTAGAGCCGATGATCAAGCAGCAGTGGTTTGTCAAGATGGATGAGATGATCAAGCCGGCAGTAGAGGGTGTGAAGAATGGCGAGATCAAGCTGCTGCCTTCACGTATGGATAAGACGTACTTTAACTGGACAGATAATATCCGCGACTGGTGTATCAGCCGTCAGCTCTGGTGGGGACATCGGATTCCGGCGTGGTACTGTGATGACTGTGGAGAGATGGTTGTATCGGTAGAGAATCCCGGTGTATGTCCGAAATGTGGATGCAAGCATATGACACAGGATCCGGATACGCTCGATACGTGGTTCTCATCTGCACTGTGGCCGTTCTCTACACTGGGCTGGCCTGAAAAGACAGAGGATCTCGATTATTTCTACCCGAATGATGTGCTTGTTACCGGATATGATATTATTTTCTTCTGGGTGATCCGAATGATCTTCTCCGGATATGAGCAGATGGGCAAGGCTCCGTTCCATACTGTATTATTTCATGGTCTGGTACGTGATTCGCAGGGACGCAAGATGAGCAAATCACTCGGAAATGGTATCGATCCGCTTGAAGTCATTGATAAATACGGTGCAGATGCACTTCGTCTGACACTGATTACGGGTAATGCACCCGGAAATGATATGCGTTTCTACTGGGAGCGTGTGGAGGCTTCCAGAAACTTTGCAAATAAAGTATGGAATGCATCAAGATTTATCATGATGAATCTGGAAGGAATGACTATCACAGAGCCTTCCACAGATGAATTGCACCCGGCAGATAAGTGGATACTCTCCAGGGTAAATACACTTGCCAAGGATGCAACTGAAAATATGGACAAATTCGAACTCGGTATCGCTGTACAGAAAGTTTATGATTTTATCTGGGATGAGTTCTGCGACTGGTATATTGAGATTGCCAAGGTCCGTACTTATAAAAAGGATGAAGATCCGGTATCTGCCAATGCAGCGCTGTGGACATTGCAGACGGTACTTACAAATGCACTCAAACTGCTCCATCCGTATATGCCGTTTATTACCGAGGAGATCTTCTGCACCTTACAGAGTGAGGAAGAGACGATCATGCTCTCTAAATGGCCGGAATACCGCGAGGACTGGAACTTCCCTGCAGAGGAGACTGCAATTGAGCATTGCAAAGACCTGGTCAAGGCAGTGCGAAATGTGCGTACCCAGATGGATGTACCGCCTTCACGCAAGGCAAAATTGATCATAGTATCTGAGAACGCAGATGTACGTGAGATCTTTGAAGCAAATCGTGAAGTATATGTAAATCTTGCATTTACGAGTGAGATCGCAGTGCAGGCAGACAAGAGTGGTGTCGGAGAGGATGCGGTATCTGCCGTGATCCCGGACGCAGTAGTTTATCTGCCGTTAGAGGATCTCGTCGATTTTGAGAAGGAAAAGGAACGCCTGCTGAAGGAGAAGGCTCGTCTGGAGAAAGAATTAGAGCGTTCGCGCAAGATGCTCGGAAATGAAAAATTTGTGAGCAAAGCACCGGCAGCCAAGATTCAGGAAGAAAAGGATAAACAGGCAAAATATGAGCAGATGATGGCTCAGGTATTGCAGCGTCTGGATCAAATGGTATAAAAAATTTGCAAAAGAAGGGCGGCAGGTTCTGCAGGTGATTTTGAGAGAGGAGGTGCAGCGTATGTCATTACCGATGCCGAGCGTGAGAATCACGGATGATTGTATGGAGGCATATATGACTGTCTATCCGACAGGAACACCGGAAAATTATACGGTGGAATACCTGGCGGATATTCTGCGCCTGAATCATGTGAAAATAGGAATCCTGCAGGATATGCTGCAGGCGGTTGTCGATCATCATATCTACAATAAAGAAGTACTGGTTGCAAAAGGAATGGAAGCGCAGCCCGGTCAGGACGGCTATTTTGAGTACATGTTTGAGACGAATTTATCTCAGAAGCCGATTGTCAATGATGACGGAACCGTTGACTATAAAAATATTAAGATGATCGAATTAGTCACCGAAGGACAGGTGATTGCAGTCTATCACGGCAGCACGGCAGGAACGAACGGATACAATCTGCTGGCTCAATTCCAGATGGCCAAACATGGGATCGAACTGCCGCCGCTGAGGGGCAGTGGTTTCCAGAGGATGGAAGATGGCGTGACCTATCAGGCGACTGTCAGTGGCAAGATCACGGAATTGAATAACCGTGTCAATATATTCCCGGTGCACGAATTGTTTGGAGATGTGGATCTGAGCAGTGGAAATATCGAGTTTAATGGGGATGTGATCATACATGGAAATGTGCTGGATGGCATGTCCGTAAAAGCAAACGGTACAGTCACTGTGGATAAAGTCGTGGAGGCTGCCTATATAGAGGGCAGAAAAGGCGTGATACTCAGAGGTGGAGTATTGGGCAGAAGTGGTGCGACGATTCGCTCCAAGGGAAGTATCGCGGCGATGTTTTTTGAGTATGCGGATGTAGAGGCAGATGGGGACATTGAGGCAGATTCGTTTCTGGATAGCCATGTTCGTTCGGGTGGCAGGATCACATTGACCGGAAAGAAAGGCTGTATCGTTGGAGGTACGACACATGCAGTGCGCGGCATCGAAGTACGCGAGCTGGGCAATGTGGTTGGGGCAAATACGGAGGTCTCTGTCGGAGTGAGCTGTGGTGCAGTCGGAAAGGTAGCGACACTTGAACGTCTGCTGAAGGATGAGGAAGGTCAGCTGCAGCGTATCGAGGAAGGATTGGTACAATTTGAACTGATCATGCGGCAGAAAGGATGCTCTTTCCGCGACGATCCCAGAAGAATGTCGCTAGTCAAGGAGAAGATTCGCCTGTCGGCGCTCATAGCAGGGAAAAAGGAAGAACTGGCAGCATTTGAAAAGATGCGTGAAGCATCCGGTAACGCATCTGTAAAGGTCGTGAAAGCAGTATATCCCGGTGTACGTGTCTATGTGGATGAACAGCATGTCCAGGTTCAGGAATTTCAGAAAGCAGTAGAGTTCAAGAAATATATGGGAAATATCGGTATGTTTAATATGGGCTATACAGTCAGACAGGACAGTTGAGTGCAGGATGTCGACATGTGTCAAATACTGCGATGAAAAAATGGAATTTATATGGGAATGCTCTTGCAAGTAAGTGTCACTCTGGTATATGATAATTGCGAACCAGAGTGACATTTTTATGTGATAGGAAATTCCTGCGGGCAGGATTCTTTTTAATTGGAGGAAATTATGATAGATTTTGAGGAAGAATTAAAACATTTTCAGCCGAGTGATGAGATTGAGGATGCGGAAGCCGCAATTTATGAGCATGATATTACGGATATGACGGATATTATGCAGCAGATGATGAGTGAACTGAAGAGGAAATAAAATGGAGTGCTATAATTGTGGAATCGTTTTGGGCAAGGAACGTGTATGCCCAAATTGTGGAGTGGATCTTCGGATGTACCGCAAATTTGTGGGGATCTCGAATTATTTATATAATACAGCATTGGCAAAAGCAAAAGAACGTGACCTGTCGGGAGCCATCTCAGATCTGCGTCTGAGCCTGCAGTACAACAAGGTCAACACCAATGCCAGAAACCTGTTGGGACTCATCTATTATGAAATGGGTGAAGGCGTAGCGGCTGTCCGTGAGTGGCTGATCAGTAAAGGCTATCAGAATGAAGAAAACCGTGCATCCGAGTATCTGGAAAAGACCAAGAAGGATCCGGCAGAAAAAGAAAGAATTAATCAACTGGCACGTAAATATAATCAGGTAGTCGCCTATTGCAGGCAGGATAGTCTGGATCTGGCTGTGATTCAGCTCAAAAAAATACTGAACGGAAATACCAACTTTGTCAGAGGCTGGCAGCTTCTGGCGCTGATCTATATAAAAAACGGTGAATTAGAGCAGGCGCGTAAGGCACTGCGCAAGGCTGAGGCGATCGATGCAGGCAGCCCGCTGACCGCACGGTATCAAAAGGAGATTTCACTGCTCGCACATCAGGGAGTGGGAAAAAAGGCAAAAAAGGCACAGGCGGTCGCTTACCAGAATGGCAATGACACGATTATACAGCCCAAGCTGCGGGGTGATGTTGGTTTTTGGGGAATGGCGGCTAATCTGCTGGTCGGAGTGGCGGTCGGAGTGGCGATCACCTGGTATCTGGTTGTTCCGGGTGTGCGTAAACAGGCAGTGAGTGATGCCAGTGTGGCTGTCACGGAAGCCAATAATACGATTTCGGATAAAAACCAGACGATCAAGTCTCTGGAGGAACAGGTCGATGCACTCAGTGGAGATGTAGAGAGCGCACAGGCGGATATGAAGAACCGGGATGCCGCTGTCTCTGCGAGCGAGGCGCTGCTGACCGCATATGATGCATATATTAATGAAAATATCGAACTGGCCGGCGATACACTGGAGGGAATCGATGAGAAACTGCTCTCGGATAACGGCAGAAAGATCATCAAAACATTGCGAGAGCAGGTAAATCAGCAGTATCTGACCAAGGCATATGAGGTCGGTATGCAGGCATATAACAGCTACAATAATGAAGAGGCGATCGCGCAGCTGTCGAAGGTTGTAGCCATGGATGAGTCTTATGATGACGGTAATGCACTGTATAATCTGGCTCAGGCATATCGCAAAGTAGAAGATTGGCAGAATGCGGTCGACACATATTCCAAGGTCGTGTCGCTATTCCCGGATAGCAGTCTGGCCTACAATGCGAGCCGTTATGTGACGCAGATAGAACCACTGTTGGAGAGCGGGAATTAACAACTGAATCAAACACATAAGTATACAAAAGACACAGTATCGGATGGATATTGTGTCTTTTTTGTTTCATGAGTAATAGGCGTTTGCGAAACTATTTTTATCAGGTTTTTGGTCATGCAAGCACATTGTTAAGAGGTCGCAGCTCCCGCAAGCATGTCTGTTTTGCTTTCGTTGCACGAACCATTCCGATGAGCCTCGG
This sequence comes from uncultured Eubacterium sp., assembly GCA_934351445.1. Taxonomy (GTDB): domain Bacteria; phylum Bacillota; class Clostridia; order Lachnospirales; family Lachnospiraceae; genus W0P33-017. The sequence goes on from CAKRIZ010000038.1 coordinate 20,059, forward strand.
AAAAACCTAACTCGTGTTCAGCAGAGGCTT
>CAKRIZ010000039.1 GCA_934351445.1 uncultured Eubacterium sp.
AATCATGCTATGCACAATTCTGTTTCTATTTTGGTTCAAGATTGCGAACGAGCATCGCGAGTTTCGCAATTACCTATGTTCAACAATAAACATCAAATTTCGGTGCCTCCCCCACCGCTTTATCCTCCAACTGTGCACGAAAGATCATCTGAAATGATGACTCTTTCTTCTGTTCCTGCTGCTGACGTTTCTCACGCTGCGGCATGTACCGGATCTGTGTTACCGCACCCACCGGCATGATGCTCTGATATCCAAATTCGTATTTTGCAATGTCCACCTCCCCATTCAGGGCTTGTACTGCTCTTTTGTTATTAATATTATCGGAATATTTTCAGAAAACTTAATAGTTTTCTGATCATTTGCGAAATTTTAACGACAAAAACCCGGCACTGATTTTTGTGCCGGGTTCAAACCATGATATATTCTATTGTGACTATTCTGCTAGCAATGCATCTACCAACGCATCCATCTGTGCCTCAGAATCCGCATTTAACGTGGAACGGATCGTCACCGTCGGCTCCAGCATCCGGATATTCTTCATACCCTCAAAGACCGCACGCATCTGCTTGCCTGCAGTCGGTGCCCATGTACCATTCTCGACGAATCCTACGGTGCGCTTCTGATAAGCCTTTGCCTTCAGATGGTGTAAAAAGTCCTCCATCACCGGGAACAATCCGGCATCATAGGTCGGGCAGCATACAACCAGACGATCATAACGGAAAGCATCCTCCACAGCCTCTGCCATATCATCTCTGGTCAGATCAGTAAATGCCACTTTCAGATCTGTCTTTGCCTTCAGCTTCTCTACGAGCTTTTCAGCAGCAGCTTTGGTATTGCCATGGATCGATGCGGATGCGACGAAAATACCTTTATCCTCCGGCTCATAACTGCTCCAGGTATTGTATTTGTCGATATAGAATCCTAAGTTTTCCTTTAAGATCGGACCATGCAGCGGACAGATCATCCGGATATCAAGTGTTGCCGCCTTCTTTAACAACGCCTGTACCTGCACACCATATTTTCCTACGATATTGAAATAATAACGGCGCGCCTCACAGGTCCAGTCCTCATCGGTATCCAATGCACCGAATTTACCAAATCCGTCTGCGGAGAATAAGATCTTCTCGCTGGATTCATATGTGACCATAACCTCCGGCCAGTGGACCATCGGAGCCATCACGAATGTCAGTGTATGGCTGCCGAGTGACAGCGTATCACCCTCTGCGACCGTCACATTGCGTCCTGCAAAGTCTGTACCGAAGAACTGCTTCATCATCGGAAATGTCTTGGCATTCGCTACAATCTGCATCTGCGGATACTTTTCTGCTGCCTTTGCGATATTTGCTGCGTGATCCGGCTCCATATGGGATACAACGAGATAATCGGGGGTACGTCCATCGAGCGCTTTGTCCAGATTGTCAAACCACGCGTCCGTTGCACGTGCATCGACGGTATCCATGATCGCAATCTTGTCATCCTTGATCAGATAAGAATTATAAGATACACCATTCGGAACGATATACTGGCTCTCAAACAGATCGATCGTCTTATCATCTGCTCCGATATAAATGATATTTTCTGAGATAGTTGTGTCTTTCATTTTCTTTTTATCCTCCTTTTATTTCCTCTGCGCGGTCAGACGCAGATAACGCTTTTGTCTTGTCTGTCGCTAGTCGTCCGCGAGGTCAATACGGCGCAGCTTCTCCATCAGCAGATCCTCCTCGGTCGGTTCATCCTCTGCCTGTTCAATCCGGTTACGGATCTCATACATCTGCGTATCAATCTGTGAGATCTGGGTCGCACACTCTGTCAGCTGATCTACGATCTCCTGCTGGTCGGGCACCTCTTTTTTGTATTTTAACTGATGCTCCAGACTCGCCCAGAAATCCATCGCAATCGTGCGGATCTGCACCTCCACCTTCATGTTTTTCGTCTGATCAGAGAAAAACACAGGCACACTCACAATCAGATGATAGCTGCGATAGCCATTCGGCTTGGGATTTTTGATATAATCCTTAAAATTGAGTACCGTAATATCATCCTGCTTGGCCAATGCATGCGCCAGACGATAGATATCATCCACATAATAACAGATCACACGGATACCGGCAACATCATGTAAGTGTTCATTGACGTTTTCAACCGAAAACGGTACATCCAGTCTGGCCAGCTTCTCCATGATACTCGCACTGCTCTTCAACCGCGAAGTGATCGATGCGATCGGATTCCGCTGATAACGCACATTAAACTCCGAGTTCAACACATCGAACTTGGTACGGATCTCCTTGATCGCACAACTGTACATCATGCGCAGCTCCCGGTATTCTACAACAGTCCCCACCATCTTTTTTGCCTGCTCAAATATACCATTATCTACCATCGGCACCATGAACAGTTGATTGTTCTCAGTCCCGGTATTTTCCTCATTAATCGGTAAAAAATCATTGTTCATTCTCTGCTTACGTCCTTTTCATTTGTCTTATAATGGTTTATAATAACTAAAATGTGTGTCAGAAATATGTTTCAAAAACACACACTATCTAGTATACCACAAAACAACAGAAATGGAGGTCTTTTTATGAGTCCGCAGAAAATCATCCGAATCATCATAGGTATCATCCTGGTATTTGCAGGAATCTCTTGTATCATTACACCCGCCGCCACCGTTGCTCCACTCGCATGGACCATCGGCTTGTTTATCATTGTTCATGCATTGAGCTGCATCGGTGTCTGGCAGGAACGCCGGGCACTCGGTTTTGGTGAAAACTATGAACTGATCAGTGCCATCCTCTCATTGATCTTTGGGGTCGTTCTGATCGTCAGCAACTTCTTTCAGACTATGGTCAGCACCATTCTCAGTTATATACTGGCTTCATGGATCGCCATGATCGGTATCTTCCGGTTACTGGTAGCCTCCAACCTGCGCAAACTGGAAGTCGATACCTCTGTCCGCATCAACAACTATAACACACAAATGATCCTCGGTGTACTGTTAATTCTGATCGCTGTACTGATCTTCATCCGGCCTGTGATCGTAGCTGCGGTACTCGGCATCTTCATTGGTATCTGTCTGGCTGTATTCGGCATTGTCCAGGTCGTATCAGCAATCAGAAGTTAAATTTCATTATAAGAATTATCGCTAGAACCTGCCAAAGTCAGGTTCTATAAATGCATGATAACACAAAAGTCTCCCGGCAGTTTCCAGCCGAGAGACTTTTTTTATAATCTACCATATAATTCATGGCATCGTGGGGATAACTATATCGTGCCTCACAATAGAGTCAATTACAATATCTTTCCCAAAAACCTATACTTAAATATGGAAGGTTGCTACTGTTCACAGGTAGGCATTTCCTGAACTGAAAATGCCGTATACAACCTTGATTCATCCTGTTCTAAACAAGTACATCAACGATATGAGAGGTAATTCCATGAACAATTCTGAGTATGGCAGACTGGAACTGCATATTGAAGAACTCCTGCAGCAGAGAGGCATCAGTAAAAATACCCTATGCAAGACAATGGATATTCCCAGATCCAATCTGAACCGCTATTGCCGGAATGAATTTGAGCGTCTAGATGCAACTTTTATCTGTAAACTGCTTTACTTTTTGCAGTGTCCATTGGACGAATTGATCACATACGAAGAGAGCCGCTCTGCTGACTGATGCCGTACATCCGCGGATGTCAAAGACATGCTCCGATCATCACTCATTCCAATGTCCACCTGTATCTGCATCCGCTGTGACGGCTGGACATCAATACTCCAATGTGCACATTTCTCTAATTCTATACACTGTGCCAGTTGTCTGCACAGCAGATCTACACGATTGATATGATATAATTCCATCAACGCCAGCAACGTATCAGCCGTTGGATAACTCAGCCCGGCTTCATATTTATAAATTGCTTGCACAGAGCCCAGACAGAGATATTCGCGTACATCTTCTACTGTTAAACCCTGTCTCTCGCGTGCCCTTTTTAGATTTTTTCCAATTAAAGCCTTATTATATTCACGTCTGTGTCTCATACGCGATCCCCCTCATCCACGGACAGAATTGCCTGCTATCCACAAACATCTGTGTACAGTAGGCAACTATTTGGGATATATGTATCATATCATACCGGGATATGAATTGTCATTGTCGGCATAGTTGAAAATGCCTGTTACACCTGCACACCATGTTCTGTGATGTAGGCACCGATCTTTTTATCCATGCCCAGAATATGATTGCTCAGCCAGCTCAACAGGAACTGGATCAGATCCTGCAGATATTCTTCCTGATTATCATCCATGGCATCCAGCTCAGACAGATCGATCTCCACCAGACGCCCAACAAATGCACTGTGTGCGCGCTTTTGCGCAGCGATGTCAGGATAATTGATGCGCTCCATCATCGCTTCCTCGTCGCTGAAATGTACCTCTGTGTATTCGCGCAATTCTGCCAGCAGACGCATGATCTCATCATATTTGTCATGCAGCAGTTCGGTATGAATCACATCATTTGTATCCTTAATGATCTCAAACAGACGCTTATGTTCATCGTCCACGAGTTCAATACCTGTCCGGTACTTATCAGTAAACGCAAACTGATCCTCAGTCTGTTCGGATGCGGGCGGAATTTTTCCGATCATCATATCACTGCTGAGGATATGACGATACAGCCAGCGAACCAGATATTCCAACAATCCCTGCAGTGATGCACGCAATGCCTCCGGAGTCGACGTATCCGGCTCAAACGCATTGATCTTTGCCGTAAATGCGGCATGCGCCTTTTTCTGGAGCTCCAGCTCCGGATCGTTCATGCGCTCCATATATGCCTCCTCATGTGCAAAATGTGTCGCCGCATAATCCTTCAGGTTTTTTATCAGATTGCTGGCAATCACCTGCACATCATCGGTGCTGTCCACCAGGGCAACCGCTTCATTGATCATCTGAAACAATCTGCGATGCTCATTATCGATCTCCTCTACATGAATCATACAATCTTCTGTAAACTCGTACATAATTTTTCCTCCCTATATCTCTCTTCTAATGTGTAAATAATAAAAATTTGATCTCAGCAAAAAATTCGCGTAGCATATTATTGGGCAGAAACAGCTTTGCAGATCCGGCAGTGATCGCCGTCACATGCGACAAACCCTGTTTTTTTGCGATCTGCAATGCACGGAACATATGGAAATCATTCGTGATGATCCCCACAGATGCGTGATCCGGCAATAATTCCCTGCAATTTCTGATATTTTCAGCCGTCGTGAGCGACTGCTTCTCCAAAATGAGGCGATCCGCAGCGACACCGTGTTCCTCCATGTATTGCGCCATACCGACAGCCTCTGCATACGGTTCATTCTTACCCTGTCCGCCAGACAACAGACAGACTGTGTCGGGATGTGTCTCCAGATATGAGATTGCCCGGTCGAGCCGATAGCGCAGCACCACACTCGGTCCATCCTCGCGCACTTGTGCACCCAGAACGATCACATAGTCAACATCTGTATCATCAGTCATACCCATCTGACTAACCACCAGACCCTCTATGCATACAAATACTGCCAATCCTATACAGACCACCACCAGCAGCAGCCAACGGACGGCCTGTGGCACGCGCATCCACCAGCCAATATGGGTCAACACCGCCAGCGACAGCAATACGGCCGCGATAAACAGCCAGATTACGAAAAATCCTGTACCGGATCCATTGGCGCATACGATCCCACCATAGACCGCACAGATCACTGCCATCGCAATACATAGCATCTCTATCACAAATTTAATCATACATTCCTTTTTCTCCATTTTTCACTATATTGCCACCTTAATTGACATCAGTATAGCATACTCCGCATAAAAAAAACAACATCACAGGTAGAATTCTTGTCATCCTACCCATGATGCTGTTACTGTTCACTCGTACCTCGTTCCAGTAACGGATTTTGCCGATGCTGTTACTGATACTATTACGATACACCCTGCCCCGTGCAAGGTTCTTACTCACTTTTCAAATCGAAATTAGCAAACACCCTGTGCTAACATCGCATCTACAACCTTCTCAAATCCGGCAATATTAGCACCTGCTACATAATCGGTCTTACCACCAACCGTCATATCATATCTCTTCGCTGCATCGCTGATGTTTGCATAGATGGTCTCCATGATACCTTTCAGCTTGCCATCTACTTCCTCGAATGTCCAGCTCAGACGCTCTGAGTTCTGGGACATCTCTAATGCAGATGTAGCAACACCGCCTGCGTTTGCAGCCTTACCACCTACAAACAGCACACCGTTCTCCTGCAGATACTTGGTAGCATCCAGAGTCGTAGGCATGTTAGCACCCTCCGTTACGGAAACAACACCGTTGGCAACGAGCATCTTTGCATCCTCAAGATCCAACTCGTTCTGAGTTGCACAAGGAAGTGCAAGATCTACCTTGTACTGCCATACGCCGTGCTCACCATTCTTCTTCTCATGATACTCTGCTGAAGGCTTAGCTGCTGCATACTCTGTCAGGCGGGCTCTCTTAACCTCTTTTACCTCTTTGAGTAATGCAACATCGATTCCCTCGGGATCATAGATCCATCCGGTAGAATCAGAACATGTTACAACCTTTGCACCTAACTGCTGTGCCTTCTCGATCGCGTAGATTGCTACGTTACCTGATCCAGATACAGATGCAGTCTTGCCTTCCAGGCTCATGCCATGATCTTTCCATAATGCATTTGTTAAGTATAATAAACCATAGCCGGTAGCCTGTGTACGTGCAAGTGATCCACCCCAGGTCAATCCCTTACCGGTTAATACGCCCTCGAACATTCCCTGAATTCTCTTGTACTGTCCGAACATGAAACCGATCTCACGTGCACCTGTTCCGATATCACCGGCAGGAACATCGATGTCAGCTCCGATATATTTTCCGAGCTCTGTCATGAAGCTCTGGCAGAATGCCATGATCTCTCTGTCTGATTTACCCTTAGGGTCGAAATCAGAACCACCCTTGCCACCACCGATCGGAAGTGTTGTCAGAGAGTTCTTGAAGATCTGCTCAAATCCTAAGAATTTGATAATACCAAGGTTTACAGAAGGATGAAGTCTCAGACCTCCCTTGTAGGGTCCGATTGCATTGTTGAACTGTACACGGAAACCTCTGTTTACCTGAACCTGTCCGTTATCATCTACCCAAGGTACACGGAACATGATCTGACGATCCGGCTCTGTGATACGCTCTAAGATCGCATTTTTTTTGTACAGATCCTCGTTTGCATCAATGACAGGACGCAGCGAGTCAAGTACCTCTGTGACTGCCTGTAAGAACTCCGGCTGATCAGCATTTTTTGTTTTTACTTTCTCAAGTACCTCATCAACGTAACTCATGATTATCCAATCTCCTTTTTAATTATAATTTTAGTATAGTTTTCCGGGCTTCTACTCTTATATTATATGGAAGCCCTCCCTTTGCTTTATCATATTACATAGCCAAAGTTTTCGCAACAACAATCTACATAATATGCAAAAAAACTAATTAAATTAGGCGTATTTCCTGTTTGGAAACACGCCTTTGCAAGTTTTGTTTATAGAAATTTCATTTTTACTGTTTTATCGGCTTCTACTAAGCAGATTTTCTCTTTGCCATGAAGAAACATGCACATCCGATCAGTACAAGTGCCGCACATACCATAAATTTCGGATCAAAACCATCACCGGTCTTGGGTGTATCATCGACCTGATGTACATTCGAAGTCGTAGATGCATACGCACCGGAGCTGCTCGATGACTGCGTACTGCTGCCAGATGACGAACTGCTGCCACCGGTATGACTGTCGGAATTGCCGCCTGTAGCAGAAGTATTATTCGTGGGCTTATTATGATTAGCGGTACTGCCGGAGCCATTGCCGCGTCCGGAACTACCATCACCGACGATCAGGTCATTGCTTCCACTGCTGTTATTGTCTCCGCGGTTTGCATTGCCGGTCTGGATCTCTGTCGTATCATCATCCGGATCTCCTGAACCATCGCCATCTAACGGATAGAACACATATCCATTATCGGATGCATAGCTCTCCGCTGTAGAATTGCTGTATCCATAGATCACTTCCGGTGACCATGACTGATTGCCAATACTGTTGACACTCTTCGGGATCGTAACCGAAGTAATACCACTATTTGAAAATGCGCCCCCCTCAATACTGGTCGCACCGTTCGGTACGGTCAGACTCGTAATGCGGGTGCATCCGGAAAACGCATTACTGCCGATCACCTTGAGTGCAGAGTTCAATGCAATTGAACCCTTTGCAGCCGGGCAGACAAGCAGCTTTGTATAAGATGCATTGTACAGACAGCCTCCGTCTGAAGCATATGTACCATTGCCGCCTGCGACATTGATCGTCGTCAATGCACTACAACCGGAAAATGCATCCGTAGATATGCTGTTCGTGCTCGCTGGAATAGAGACACCAGATAAGCCGGTACATCCCTTAAATGCGCCACTGCCGATCGTTGTCACACCTGCGGGCACTGCCATAGAACTGAGGCTGCGGCAATTGGCAAACGCCTCGCTTCCAATGCTATTGATCGATGAAGAGATCGCTACACTGGTGAGCGCACTACAACCGGAAAATGTACTGCTCGGAATCGAGCTCACTGCCGCCTGCATGCTGACAGATGACAATCTGCTGCAGCCGGAGAATACGCCGGTTCCAAGAGAAGCCACGCTGCCGGGAATCGTCACACTGACCAGTCCTGTACAGTTGGAAAAAGCATTATTTCCAATACTAGTCACTGATGAGGGAATCGATATAGCAGAAATATTCGTTTTTCCGGAAAAAGCACTCGCTGCAATCGCAGTCGCGGTATCAGGAATCGTCACGCTGCCGCCTGTTCCGTTATAGCCGGTGACGGTCGTGCCACTCATCGTAAAACCTGCCGTACTCGTATTCGCGTTCGATGCCTGCACTTCTACTCCCTGCAGCAACACCGCACAGACAACTACCGCTGTCAAAACAACGCTTTGTACTCCTTTTAACCATTTCCTCATGTCTCATCTCTCCTATCTATCTCTATAGCAGCCTTATCAATCAATCGACTTTTTTTGCTATGATAAACATTCTTCCTTCTTCAGTATAGCTACTACATGTAGATAAAGTCAACAGTTGATCGCCATATTTGGCATCCAATGTTCCTTTTTTCAATGCGTCCATCTGCATGACATTCACGCTGAACGCCTCAAACTCAGCCTCTGTCCGGGCATTCAAGAAATTGTAATACCGGAAAGTATATTCATCCTGATAGCTGACCTCGGATAAAAACGCATCGATCACTTCATACGTTCCATGCTCATAGATCGTGTCGAACCGAACCTTGCTATGTTTCTCTAAATACCCTTTTTCCAGATAATTCTTCAGTGAGCCGAACATGGAACCGTTTTTCATATTGTGTCCATAGATGATAATATTCGTATCCCGGTTCACAAAATCATTGCGGTAATCCATAAACAGAGAGCCGTTTTTGTCTTTTTTCTTTGCAAAACTGTGTGTCAGATAAAACTGACTGTCTTCTTCTGTATCCGACTGAAGCACCGGATAGTTGATCTCGGTATCCTCGATCTCCAGCCAGCCGACCAGATCCGGATTCTCCGCATAGATCTGCTCATATTCAGGCAGAATCTGCAGCTGCTTTGTCTTGTTCTCATCTTTTGTCTGGTCTTTTGTCTGATTTTTCGTCTGATTCCGGTCTTTCACCACAGTTTCCTGCTTCGTTGGATCATCTTCTACCGCATCATCCGAGAAACCTTCCTCTTCAATATAATGACCGGTCATATTCTGCATATCCTGCAGACGTTTCATCTCCTGCGCAGACTGATCTTCCAAATAATCCGCATATGCAAAATAACCGAAACATGCCACCGCGGCGCAGACACATATTGCACCCGCAATACGGTACTTGTTTGCACGCCTGTTATTTTTCAGTTTCTGCGCTTCCTGCTCTTTTTTCTCCTCTGCCAGCTTCAGCGAATGGTTCGCTACGATATCTGACAGATACATGAAAAAATTGATGCCGACCTTACTGTGAAAAATGATCTCCTTATTTCTGATCAATGTATAGAGACGGGCGGCGACATCAACATCGTTGATGTCCACCTCCTCTGTGATCAGGTCAATCTTTTTGAGATCTTCCTGCGCCTCTAAATATTCCTCATAAGTATCAAATTCATAGTCGCCCAGTCTGTATTTCTTTTTTTCCATCATACCATATCACCAGAAGCGGCATTATTTCACAGTTGCGCTCTTGATGGTGTTGTAACTGCTATAGGTCTTTACCCCGTTTACGGTACGGTAAGCGCGGATTGTGTAATAATACTTCTCACCGCTTGCCAGACCGGAATCCACATATCTGCGGGCAGATGACTTGGATACCGTCTTTAATTTTGTATAGATACCATTCTTTTCGGTACTATAGTAGATCTCATAACCGCTCGCCTTTGCCACCTTTGACCAGGTCAATGTCACATTACCGCGGGTTGTAGATCTCGCCTTCAGCGTCGGCGTATTCAACATTGTCTGTGCAGCTACCGCCGTAGAGAAATTACCATAAGATACGGATCCATCCGCATTCTCTACATAAGAACGTACTTTATATCTGTAGGTTGTGCATGAAGTCAAACGCTTTACTGTGTAGCTGTTATTGCTGGTCGTACCGATCACACGGTTATTGGCATTACAGATCTGATAACCATCTGCATAATCCTGATCACTCCATGACAGCTTCATGCTGTTGTTCTTGATCCGGCTCACGCGCAGACCACTGACTGCCGCTGATGTGATCTTGAAAGAGATCACCTTGCTGCCGGTGTAGTTTCTGCTGAGCGCCGTTACGGTAATCGATGCAGTACCCGGATTCGTGTTATTACTATAAGTAATCGTGTAGTCCGTACCTGCTGCCAGGGTCTTTCCGGTAGAAGAATCCGTCAAGGTGACGCTCGGCGTATAAGTATTACCGGTGTACTGATAATTGTTCACCGCTGTTGTAATACAGTTCTCAATATTCTTTGCCTCGATCACATAATTGATCGTCTTCGTTCCGGAGAAGCTGCCGATACCGGTCACGGTCATCGTCGCCGTACCTACATTCGTATTATTGCTGTAGCTAACAACATAGTCCGTACCACGATTCAACATCCTGCCATTCATCGTAACAATCACATCCGGCGTGATCGCATTGCCGGTATAAGTATAGGAAGATGCATAACCTGTGATCTCCATACCGGTCGCAGTATTGCTAATGTTAAAGTAACCGTTTGCCGTTCCTACATAGTACGAATTAGCTGCTGCTGTCGCGATCACGGTTGCTCTGCCAACATTTGTGTTATTTGCATATGTTACCGTGTAGTCATTGCCTACAGTCAACAGATTGCCACCACAGGTAACTGTCACATACGGAGTGATCTGATATCCGGTATAGCTCTGATCCACGATCGTGCTCACTGTGCCGTAGGTAGACAGATCTGCCTTGATCGTATAGTTCTTATAGATCGTTCCCGTATAGTTGTTAATACCGGTGATCATCAATGTCGCTACACCCGGCCGTATATTGTTGCTGGCTGTAATGACAAAATCACTATTGCTCAAACCATTGATGCTGACCGTCGGAATCCGCTCATAGCCATTGTACATCATGCAGTTGTACGTCGTGCTGTCGTAACCCAGAATGATATCCTTTGCGGAGATCGTCGTCGATCCGTTCGAGATACTTCCGGTTCCTTCACTCGTGCCATTCCACGTATTATTTCCGTCCGTATTGCTGCTCACGATGTTGAAATATGCCACACGGTTGCCACTATAGTTGCCTTTTCCTGTCACAATAATCGATGCTTTTCCTGCAGACGTATTATTCGTATAGGAAATATCATAGTCTGTACCGCTGACCAGCTTGACAGACCTTCTCTGCGGATCTGCCTGATCACTGGTTACCGGAAGATCGGTATCCTCTACCGTGATCGCCTTCGGTTCAATCGGCTGTCCGGTGTAATAATAGCTGCCATCATATCCGGATACGAGCACATACGAAGGTGCAATACTTCTCGGATAGATCGTGTATGCACAGCTATTGGACTCACTCGTCTTTGCATAAGTTCCCTTGGAAGGAACACCTACAACTGCAATGTAGTAGGTAGCTGCGTCGATGATCTGATCTCTGGTCACCAGATCGGATTTTTCAAATCCATTCTTATAATAAGCAATGTCGTAACGATCTGTACCGTCATCATTTTTCAGTTTTAATGTTGATGATGTAGTCTCAACAGTAATCGCATTCTCATCAGGCGCCTGCTCCAGACCCGTATAAGTCGTAGTCAAAGAACGGTTTCCATTCACTAACGTATATGCCTTACTGATATCCTCACCGATGTAGTAAGTAAACTCCTGTGTACCGGTGTAGTTGTTCTGACCGGTGATGGTCATGGTGACGAGACCTGCATAGCTGTGAAGCGCCGCTCCACTGGCAATCTCTAATCCCTGATACTCAGATACATAATCAATCGTATAATCTGTCGGGTTTACAAGTGTCTCGCCCGTCTCACTGTCGCGAACTACCATCGTAGGCTCTACTGATAGACCCGTAAACGGATACGACTCATTAAGTGATGAATAATACATCGTATTTGCTGCAGTATCAAGCTGTGCGATATTCTTCGGCTGGATCGTAAAGTTACGAGTTACACTTCCATCATAATTGCTGTTCGGCAATGCAGTCACCGTCACGCTTGCTGTGGTTGTCGCATCACTTGCATCTGTATTGTTTGCATATACAACACTATAATCTGTATTTTCTACCAGTGTAACATCCTTGCCATAGGTCACCACAATCTTCGGTTCATGTGCAACGCCATTGTAAATACATACCGGCTCACCAGATGCATCCAGCGGACAATCTTCAGATGCTATAAAAGAAATCTTTAATCCACTGGTCATATCCTTTTTGCCAACATTTACCTGCGCAATCTTCTCACCATCATAATTTCCTATACCTGTCAGTTTCACGTAGTAAGTTCCCTGTGCACTAGGCGCGATCGGATTGTTATCCGAATCAACAACTTTAATTCTGCAAAGAGCATCTGTATAGTATCCCTCGATCATATAATCGGTATCACATACCAGCTTCTCTGCACCGGTAAATACTACATTCAATTTCTCCGTAACCGCAGCCGAAATATCTGTACCGGAGTAGATCAGATCTAACGGCTGACTGTTATTTACGATAATGTCACTATCGTTCAACGATTTCTGCAGAATTGTAAAGTTAATTGCATGCGAATCTGTATAATTATTTACACCTACAAACGTAACCGCAGGCAATGCCGTCGGCTTAGAGACATTTCTAGTATCACCTGTATAGTAGATCACATAGTCTCCGCTGTTTCCGCTGACCAAGGTTGTTCCCTTATCCAACAATTCAATACCAAGATCGCTCGCTGTGAAATCTTTTCCTGCATAAGTGACGCGGATATTATCCACAGATGATCCCTTTGTGGTCGTGTAAGTGATTGCACCCTTTGTCGGAGGGCAAATGCTGGCAACACCAATAACAAACGGAATCTTTCGCTGTGTATCACCTGTAAAGAACTGTGCATCCTTAATCACTGCATTCGCTGTGCCTGCATTTCGGTTATTTTCATATTCAACCGTATAGCTTGCCTCTGACAATGGTGTAATACTATTATAATCAGTCGTTCCACTCGGCAGATCCAACGGACAATATACATGTAATCTCGGCGTAATATCCTTTGCTTTGTAAGGATATCTGACTTGTTCTTCTGCCGTATTTACATATTTTCCTTCGTCATTCTCCATATAGACCACTAACTGACTTAACGGATAAGTGATCTTAAACTGATGCTCTGCCTCTCCAGCATAGTTTCCTTTACCTTCGATCCTTATAGTAGCTTCACCAATACGGTCATTATTCGCATAACCTTTAATCTCATAATCTGTACCAAGTTTTAACGTCTCATTATCTACTTTTACTACAAATGAAATTCCGGATGCTGTCACAACCACCGGTTTACCATCATATTGAATCGAATTTGATTCTCCATTGACTGTAATATCAGCTCCTTCTAATCCATTGACAATCGTAAACTGAATATTTTCAATCTTCCTGCTGTAATAATGAGACTCCTTCTGCGCTCCAACAATTGTCAATGTAGCCGTTCCTACTGCCGGATTCGCAACATCGAAGCCCTTGCTCCAACGTAAAGTGTACTCATCTGTATTGATTACTCCATCTGCTTCATCAAATGAGAGGTTTGCAAGCTCGACTAAACCATGCTCACCCTCCTTCGCATAGACTTCCTGCCACTTCTGCTTTGTGATAACAGTCGGCGTTGTCGCTCCGCTGTCATTACGGATCAAACTGGTGGTCGTTGTCTGTGCACCGCTGATATCGGTGTACAAAGTAAACTTTAATTCACGTGTTCCTGAATAACCATTGATTCCCTTGATTTTTACATAATTCGAATCATAATTTCCAGGCTTTACATTTGTTCCATAACCTACAATATAATAATCAGCGGTCGGGTCATTCTCATCCGTTCCGGGTTTTAACTCTACTGTATCTGTTGCAGATTTTTGATAGATGACACTGAAATTCTTGGGAGTAATTTTTGTACGTTTACTTGCTTCTTTTTTTGCCTCCTCACTGGAAATCACACATTCATCTTCCTGCCATAGAACATAATACTGACCGGGCTGTACATTATCCTTTGAATCAACGAATTCTGCGTCCTTCTCGCCTAAACCTGATTTTTTTATAGGTATAGTTATCTTTTTTGTTCCTGAAAAGTTTGTTTTTCCTTCTACAACATATTCGATATAATATCCGGATGCATCATTTTTTATTTCTGCAGCCGCGGTATCAACTGTATAGTCCACATTTTCTATAAGTTCATATTTCTTTGGTCCATTATAATCATACAGTTTAAATCCCGGTTTACCACCATTATAATTCGCATCATCTGATACTACGTCCACAGTAGCTATGTCTATTGGTTTAACAGTGTATTTTGCCGGCTTACTATTTCCCGCATAATTATTAATTCCTCTGACCTCAATCGTCTTATCACCAGCAAGAAGCACTTGTTCTTCATCATAAATTAACTCGTAATCGCGATCTTTGACCAAGACTTCTCCTTTAAATGTGACTGATATTTCAGGTATTTCCGTATACCCATACGGTCTGAACGATACACTCGATGGATCGACAGCTACAGTAAGCGTCGTATCTGTCCAGCGAGGCGAATTAATCTTATAATACCCATTCGTCTTGTCTGCACGAATATTTGTTCTGCCATAGTATCCTTTTGAAGGTACACCAACACCTATAACATATATAGTACCAACATCCACTAATTTTTTCGAATAGCTATCGGTTCTTACATAATCAACCGTGTAGTAGCCTGATGTTATACTGCTTACTACATTTCCATCTGAGTTATATATGTTAAATGTGCTGGGCGTAATTTCTGCACCTGTATAAGTATAGTTCGTTATACGATCTGCAATTCCAACATAATATTTTGAGATATCCGTACCACACGCCTGTGTTACCTGCAATGTACCCTGATAACTTTTCTGACCTTCAACAGTAATACGATACTTTCCTGCCTTTTTCAGATTCTTTATCGTATCACTGCTGTCCTCGGTCGTATAATCAGATGTTGTCAATGTTGCCCACTCGTTATTCTGATCATTATAATACTCGATTGTCTGAATCTTATAATCAGTACCCATCTTCAATGTCTGGGCACTTTCCGGTGATCTGGCTGCGTCCTTTACAGTCAGCTTGATCTTATATCCATCGCTATCACTCACTGTACCACTGGGTGTAGCAGCAATCGTAAAATCACTGTTACTACTGCCCGTAAAAGAACGCCTCGTAATTGTATAACACAACGTCTTTGTTCCAGTATAGTTGCCCTTACCAGTGATCACTACGGATGCACCACTAACTGCGCTCACCCCACTGCAATTTTGATACTCGTAAGTATAATCCGTATTCGGATCCAGTGCTGATCCAATCAATTCAGGCTTGGTCTCTCTGCCATTCCATTCGATCTCTCTATTGTCTCCATTGACTCCACGCAACTGAAAACCAGTAACAGTATTAATATCTGCCTGCTCAATCTTAAATGGAAGTGTCTTTGTCGTTCCGGTTACGTTATCCTTATTCAGGTTCGTAATCTGAACCGAATACTTACCACACGCCGTAGGCGCACTACTCAATGCAGTTCCTTCTGCATTCATATATTTGTCGACATGATAATCTGTTCCCTCTGTCAACTGATAACTATAGTCTGTTCCATATACGGCATCACTCTGAATTGCAATCGTCGGTCTCACTGCTGTCCGATTATAAGTAAACGGTGCATCTGTAATAACCGCATAGTCAATGGACACCGGCTTGATTGAGAATGTTGTTGAAACACTTCCTTCATAGTTACTGTTCTTATTCGCTGTCACCGTAACAGTCGCTGTTCCGACGTTTGTATTTTCCGTGTACTCTACCGTATATTCAGACTCCGGTATTGTATGCGTCTTCTTATAGGTGAATATGGTCTTCGGTTTTTTCGGTGTTCCATCATAATAAAAACTGTTCTTATCCAATGTCAGTGAAAACCAATCCGGATGATTCGCGATACTCACCGCAGAAATCTTGTACTCCTTTTCATCTTTCTGACCGGCATATTTACCGCGTCCTGAAACACGAATCCTCTTTGTTCCAGATGTACCCATATTCGGGTTCTGCGCTGCCGCGCTTGCACTTAGCTCCTCTGCCTGATAATTGCCAAATTCATCCTGATAATTATATGTAACCACATAATGCCACTTTTCACCTTCATATAATGGCGTACCACTTGCATTAACCACATCTACCACATCTGCTATCTGCGGTTCGCCGCTATAAATGAGATCTGTCACATTCGAATTATATAAAGGAAATTCTACCCTTGAAATGCGAATAGAACTTACGATAAAATATTCGATTGTTATAGTTCCTGTATAGTTTGTACCTTTCCGCGGCGTGATATCCATATATGCTGTACCCGCCATCGTTGAATTCCTGCAGCTAATATCACAAGGTATTGTATTTCCGGCTGCATCCTTAACAACTACGTTCTGTGGTTCTACACTATTACCATTGTTATACTGTAGTGTCAATTCTTGCTTGTTTGCACCAGTCAGCACCACCTTTGCTGTTCCATCAGCATTATCGCAAGATACAGTCAAGTCAGACGCCAGTTTTTCTCCAACTGTATAAGTTCCGGTATAAGTTCCAGTAAAAATATAGTTACCCACCTTACAACTACGATCTGCCCCCATCCTCGGAGTAACTTCAACTGTATAGATATCTGCTGCTAATATCTGCGTAGACTCAGAACCATTATATTTGATTGCAAAATCAGTCGTGCTTATTGCTGTAATCTCCGTTCCATCGGCTGAATATATACATAGTACCGGTGTAATCGCATTCCCAGTATAATTGGTACTTGCTCCACCCTTAAATCCCAGATAATACGGCGTGCTTTCTGCCAAATCATATCCAACACTACACTTAATTGATGTGCTCATCATGCCTGTTTTGTCAAAATTATCCCCTGTAATTGTCACATTACAAGTCTGGTTCAGCCCTATGTCGCTCAATGAATCGACTGTATACTGATCCGTCAATGTAAGCTCTGTTTGCGAATTATCATCTAAATAAACCGTAAGAGAGGAAATATCCGGTTTCACACCCGCCGCACTATACTTTAAAACTTTACTTTTTTCATAGTTCACTTCTATGTCCGCTATTTTCGCCGCAGAGATAGTATATGAAATAGCCGTAGAATCATCTTGTGCAAAGCTATAGCCACTTCCCTGTTTTCCAACTAAGTAGCAACTGTAAGATCCTACATTTACATTTCCTTCTGAAAATTCACACTTACCTGTCACATTCCTAGAACTACCATTCTCTATAATCTCCACTTTTTCCAGTGTTGGTCTCTGTGTACTTCCGTTATAAGTAAAAGAATCTCCTCTATAGGTAATCTTAAATGTCTTCGGTTCCGTGCCTTCTACAGATCCAGATATTGTTTTCTCATGTACAGTATCCACAGCCGCCTTTGCCCTTGGCACAACTTGCACCGCTCCGATCACCATGCAGATACACAGTGCTACCGATAATAATTTCTTTTTGACATCCTTGTACATAACCCTCGCCATCCTTTCGATTGGTTTGTTCATAATAGGGCTCTCCATTGCCCGAAATTTCTATTACAAAAAGATAACTGTCTGATATCTTTTAAAAATTTACAGACCTATCCTATACGTGCTTTCATTATATTTCGGCTGTTTTAACAGAATCTTTATATTGTTCAGCTATTTTTTCATTGAATTTTGATATTCATCTTCCGTATAGCCAAACTGCATGATGAACTGCTTGTCATATCCTTGTGCAATCATCTTTCGAATCATCGCCAGTCGTTCCTGCTCTATTCCTCGTTCCAGTCCTCGCTCTATTCCCTGTTCTATTCCCTGCTCTATTCCTCGCTCCATTCCTTGCTCCCACGCCTTGCTCCTTGCGGCTTCACGCTCCAGTTCTATCTGTCTCTCAAATGTATAATCCAGTTGCATCACTTTCGTCACCTCCGATCGGTTTTT
>CAKRIZ010000040.1 GCA_934351445.1 uncultured Eubacterium sp.
AAGATCTCCGAAATACTTAGAATTGAATATAGAATCCAGATATATGAATCGATTGCTTTGCTATAAGTATAGCATCTCCGTTTATATTGTGCAATTAAAAAAGAGCTGTTACCAGCCCTTCTCTTGCCTTATTTCATTAACAACGTCTGCTCTGCCATTACTTTCTTAAACTCATCCACAGTCATTCCTGCCTTCTGTGCTCCGCGTTCTACAGAAATATCGCCCTCCTGTACAAATGCTATGATTTCGCGCAAACGCCCTCGCTCTATACCCTGTTCTATTCCTCGCTCTATTCCTCGCTCCATTCCCTGCTCCCACGCCTTGCTCCTTGCGGCTTCACGCTCCAGTTCTATCTGTCTCTCAAATGTGTAATCCAGTTGCATCACTTTCGTCACCTCCGACCGGTTTTCTCTCGTAACTATTCAGCACAGCCCGAAGCATTTACTGCTGAGGGCGTAAGAATGTGATTCATGAGTGCAAAATCCCATCGGCGAAGCCGATTCTCATGGATTTTGCATCGTAACTGTGATGGTACTGAGCAGTTACGAAATCTTTTAAAACATCTTCCTGTATGCATTGGTCAATCGCCTGATTGATTGCTTTTCCTAATTCTTCATATCCGTTTTCTTTGAAGTTTTCTCTGACAAGTTCTACAAAATGTGTATATTCCCGTAGTGTCGGGCACTTTTCCATGATATCTGAATTGTTTCCTGCATTAATGTTGTAGACTTTACAGATGAGTTCAATCTGCGGATGATCTACTTGCCGCTCAAATGCATCGGACAGGCGCAGTTCATACTGTTCCGGCGCCTGTTCCAAGCCATTGTAAAATACTACAAAATATGGCACTGGGATTTTCACCTGTGTACTTCCGTATATATTTTTGTTTCTGACCATCTCACGCATGATCTGCGAAAAGTAGAATACTCCGCAGCGGCATATTCGGACACAGCGTAGACTGATGCTCATAAATGCTCAGGTTCGCGTCTAACACAAATGACGCATCGTTGCGGACTGATAACGAGAAGCCCTTATTCTACTTCAATAATAACGTCTGCTCTGCCATTACTTTCTGGAACTCATCCACAGTCATTCCTGCCTTCTGCGCGCCGCGTTCTACAGAAATATCGCCATCCTGTACAAATGCTATGATTTCGCGCAAACGCCCTCGCTCTATACCCTGTTCTATTCCTCGCTCTATTCCTCGCTCCATTCCCTGCTCCCACGCCTTGCTCCTTGCGGCTTCACGCTCCAGTTCTATCTGTCTCTCAAATGTGTAATCCAGTTGCATCACTTTCGTCACCTCCGACCGATTTTCTGTCAAGAAATCCCTTAAAACATTTTCCTGTATACATTGGTCAATCGCCTGATCAATTGCTTTTCCTAATTCTTCATATCCGTTTTGCTTGAAGTTTTCTCTGACAAGTTCTACAAAATATGTATATTCCCGTAATGTCGGGCATTTTTCCATGATAGCCGCGTTATTCCCGGCGTTGATGTTGTAGACTTTACAGATGAGTTCGATCTGCGGATGATCTACTTGCCGCTCAAATGCATCGGACAGGCGCAGTTCATACTGCTCCGGTGCCTGTTCCATGCCATTGTAAAATACCACAAAATATGGCACCGGAATTTTCACCTGCGTGCTCCCGTATATATTTTTGTTTCTGACCATCTCGCGTATGATCTGCGAAAAGTAGATCATACTCCGCAGCGGCATATTTGGACACAGCGTAGACTGATGCTCATAAATGCTCAGGTTCGCATCTAACACGAATGATGCATCATTACGGACTGATAACGAGAAGCCCTTATTCTCCAGCGGAACGATCTCAACCAGTTCCGGATCATCATAAGATGTTCCATTGATCGCGTTATAGATCTCCAATGCCCGCGACTTTTCCATCAATAGCATGCTGAACACATCGCTCTTGTATTCGCGATTGCCGCTGCCAGTCCTCTTTTTGTAATCTTTTGTTTCTCTACCCATACCTGATCCTCCTGTAAAATTTATTCAGCAGGATCAACTATGGCTCACCCAAAAGCCAATAAACTTACAGATTCCATTTCACGTTCATGCGAGTTCTTGAAATCCTGCCCTTATCAATTGTTTGGAATGTAAAAGCAAGATCTCCGAAATACTTAGAATTGAATATAGAATCCAGATATATGAATCGATTGCTTTGCTATAAGTATAGCATCTAAATTTATGTTATGCAATTAGGAAATCCACAGTCATTCCTGCCTTCTGCGCTCCGCGTTCTACAGAAATATCGCCATCCTGTAACGTGTACCCCTTGCAAATCCGTCCAGAATATGATATTTTAAATGTCGTTGTGCAAAAGGCGCAGCAAAATACGTCAGTTCGAGACCTTCCTGACGAAAAACAAAACTAAAGGAGAACATCATATGAGAAACAAAAAGGTATTATTTCTGACCCAGGCTGCTGTGATCGCAGCCATTTACGTGGTGCTGACCATTTTTATCAGTGCCTTCAACCTGGCTTCCGGTGCCATTCAGGTAAGAATATCGGAAGCACTCACCATCCTGCCATTTTTTACCCCGGCAGCGATCCCCGGACTTGCAATCGGGTGTCTGCTCAGCAATCTGCTGACAGGGGCAGCGATCTATGATATCGTGTTTGGCAGTCTGGCTACCCTGCTCGGCGCACTTGGCACATATGCCCTGCGCAAACACCGATTTTTGTGCACACTGCCACCGGTCATTGCCAATATGCTCATTATTCCGTTTGTACTGCGTTACGGATACGGTCTGGCGATGGAAGTGGGCGGATATGACGTTGCGATTCCTTTTTACATGCTGACGGTAGGAATCGGAGAAGTGATCTGCTGCTGCATTCTCGGCACTATTTTGTTAAACGCACTTGCACAGGTGCGGAATGTAGTATTTAAAGCCGAAGCATAATACAATCAAATTTAAAAAATAGAGCGGCTGTACAGCCGCTCTATTTTTGATTCCATTATTTAGTTATATGCCAGATCGTACACATACTGGATACCACCAGCTTTGTCGTCGTTGATTAAGAATCCGATCTGCGTACCATTGTAATACCACTCGCCATCTGTCGTGGTTCCGTTCCAGTTGAGGAGAAAATCTCCCTGTGTTGTAACGGAATTGCCATCGTCGTCCTGTACGAATCCGATGCCGGTACCGTTACCGCGCAGGATGAGATAACCCTGTTTTTGTCCGTCATGCAGTTCGTAGGCAACACTTGCGACCGGCGCCAGCGTCTGCTGTGAGCAGCTCAATGTGGTTTCCTGTCCATCTGCCAGCCGGATCTTGATCGTAGGTGTCAGATCTGGCAGATTGTGCTCGATCGGGTTGCTGCCAAAGCGCACGAGCGAACCACCCTGATACAATCCTGCATCCTGAAATACTGTATAATACGTCTGTTTATCACTATCACTCAGCTTCATGTCATAGATGACCTGTCCAAACATCTTCTCCAGATCCTCCGTCACGTATTCAGCGACCTCGGAATCAGAGAATCCAAACTGGCTATAGCTGTATGTCAACTGAGCTGCCACGCGCTGCTGATAGTCCATCATCTTATTAATGAGGTTCACCTTGACATCAGCGCCTTCTACCGCCTGATCGGCAGAATCGTCATTTGCATCACTACCCGGTGTGCCTGCAGCGCCTGCCTGCGCGATCATCGCTTTCAGATCGGTGATCGCCTGCGGCTCATTAAAGCTATTATTGACCAGTTCACCTGCCGTGATGAGTTTTACATAGATATCATCAATCTGTTCATCACTGTATCCGGCAACATCTTCATCTGCCAGATTGATGCAATATGCATCGGAGATCTGACCATTGGCAGAAACCATCGCTGCCTCTGACTCCTCGCCAAGCACATTTTTATAATAATTGTAAAAGCTTGTCTGCAGTTCTACCTGATTTTTCGCATATGCGAGCACCAGGTTTCGATGCACATCTTCGCTGCTCTCCTGCGGACTGCCTGTCAAATAAGGCATAACCTGAGGCACGATAAACCTGGCCGCTACCAACAGTGCGATGAGCACTGCTCCGATCCAGATATTTCTGTGCGTAATGATATGTACCTTTTTCTCGCCTTTCTTTGCAGTATGGTCTGCACCTGATCTGGCATGTTTGTCATCCGTCTTTTTCTGATCAGCAGATGGCGGCTGCCCTTCTGCCGCTGTCTTTTCCAGTTTCTCGACGAATTTCAAGCCATAGGAAGATACGAAAACCGGATTTCCGGCGACTTCCTTTAACACGATGCGGGCCTCTTCCGGCTTCGTAACATCGTGCTTATCCATGATCTGTTTGATCTTTTTGAGATCCTTTGTTGCATTCAGGTATTCTGTTTCACTGTCGAACTCCAGATCTCCCAGCTTCCATTTTTTCTCTGCCATGTTACTCACTCCTACTTTCGGTTATCTTTTTTCATCATAACCGAAGCGTGGGCATACTGCAAGGGTATCACACAAATTTTGACCGGTCATTCCTCTGCAGACCAGATATCAGCCGGCAGCTCAAAGCTCACGCAGCCCATAGACATCGGTGCGACATCACCTTCATTAAAGCAGATCACGAGTGTTCCCCTGTCTGTAATATAGAAGCTCTGATCCGCTGCGATCCGGTCAAAGTTCCATTCCTCTACCTCCGGATCATCGAGCCAGTACTGTTTATTCTCGTCTGCTGCCATCTGCTCACGCATCTGACGCTTGATCTCCTCGCTGATCGTCTGTATATAGCTGTCATCGGTAAATAGGTCTGCCAATGACACTTCTTTTCCAGTCTGGCGGTCAATCGTATAATAATAATCCTGCTCGTATCCGCTGCCCTGCACTTCCATACTCCATACTTTCAGGCAAAAATAGCGATCCGTGTCTGTCACTACCTCATGCCCGACATGAATGCTGTCCACGCCCTGCATATCCGGATCACTGCGCAGCGCATCCTCAAACTCTGCGATAATCTGATCCGTCATCTGTCCTACTGTAGCATTGATATGTTCTGCCGATTGCTGCAGTTGCTCCTTCACAGAATCGTCTGCCTGATCCTGTGGTTTGACCTTTACCTGAGGTACAGATATATCTGCCTCATGGTGTCCCTCCTCCACCTGATAATCGCGCCATACAACGACTTTTACGATGGTTCGCAGCACTGGCACCTTCTCCCATGCATATGCCACAGATGGACTCAGATTAGGCAGTGCAATCACAATAGCGGCTGCTGCCGCTGCGACTCCTGCGATGATGCGTCCCATATGCTGCTTTTTATTAGATTTCTGTTTCATTGGTATGACCTTGGCTGTGACAGGCTGTGCCGCCTCTGCGACCCATTGTTCATCAAGCTGGCCAACTGCTTCAAATAATTGTTCTGATGTCATACATACACCTCCTCCCTGATGAGAATCTGCTGCAGTTTCTTTCTCGTGCGGAACATGGTTGTCTTGACCTTACTCTCGCTGCATCCGAGATGAGCCGCCACTTCTGCTACAGAATCCATATAGAAATATCTCCTCACAAACATCATGCGTTCCTCCTTGGGCAGATCCCGTACAAAGTCATTGATGATCTGTCCGAGAAGATTCTGTTCACAGGATTTTTCCGGAGTCGCATCAGATGCAAGACATTCCTGTAATTCATCGATACATACTGCCACGCGGTCTGCCTCGCGCTTTTTCTGGTGTGCGCGCCGGTAGCGGTTGAGTGACAGATTGCGCGTGATCTTTGCCAGATAAGCACCTAAATGATTCGGTATCGTAGGTGGTATCGTCCGCCATGCCTGAAACCATGTATCATTCACACATTCTGCTGCCGCGCCCTCGTCCCGCAAGATCCGATAGGCAATTGTATGACAATAGGCACCATACGTCTCTTCCGTCTTGCGCACAGCTTCCTCATCCCTTGCCAAATATAAATCCAGTATTTCCTGCTCTGACATACTACTCCTCCTGATGTCTCCTGTTTTTCTTCTGTATATGCGCATCCTTGCGCAGCATTTTATTTCACAGGAATCTCTTACCAAGTAAAAAAGGATGGAGTTCATTGTCGTCTCCATCCTAAATGACACTGTTTCTCCCATCTGGTTACTGTAAAAATGAATGAAAAAATCTGCGACTTTACATCACAGATTTTCAAAAGTCGATGCGACAGGATTTGAACCTGCGACCCCTACGTCCCTAACGTAGTGCTCTACCAAGCTGAGCCACGCATCGTTATTTAACTGGTTTCCTTTATGGAAGTCGATGCGACAGGATTTGAACCTGCGACCTCTGCGTCCCGAACGCAGCGCTCTACCAAGCTGAGCCACGCATCGAAGTGAGGATCTAAAATCCTGACATCTTCGCCGCCGTGCGATTAGCACCACAGCGAAGATTATATTAGCATGGATTTTGACTTTTGTCTAGTCTTTTTTTGATTTTTTATAAGTTTTTTATAAAATCATCCGTACACAGCCATATATTCCGGCATCATTTCCCAATTCAGCCAGCTTAAACTGTGCTTCACGGCATGCATGGAACGCATTCGGCACATAATATTTTGCCACAACATCCGTGATGATCGTGCCGGCCTTGGATACTCCGCCGCCGATGACAAATACTTCCGGATTAACAACACATGCGATCGCTGCCAGAGCTCTGCCGAGGATCTCACCAAACTGCTCTATCACTTCCAGCGCAAGCGCATCGCCTGCTTTTGCTGCGTCAAACGTATCTTTTGCTGTCACCTCTGTGAGGGAACGCAGACTGCTCGGCTGGTCAGATGCTGCCAGTGCCCGTTTTGTCAGTCTTACCACTCCTGTTGCGGATGCGTACTGCTCGAGACAGCCTGTCTTACCACATCCACAGGTCTCCGTCTCCTGCGCATTGACCGGAATATGTCCGATCTCCCCGCCTGCTCCTGTCGCACCTGCTACAACATGTCCGCCGATGATGACTCCGCCACCAACACCGGTACCGAGTGTCACCATGACGATATTCTCTGATCCTTTTCCGGCACCCTGCCACATTTCCCCAAGTGCCGCTACATTTGCATCATTTCCTGCCTTTACCGGATACCCGGTCAGTTCTGACAACATATCTTCTACATTAAATACGCCCCATCCGAGATTCACACATTTACGCACAATTCCTTCCGGAGTCACAGGTCCCGGTACTCCAACGCCTACGCCCTGCACATCTGACGGATCAATCGCCTTTTCTGCAATCTTCCCCTTGATTGCTTCTGCTACATCGAGCAATATATGTGCGCCGTCGTTCTCTGTTCTGGTCGGGATCTCCCATTTGTCCAACAATGTTCCGTCTGTACGGAACAGTCCCAGTTTTACTGTAGTTCCTCCAATGTCTACTCCAAATCCATAGGTTTTCATCACATTCTCCTTTATCTTCCTTGATCAGTCGATGATGACCACTTCGCCATCTCCACTGCCATCATCGGGCGTCGTCGGTGTATCCGGCTGCTCCGGGTCGCCCGGCTCCTCCGGTGTTGTCGGTTCTTCCGGTTTCTCCGTATCATCCTGATCCGTCTCTCCCGGTATCTCTACCGGCTTACTCGGCTGTTCCGGTTTGCTCGGTTTCTCCGGTTCTGTCACCTCTCCCGGTATATCCACCGGCTCCTCGGGTTCTTCCGGTTCTTCCGGCTCCTCAGGGTCTTCTTCCGGCTGCTCCGGCTCTGCCACATGAATACTGTCATTATAGCCGACATACGGCATAAAATCCAGTGGTTCCTTGCCTTCATGTATTTTTTTCATAAAATCCTGCCAGATATGACCCGGATAGGTCGATCCTGACAGATCTCTCATCTCCCTGGGCGTATCATAGCCGACCCAGATAGCGGTCGTATAATATCTCGTATAGCCACAGAACCATCCGTCCTTATGGTCATTTGTCGTTCCGGTCTTGCCCGCAGAAGGCATGTCGCCCAGATCCAGTCCATGTGCTGTACCTGTCTTCATGACTCCGGTCAGAATATCAGTCATCATGCGGGATGCATTCTGTTCATAGACAGTCTTGCCCTCATCCTGTGCCTGATAGAGTACGTCTCCGTCCGAATCCTCGATGCGCATGATACAGGTCGGTTCGCGATAGACTCCATCATTTTCGATTGTGGCAAATCCGCTCGCCATCTCCACTGCAGACATACCGTAAGTGAATCCACCGAGTGCGACTGCAGGCACTTCATCCCTCGCATCGATTTTCGAGAAATTCATCTCTTTGAGATACTGCAGTCCTACTTTTGGAGTCAGTTCTTCGAGTAATTTCCATGCAATTGTATTTTTTGACTGCTCCACTGCATAGCGCAATGTGATATTTCCCGAATAGGTGCCGCTCGCATTCGAAGGACCACCCTCGAATTTTTCATCTTTCACGATGGAATCCGGCGTATACCCACGTTCAAGCTGCGGCGTATAGACGATGAGTGGCTTGATCGAACTGCCCGGCTGACGAAAACTCTGGTATGCACGATTGAGTGTATGTCCGGTAAAATCCTGGCTTCTGCCGCCTACGACCGCCGCTACACGACCGGTCTCATTATCAATGCACACGCCGGCAGACTGCAGTTGATAGATGCCATCCTCCGTCGTATCAGTAAATGCGCCCACACCTTCATCGATCGATGCCTGCAGTTCTACCTGTGTATTCAGATCAATGGAGGTAAAGATCCGATATCCACCGGTAAATAATGTCTTCTGACAATCCGTATACATCTCATCGTATGCTTCGTCATATGCATCCTTTTCTGCCTGATCTGCAAAATCGTTTTTAAATTCAAATCCATTTGATTCCATCAGTGCCCGCGTCGCGCAATGGTAGGTATATGTCTCCACATAATCATATTTTTTCCTCTTCGGCCGCTTCAGCTTGAGCTTTTGCTGCGTCTGTTCCTGATAAGTGTCCCACAGGATCTTGCCGTCATCATACATCTGTTTTAAAATACGATCCCGGCGCGCTACCGCATTGTCCGGATTTACAACCGGATCATAGATCGTCGGATTGTTCGGGATACCGCACAGCATCGCCTGATCCGCTAACGACAATTCCGCGACACCTTTACTGAAATATCCACGCGCTGCTGCCTCTATACCATAATATCCGTTTGCAAAATAGATATTGTTCAGGTAGAACTCGAGAATCTGATTCTTGCTGTACTTTTTCTCCAGTCCGGCAGCGATAAACATCTCCTCAACCTTTCGCTCCCAGGATCTCTCATTCGATAGGAATACCGTTCGCGCAAGCTGCTGTGTGATCGTGCTGCCGCCCTGTGTGATCTTTTGATTTCTGATCATCGCGGCTGCCGCACGGATGATCGCCTTGAAGTCGACACCGTGATGCTTGTAAAACTTCTTGTCCTCAATACTGACGATCGCTGCTTTTACACCTTCCGGTATGTTGTCATAGGTCAGGTAATAGCTGTCTTTCTCGCCTTTTACCACAGAGATCTCCGTTCCATTTACATCATAGACCACACTGGTCTGTGATGCCCGGAACGTCTCTTCCGTCGAGTTGGCAACCAGCGTATCCGCGTCTGCCTTCAATTCGTTTACCTTCTTGGCATAGCCTCCGAAAAAATAGAAAGCCAGCGCGCCCAGGATGACCGATAGCAGAATAATCTGCGAGATCAGTATGACCTTTAACTTCGTGTTACTTCTCTTTTTATGCTTTTTCTTTTTATTCTGTTCCATAATAGTAAGAAAGCCCCTCTTTGTGTTACTTTTATTTTATCGTTCCTATTATACTTACTTATACGATAAAATGAAAGTAAAAAGAGGGGTTTTTTGAAAAATGCCGGATATGGCTTACTGTTCCATCTGTTTTCCGAGAAATCCTGCTGCAATGAGTACCAGTTGGTTCTCAGTCTCTCCCATGCGGCTTTTGTCATTTTTGTCATAAAGGATAACGGAGCCGATCGCATCGCCCTCACAGATGATCGTACTGATCGCCTGTGTCACATAGGAGCCATTATCATCCAGCGTGATCCGCATAAAATCATTGTCATCCCGGCTGGCGACCAGTGTACCACGGTCTTCCATGAGCTGGTCGAGCTCCCTGCTGATCGGTTTCCCTTCGAATTCACGTTTTCCTGCGCCTGATGCAGCAATGACATGATCTCTGTCGGTGATGCATACCAGATGTCCGGTCGTCTGTGCCATCGCCTCCGCATACTGCCCAGCAAACTGCCCGAGTTCACCGATGGGGGAGTATTTTTTCAGGATGATCTCTCCCTCCCGGTCTGTAAATATCTCTAATGGATCACCTTCCCGGATGCGCAGCGTCCTGCGGATCTCCTTTGGTACAACGACTCTTCCCAGATCATCTATTCGCCGCACGATACCTGTTGCTTTCATATCATAGAATTCCTCCTGCTTTCCATATTGTGTACTGTATGGGTAGTATGTGGAAAAAGCAGTTAATTATTCTGACAGAATTAAAAAGCCCGAAAAATGCCGCTTCCCTGCTATTATTAGTCCAGATTCATGAATCTTTCCCACTCCTGTGTATCTGCTTCACCCTGAATCCTGATGGTATATGCATGCTCCTCGCCATCAATTCCTATCTCATAGGTACTGCCTTCCTTTGTGAGCCCATAGATCTCCGCGCCCTCCAGCGCAGTACACAGCCCGGCGTATTCTTCCGGCGCTACGACACGGTCATCGACCTCCTGCTGCAAGATGCCATCTGCATTATAGATCTTACAGCCTTCCTCTATCACAGCGAGCACTTGCGGCTCTACAATCCGAAATGTCAGCCCATTGGTACGCATCGTGCGAATATCCCGGTTCTTACTGTTTGTATCCAGAATCTTCACATTATCAGCGACCAGATAACATGAACCGATGCCGAAACGCAGTTCCGCCACATAGCTTTCCTTAAAATCAAATGAATTTAATTCATTTTCTGTAAAAAATCCCATCTATCCAGATCTCCTTTAACCTTGTTTTAATTCCTGCAGCAATTTTCTCTTGCGTCCACCGCCCAACAGCTGCTCGTTATACTTCATATATTTAGGCTGTGGATTCATCGCCAGAAAAACTGCCGCTTCTTTGTACATCGTAAGTCCTGTCACAAATAACAGCATCTCCTGCGAGCCGTCTGCCCCAAATGCATCTTCCAGAAAATCAAATGCATGTCCCATCGCCTGTGCCAGTGCATCGCTCTCCGGTGTACCTGTAAACAGCTTTTTCTCAAAGATCCGATCCAATGGCTCTTTGAGTGCATCAAGCAGCAGATTCACCACTGCGACCCGTTCATCAAATCCTGCTTTCAACAGACGTTCGTAAACGGCTGGCTGTGCATTTCCCCGCAGGATCTCATGAATTCCATAATCATCCTTATATTTCCGATACAGGTCATAATATGCCGAAAAGTCTTCTGCCACATCCGGCAGACGCAGATATTCCCGGATAACATCCTCTGTGACCGGAATATCCAGTTCTTCATACACCTGCATCAACGCGCCCAGATCTTCCCAGCCGCGCGCTGTCACATAGCGCAGACCGTCTACATCCGTCTCGACTCTGTAAAAGTTATTTTTTCTCAGTTGTAAATAGCTGAGAATCACCCCGTGCACATGCTTATCAGCGGCATAATTCATCCATACATCCAGGTCTGCTTCTACCTCGATCATGCGCACACGATCAAGCGTGACCATATCAAAAGGACGTACCGACCGGTTGTATTCCGGTGGATTGCCTGCTGCCACAATGATCCAGCCCTGCGGTACGGCACGATTGCCAAATGTCTTACACTGCAAAAACTGCAGCATCGCCGGTGTCAGGGTCTCCGATACACAGTTGATCTCGTCGATAAATAAGATTCCCTCTGCCTTTCCCTCATCCCGGATACACCGGTAGACGCTCGCAATGATCTCACTCATGGTATATTCCGTCACCGAATAGGTCTCACCCGCAAATGTCTCTTCGCTGATGAGCGGCAGACCGACCGCACTCTGTCTCGTGTGGTGCGTGATCGTATATGCGACGAGTCCTACCCCGCATTCCTGCGCGACCTGCTCCATGATCTGGGTCTTTCCGATACCCGGAGCCCCCATCAGCAAAATCGGGCGCTGCCGGATCGCAGGTATCCGATAACTTCCATTGTTATCTTTTTTCAAATAAGCCTGCACAGTATGTCTGATTTCTTCCTTTGCCTGTGCGATATTCATAAGCTATATTCCTCCTATATCCTCGTTCCTCTCACGTGATCCGGCTCTCCCCGCCCGGTCTGCCTCTCAGCCGACAACCCTCAGATCTGCCTCTGTCAGCCGCCGGCGCATCGCCCACGTAGGCACATCCGCTTCCTTGTAATCATTCAGATATATGAATGCACATGGATAATCTGGTTTTTCGGCTGGATAAGTGCCATCACCATCCGTAAAATAGATCAACCCGCCGAGTTCCCGCAACTGGCCTTGTCTGCGCAGCTGCTCTACGTAATGAAAGACCGGCCGAAAATCCGTGCTGCCTCCACCTTTGATCTCATAGTGGGCCAGCACTTCCCGCGCCTGATGCGCATCTGTAATGACCGCATCCTCCTGCACGGTATCATCACACTGGATCAGGTGAATCCGTGCGCCGTCAAAAAACATCTGTTTTTCCAATAAGATGTGCAGCGTCTCCTGTAAAAACGCACGTACCAGCTCTCCTTTTGTCGAATAGCTCGTATCTACTGCAATGACAAATTCACGGATGCGGTGCTCCTCGCGCGTCTCTACCGGTTCAATCAGTGGCAGATTGCCATAGATACGCAGACCGTATGTATAATAATTCAGATCAAATGTGTCTACATCACACCGCAT
Organism: uncultured Eubacterium sp.; assembly: GCA_934351445.1. Lineage (GTDB taxonomy): Bacteria > Bacillota > Clostridia > Lachnospirales > Lachnospiraceae > W0P33-017. The sequence continues at coordinate 12,792 of CAKRIZ010000040.1, forward strand.
CTGCTCATGAAAAGTGGCAAATTTAAGCAAAAAATCTTTGTAATTCCGGCGTTTTTTCTGTGCGAGTATTTCCTGTTCCAATGCGGCTGCTGCCATATCCTGCCTCTGATCACTTTTTTCCTTTTGCAGTTGTACCCGTCTGGCGATCTTCTGCCACTTTTTCTGTATTTCCTGTGGTGCTTCGCCCTGTCCTGGCATCGGCGCTTGCTTTTGCCCCATTCCCCAGAGTGCATGGTCATCTGTATAGAATTCCCGCGCCAGACGAACGAGTTCTTCCTGTGGTTCACACTCCAGCAATGCATAGATCCCAGCCGCCGAGTACACGCTCCCAGCCTTGAGGCGATCATAGATCTGCTGGCGGCTCCAGCTCAGCAGTCTCTTTGTAGATGGCTGATTCAGGCTGTCTATCACGGATTCCACAGCTATATCACATGCGAGATTCCACCGATGTTCCTCTCTGTCTCCACGCTGCCACAGATGCGCATACAGACAATGCAATACCGTATGCAGATATGCGCGCCGCAAAAACAGTTCATTTTCCTCAAATAACTTTAAATAATGTGCCGGTGGAAAATACAGATGTATGCCCTCGGTTGCAAAAGCAGACAGATTCTCCTGTCCTTCCGGTGTCAAAGCTGCCAACGCCCGCTCCATATATGGAAGATCTATGCACAGCTCATCCTTCAGGTATTCTATGACCTTGCCGAACATCCGGCATTCCCATTCAGTCTGTGTCTCTGCATGCATCTGCATTCCTCCATCGGATGATCCCTGCCACACCTCTCGTCCAGCCTTCTGCGACTGCACAGATGACTGCAGACTGTATCGCTGTATCTGAGATCAATGCCTGTCCGCACAACAGCCGTAGATTTTCTTCGTCCCGCACATGGACGAGTTGTCCTAATACCTGTTCTTCGTGTGCTTTGAGATAGGATTCATAGCCGGATTTTGCTTTTTCTGACAATTCATACGGATACGTCAGGCGATACAGTGCCATCTTCATAAGCGTCACAAACTGTTCCTCATTCCGTGCTTTCTCAAACACTGTATCATAACCTCTGATATCCAGCACACCATCTGCAAACTGCTTTCTGGCACGATAGCCCTCGCCTTCCACATGCAGGCTGAATATATGCGCCGGTCCGATCTCCTCATAACTCTCGCTATATTCCGGATAGAGCAGGCGCACCTGCTCTCCACCCACAAACCCAACACTCAACTCCGCAGTCAACTGATTCAGTAAATACGGCAATCCGGTTGGTTCAGCCGCTGATGCTCGTATATCCAGCACATGCAGGGCGCGGCAATTCATAAATGCATCACTATTTATCTCCGTAAGTGCAGCTCCAACCGTCAGCCGTTCCAGCTTTCTACAATTATAAAATGCATAGGTTTCCAGACAAACAACACTATCAGGCAGGCAAATCTCCCGCAGATAATTGCCGTTTAACGGGCGCAATGACCCTGCTGCGGCCGTTGTCCCATCACCTAGCCCGGCAGCACGGATCTCCTCCGTCAGATGTTCTGACAGCCTTCCCTGCTCAGCAAAACAATATGCGCCAATGACCGTGATCGTTCTGCCATCGACGCACTCCGGCAGAACCAGTGTATCCAGACTGCCAAATACCCGGTATAATTTGAATGAGCCATCATGCTGCTCCTCACATAATAATTGTTCCCCATGTTCTCCGTTTAATAACATTTTTCCGCCTTTTATGCTGCTAACTCTTGATTCGAATAGTTACATCTTAGCATAAAATACGCCCCCAGTCGACAGTTCTGTCATTTGGGGGCGCGATTTTATTCGATTAACTATTGTCATTGCAAAACTGCTTTACTCCTTCGCAGCCGCAATCATTACAGCTTTGCCTTCTCTTCCTCGCTTGCAAAGTTTACATAACCCTGCTTGGTAAAGTGTCCGCAGCCCCACAGCTTGTTCGCTGTCGGAGTCCAGTTCCCTGCGTACTCCTTACACTTCTCACACAGATGCTCTACCGGCTCTGCCTGCTCTACATCTGTAGAATGCGCTCCGGAACGATGAACCATCTCTACCAGCAGTTCAGGATTCTCTAACATCGGACAAGGACGCAGCATATTGTCATTGAATGGCTGTCCTTTTCTGTATTCCATGAACAGTGGCTGCTTCAGGCACTCAAGCAGTGATTTCTCGCGGATATTTGCTCCTGAATAATGGATGAATACACACGGCTCTACATCTCCATTCGGGTTGATGTGGCAGTAGTTACGTCCTCCGGCGATACATCCTCCGACATACTCACCGTCATTCTGGAAGTCCATGACGAAGATCTCTTTTCCACCAGTCATACCACGTACCTCACGGATGCGATGATAAATATACTCTCTCTGCTCCTTTGTCGGCATGAGTTCAGGAGTAGCCTTCATACCTACCGGCATCAGATGGAAATACCATGCGAAACGGCTTCCGTGCTCAATCAGCAGATCAAAAAACTCATCGCTCGTTACAGACATCATATTCTTGGATGTATAGCATACAGAATTGCCAAAGATCAATCCATTCTCATGTAACAGATCCATTGCATCCAGTACTTTCTTATATACGCCATCTCCACGACGGAAATCATTAGCATCTTCAAATCCTTCCAGACTAATGGATAATGACAGGTTTCCGACACGCTTCATATCATCGCACAGCTTCTGATCTACCAATGTACCATTTGTATAGCAATGGAAGGCACATTCGTTATGCTTCTCGCAGAGCTTAATGATATCTGCTTTTCTGACTAAGGGTTCTCCACCCGTCATCATATAGAAATAAATACCCAGCTCTTTTCCCTGTGTGACAATACTGTCCATCTCTTCAAACGTCAGATTCAGCTTATTACCGTACTCGGCTGCCCAACATCCCTTACAATGCAGGTTGCAGGCACTGGTAGGATCCATAAGGATCAGCCAGGGAATATTGCACTGATGCTCCTCACGCATCTTACGGATCGTCTTAGTTCCCTGAAAAGCGGCCTGATAACCCAGATTCAAAGCCGTCATTTTTGCGACATGCGGATCTGTCTCATCCAGCAGTCGATTCACATAACGCATCCACTTGCTATCGGGATCGGTGATCATCTTTTTAGCTCCCTCATACGCAGCCTCTCCAAAGTTGTCACCCATGAACTTCTGTGTCAGATCCAGAATCTGTAACAGTCCCTTCTCACGATCCTTGTTGATATGCTTTAAAGTTCCATCAATAGCCAGACTAAATGCTCCTCGTTCGATTGACTTTGTAATACTCATAATAGACCTCATCTTCCTCTAACTGTAAATTTATACTTACGATAAAGTATACAAAACAATCTGTTTTTTTAGAATAGTCAATGCAGAATTGTTGTCCAGATCACCTATACAAAACAACGTTTTTGTCTATGCTTTTTGCAAATTTTGAATCTCTCAACCGTTGGCGATCAGACGCAAATGTGTCAGACAAAAGCCATTTTCTGCCACTTTCAGCTCACAGCAATACCCTGCTCCGGCTTCAATCTGCCACTCAAAATATGACTTGTGCGGCTTGGCATATGCCTCCAAAATAGCCATGACCGTACCACCATGTACTACAAATACACCAGTCGACTCGTCACACTCCAATAATTCAGCCACACAATGTCCGAACGCTCTCGTGACTCTTGCTCGAAAATGACTCTGTGTCTCAGCCTCAGGAAAGTCCGTCTGTCCACCACTGTCAATAAAGGCCTGGTAGCGTGCATCTGCAGACAATTCCTGATAGTTTTTATACTCAAATGCTCCAAAATCCATCTCCCGGAAATCTGTTACCACCGTCTGTCCGACTCCCGGAAAAAGCAGCTCCGCTGTCTGTTTACAGCGGAGCATCGGACTTACATATATGGTTTCTAATGTTTTTCCTCCACCAGTTGTGGAAAACGCTTTTCTATACAATTCTCCTTGTGCACAAATCTGTTCTATTGCTGTGCTGCACAACGGTTCATCCGTGCGACCGACATAACGCCGCTGCAGATTCCCTGGCGTCTGTCCATGACGAATCAGATAGATCGTGATCATACTTATACGCTCTCCGGTTGCTCATGAATCGGTTCAACGATCAGTTTAACGCCTTCAATACGCAGTACCTTTACCAACGCATCCTTCTCAATGATCATATCATCCGACACAGCGCGGGCACTCCACTCCATACCTCTCGCCAGTGTTCTGCCGGCTGCTGCGCGGTTATCAATTCGTTCTATAACTTTCACCGTCTCACCAATCAGCTCATCACTGTTTGTACGTGTACGACGGGGATTCAGGTACTTGACAGCCAGAGGTCTTGTAAAATAAACCAGTAAAAAGGAAACAACCACAAATGCTATGATCTGTACCCATATATTGACTCCTAATATTGCCAGAATAAAGGCTACGAGTGCACCTCCTGCCAACCAGATCGTAGTCAGACCTACGGTAATCAGTTCAATCACCAGAAAGGCAACCAATGCTACTAGCCATAATGTCACTAACGAATATTTAGAAGCCAGCATTACTATTAAATACTTCATAATTACCTCCATTCTCGTATTATATTGTTTTTTGGTAACTGTTCAGTACCATCACAGTTACGTTTTTTCTTTTAAATATCTATATTATATCTACTCTGTATATATTATGCAATATGAAAAGCGTTACTGTTCACTCGTAACTCGCTCCGAATAGGAAGGAATTTCCTATGAATTAAAAAAACAGCACACATGTGCTGCTTTAGACATAAACAATGCCCAGTTCCGGAATCGAACCAGAGACACAAGGATTTTCAGTCCTTTGCTCTACCAACTGAGCTAACTGGGCATGAGTTGCGGGAATAGGATTTGAACCTATGACCTTCGGGTTATGAGCCCGACGAGCTTCCAGACTGCTCCATCCCGCGATATTCAATTTAAATGGATGGAGGTGGATTCGAACCACCGAAGCAATTTGCAGCAGATTTACAGTCTGTCCCCTTTGGCCACTCGGGAATCCATCCATAACAACTATATTTAGTTGTAAAGCCGATGATCGGACTCGAACCGATAACCTGCTGATTACAAATCAGCTGCTCTGCCAATTGAGCCACATCGG
>CAKRIZ010000041.1 GCA_934351445.1 uncultured Eubacterium sp.
TGCAGCACATGGTCATACTGCGGCAGAGGTTATATATCAGCGGGCAGATGCAGAAAAGCCATTTATGGGACTTACTTGTTTCTGGTTATTTTGATCTGGCTGAAATTAATGCAATTGAGCATAAGCCAATGTATATGGATGATTATGTAAAGCAGCTGGATAGTGTGTTGTCATCAGGAAATAGAAAACTTTTAACTGGAGCTGGTTCTGTAAGTCATAAACAGGCGTGAAGGTCGCAGACAGAAAGCGAGAGAAGGCAGATGGAACGGCGGATTTGCACCATATGGCTATCAGATGGTAAATGGTGAGCTTATCATTGCAGAGGATGAGGCAATCATATCAGAAGAAATGTGGAATCAGGCGCGCAGAAAGCGTCAGGAAACAGGTGCTTTACAGGTAAAAACGCACAGCCTTGAACATGAGCATATTTTATCCGGAATTATCAAATGTCCTGTCTGCGGAAGCGGTATGTATGGCAATGTAAACCGCAAGAAGCATCCGGATGGAGGCTATTATAAGGATTATTTTTATTATGCCTGCAAACACAGGAAGCTTGTGGACGGAAACCGCTGTACTTATAAAAGACAGTGGAATGAGGAGAGGATTAAAGCGGCAGTTGGCGTTTTGCTTATTACAGCTGGAACGGTGTTGCTGGCGAGGTTTGGGTATGATACTTGCATGTCTGGCATTGGTGGCTGGAATGCAATTGATAAAAGAAAGAAGTGAGAAACATGGGAATTGAATTTAAGATTTTGGATTTGCTGCAAAATATACGGACTCCGGTAGGGGATGCGGTGATGTGTTTTATCACCAGATTAGGAGATGCGGGGATGGTCTGGATTCTATTAGCGGTTATACTGCTGGTGATTCCAAAGACACGGAAATCTGGAATTGTATTGATGACGGCATTATGCGTAGATCTTGTGTTATGCAATGGAATATTAAAAAATTTGTTTGCCAGAATACGCCCATGCGATATAAATACTCAGGTTCATCTGCTAATTGCAAGACCGGATGAATTTTCTTTCCCATCGGGGCATACAGCAGCGTCCTTTACAGCAGTGGCGGGATTATATCTCTCTGGGGAAAAGAAATTATGGAAGCCGGCGCTTATGCTTGCGTGTTTGATTGCATTTTCCAGACTGTATTTATATGTGCATTATCCGACAGATATACTTGGGGGAATTTTGGTTGGAATTGCAGCGGGATATATTGGCTATATGGCAGTGAGCAGATGGATGGAACGAAGGATAAGAAAATAAGTATGTAACATGGACAGAAAAGAGCAGGGAAAAAATTAGCTGAATGCGTCATAAGGGCTGATGACCCGCTTTAGCAGGCAAAGAAAAATTCAATTGATTTTATTACTCATACATGATAAAATTCTAATGGTTATGCACAAATGAGTTTAATCAAAAATTACAAGGGAGGGGAAAACTATCATGGAAAAGATCAAAAAGCGTATAACGAACTTAAAGGTTGCAGGAAAATTAAAAGTATATCGAGTGACAGTGCTTGTTATGACATTATTTTTAGTGTTGGTGGCACTGATCTCGACATTAGTGATCCGTTCAAATATAGAGAAGATCACGGAGGTCTGGTCTCCGTCATTGGAATATCTGCAGGATTTAGAGACAATGACTGCGAAATACAGAATCAAACAGTATCAGCATCTGGTAGAATCAGATGCAGCAGTCATGAACTCCTGCGAAGAAGAAATCCAGAATCTGGAGAGTCAGATCCAGGATACCGATGAGAAGCTGGATGCAATCATGTCTGCAGACAGTGATGCTCAAAAAGGACAAGACGATTACGAAGTAGCAAACGCTGCATGGGAAGAATACAGGGATGCTTCAGATGAAATCCTGAAGTTGAGCCGTGAGGGTAAACAGCAGGAAGCATCGCAACTGATGACGGGGGAGGTGTATGAAAACTATAAGTCATTTGCTGAGAAATTAACGATATTACGTGACGAGTTCCAGGGAGAATTAGACCGGGCAAAGACCATGGCTCATGTATGCACTGTAATCATATTTATTGTGATCGTGGCAGCGGGTATTGCGATTTCGGTAGTAACCACACTGATCGGAAAGATCATTACCGATTCCATTACAGAGCCGGTAGAACAGATAGAAGCAGCAGTTGCCAGCCTGCGCAAGGGCGAATTGTCTAACGTAGAAATGCTTACCTATGAGTCGGAGGATGAGCTTGGTGATACGATCAGAAATCTGAAAGAAGCCATGGGTATTCTTTCGGATTATGTCAGCGAGATTTCTGTGGAGGTAAAGGCAATCGCACAGGGCGACCTGACCAGAAATGGTGATGACATTACAGATTTCCTGGGCGATTTCTCGGAATTGAAGAAATCACTGCTCTATATTCTGAAGCGCTTTAACAGTACCCTGACCGAGATCAGCGATCTGGCAGAACAGGTATCATCGAATTCCTCAGAGGTGGAAAATGCATCAAAATCCCTGTCGGATGGTGCAACAGAGCAGGCAGGAGTCATTGAGGAACTGAATGCTACGATAAATACGGTTGTGGATCTGGCTGCAGATACAGCGAAGGAAACACAGAGCGCATCTGAACGTGTGAAAGCTTCTGCACACAGGGCGAACGAAGAAAAAGAAAAGATGAATGAGCTGCTGACGGAGATGGAGCACATTATAGAAATTTCTAAAGAGATCGGTAATATTATCACGGATATTGAGGATATTGCTTCCCAGACCAACCTTTTATCCCTGAATGCTTCCATTGAAGCTGCCAGAGCAGGAGAAGCAGGAAAAGGCTTTGCAGTGGTTGCGGATCAGATCGGAAAGCTGGCAGCAGATAGTGCACAGTCCGCTGTAAATACGAGAGATCTGATCGATAAGACCTTAGTGGAGATCGAAAAGGGCAATACGATTACAAGAACAACAGCAGAAGCATTCAATCAGATCATTGAAGATATGGAGGCTTTTGCAGAACTTGCACAGAACACCATGGAGAAAGCCAATTCACAGGCAGAGTCATTGGAACAGATCGGTCAGGGAATTGAACAGCTGTCCGGTGTGGTACAGGGAAATGCTGCATCTTCAGAAGAGAATACTGCGATCAGTATTAATCTGGCAGAGGGAGCATCCAGAATGCATGACCGTGTGAATATCTTTAAGTTATTCTAGAAAATGACAGGAATAGAGTGAGGTAGTCAAGAAGGAATCCTTTTTGTGATCGATGATTTTGGAATAAAATCGCTGCGCGATGGCCAGCTAAGGCTATCGCGCAGTTTTTTATGTGATAGGAAATTCCTGCGAGCAGGATTCTTTTTTATATGATAAGGGAGGAAATGGGTTATGAACAATATTATTTTGATTGGTATGCCTGGTGCGGGGAAGAGTACGGTAGGTGTTGTGCTGGCAAAAAAGCTGGGTTATTGTTTTGCGGATAGCGATTTGGTGATTCAGGACAGAACCGGTAAAGTGCTGCATGATATTATTACGGAAAAGGGGCTTGAAGGTTTCTTGCAGGTGGAAGAAGAAGTGAATGCTTCTTTGGAATGTGATCGGACAGTGATCGCCACCGGGGGGAGCGTAGTCTATAGTGCGAAGGCGATGGAGCACCTCGGACAGATCGGGCAGATCGTTTATCTGAAGCTGTCTTATGATGCCGTTGCAGAGCGTCTGGGTGATCTGCAGGAGCGCGGTGTTGCTCTGAAAAAAGATCAGACGCTGGCAGATCTGTATGACGAGCGAATACCTCTGTATGAAAAATATGCGGATGTCACGGTAGATTGTGAAGGGAAGATGATCCGTGAAATTGTGGCTGACCTGGTAGAAAAGACCGTGGGGCAGCAATCCTGTTAATAAGCCGCTAAAGCGCACTCGCAACTGCCGGTTTACAGACTGTAAAGCCCACGTTCTGGCCTGCAATCGGATCGCTAATATTTACTGGCTGAGTGCAGGCGCGATCTATCTGGCAGTCTCGCTGCCGACCGGTGGGATATTACATGGATCCTGTGGTCGGTAGCGAGTGTCAGTATGTTGTGGTTGTGACGATCGTAAAGATTGTGACAAAAGCGAAAGACTGACATAATCCTACAGACAGTCATTATAAATATCCATAATATCTTCTTTGGACAGCACAGTAGGATTGTGTGACATGATGACCTGTTGATAAGTCAGGACACTCTCTGCAAATGCAGGAACATCTTCGGGTGTCGCACCGTATGCACGCATCGGCTTTTTCTCGAGGACAACGGATAATAATTCATCTAGTTTGGCAGTTACTTCAGGTGGAGTGCATTCGAGTGCAGTTGCCAGAATCTGAATTACCTCTGAATATTTGGGTGAACATTCCTTTGTGGCATATTTTTTGAGTACACTCGTGAGTAACACGTAATTTGCCTCACCGTGTGCGACATGGTATTTGCCGCTGAGCGGGTAGCTGAGAGCATGTACTGCGCCGCAGCCTGCTTTGCCAAAAGCAATACCGGCGAAATTGCTGGCGACTAAAAAGGTATCCATCAAAGTATCTAAGCAATCGAAGCCGTATGCACGAATCTGTTTGTATGCGCCGATGATCATGCGGATTGCCTCGTGTCCGAATGCTTTGGAGTATGGGGTGGCGAGCGGAGACAGGCTGGATTCAATCGCATGGATCAGTGCATCGATTGAGCTGGTAGCAAATACGTGACGCGGCAGGTGCTTTGTCAGCTCAGGGATCAGAACTGCTTCATCTGCATATAATGCATCGGCAGCGAGCCGCAGCTTTGTATCCAGAGCTGGGAATCCAACAATCGATACATTTGTCACTTCACTTCCGGTTCCACATGTAGTAGGAACCAGAATCAGTGGACATTTCTTTTCGGGGGCGATCTTTCCGGTGAACAGTTCGACGAGGGGCGTCATCTGCTTTAATGCAAATAATTTGGAGATGTCCATTACGGTGCCGCCACCGATGCCAAAGATCCGCTCATACGGGCGGTTCTGGTCAATTGCAGCGATCATATCCGTTATCATCTCATCGCTCGGCTCACCTGCTCCGTAGCGATCCTGAAAAATAATCTGTGCCGGCAGATCATATTTTTTGAAAAAATCATCATAGATATAGCTGCATGTGATAATTAAATCATTTTTGTTAATCTTAAATTCTTCTAAAAAAGCGTTGCAGGTCTCAAACTGGTTGAGACCGGACTGCAAACTCAATAATTTCATGGTTAGATCCTCCTGTGATTAATAGTTTCCGATTCCTTTTAACGTGATACATTTCAACTGTGTCAGTTCATCAAAGGTGGAAAATACACCTTCGCTGCCGACTCCGGAATATTTGTAGCCGCCAAACGGCATCTCAAAACTGCGGAAATAGCTCGAACCGTTGATGACGACGCTGCCGCATTCCAGATTGTCTGTAAATTTCATCGCTTTTTTCATATCTCTAGTAAAGACGCTGCCGCCCAATCCATACATGGTAGCATTCGCTAATTCTAATACTTCATCCTCATGGTCAAAAGCAGCGATCGGCATCACCGGTCCAAAGATCTCCATGTCATGCATGGCATCAGCGGAAAACGGTACGTCACGGATCACGGTAGGTGCAACGAATGCTCCATCGCGTTGACCGCCGAGAACAATGCGGCCACCCTGTTTTACGGTTAATTGGATTTGTTCTTCTACTATTTTGGCAGCGCGTTCACTGATGACAGTTCCGACTTTCGTATCCGGACTCAGCGGATCACCGAAGGAGAACGTAGCGATTCTTTCTGTGACAGCCGATACAAAGTCCTCATAGAGAGAGCGGTGGATGAGAAAACGCTTCGGTGCGCAGCAGATCTGACCGGCATTGAAAAAACGGGCATTCACTGCTTCGTTGATCGCAAGTGCCAGATCGGCATCTTCTAATACGATAAATGCATCATTTCCACCGAGTTCCAAGGCAATACGCTTGAGCGAAGGAGCAGCTTTTTCGGCTACTTCTACACCGACTGTAGTAGAACCGGTGAGCGTGATCGCATCGATCCCTTTGTGGGTTGACAGATACTCACCGATGGAGGAGCCACGGCCGGTGACGACCTGTACAACGCCATCCGGGAAACCGGCTTCTCTCATAAGTGCGACTAACCGGCAGATCGTGAGCGGGTTATCTGTCGCAGGCTTTACGATGACGCAGTTTCCGGCGAGAATCGCAGGAGCAACCTTCTGATTGAACAGGTTACACGGAAAATTAAACGGAATAATACATGCCACAACCCCCAGGGGTTCGCGTCTCGTCAAAACGACGTTGTTGTCATGGTTATATTCCAGACCGGCGGGAATGACCGTGTCGTATAAGTGTTTGGCTTTCTCGGCAAATGCGTGCCATGCAGTAAAGATATTGTTCATCTCGATGGCGGTCTCGGTGATCGTCTTGCCGGATTCGAGGCTGAGCAGTCTGCCAAGCCCGGTACGATTCTGATCTACTAATGTTAGGAAACGATTTACAAGATCTACGCGTTTATAGACCGGTGTTTTCTTCCAACTCTTCCAGGCAGTTCTTGCGGCGCTTACTGCCGCATCAATATCTTCTTTGGCTGCGGAAGGAACAGAATCAATCCGTTCCTTATTATAGGGATTGAATACATCAATTGTCTCACCACTGGATGCAGGCACATCCTGTCCGTTAATGATCATGTTCATATGAATACTCCTTTGATTGTTGTCAATATCTGATTTGAATTATGCATCATATTATAAACGCATAAGCCAGCATTTAATTCTAAAATAGAATTATAAAAATGAAAATTACTGTATAATTCCAAAATAGAATGAAAATATAGAAATAATGTGCTATTTTATGGGCGTTGCATAAGGAAAAACTAATAACACTTTTGAAAAGACTAATATTAAAAGGAGATATCACACATGAACATGAGAAAAATGAGAGTCGGCATGCTGATGCTGGCAATGACAGTACTGGCTGTGACCGGGTGTGGAAAGAACGATGGAACAGGAGAAAAAACGGTGCGTCTGGCGACAATGACGACTGGATTCACGGCGCTGATACATGAGGCAAATACTTCCGGTGTATATAGTGATCTGGGGCTGAAGGTAGAAGAACAGTATTTTGACAACGGTCCTACGACCAATGAGGCGATTGCGGCAGGAGATATCGACGTAGCGACGATCGGAGCTATGCCCTCGATCACTGGAAATATAGCAAATGGGACGAGAGTCGTAGCAGTGCTGACGGATGATGAGCAGTCCGTTCAGATCTATGCGCGCAATGACAGCGATATCGTAAAAGCAGGAAAGGGACATATCGAAGGATATGGGAATATTTATGGCACGGCAGAGGAATGGAAAGGGAAAAAAGTAGTCTGCGCCAAGGGTACATCCAGCCATTACACGTTGCTGGCAGCGCTGTCTACGATGAATCTGACGGAAAATGATATCGAGTTGATCAATATGGAAGGTGCTTCCGGTGCATCTGCATTTGCCTCAGGTACTGGAGATATCTTTGTGGGATTTGATCCGCAGTGGTCTGCTTTTTATGAGAATCCGGATGAATATACATGCATAGCGACTTGTGCAGATACCGGAAAGAAACTGGTCAATGTGCTCATCGCGACAGATGATTTTTGCGAGAATCATGCAGATGAGCTGACGGCTCTGTTGCGTGGGGTTCTACAGGTAGAGAAAAAATATGAGGACGATCAGGATGGTTACGATCAGGTTATGTATAACTGGCAGAATGAGTATGGTGAATGCAGCGAAGAGGTAGCCGCTTATAGTGCACAGATCAAACCGATTCTGTCGATTGATGAACAGCTGAGCCGCTTGGACGATCAAAATGGTCAGTCACAGACGCAGCAGACATTATTGAAAATCGCAGATTTTATGGTAGAAAATAAGATTATTGAGCAGAGTGATGCAGATACCCTGATTGATAATAAACTTGTAGATGCTTCATTTTTTAAAAAGGCAGCAGAGGGATTGAAATAGTTCAACATCATTAAGTATAGAAGGATTGGAATCATGTATCAGGAAAAAGAACGACCCTTGTGGCAAAACGTGCTGCTGAGCTGCAGCGGCATCCTGGTGTTCCTGGCAATCTGGCAGTGCGTTGTGTCATTTGGAATCGTATCAACAGATAAGCTCGTGGCACCCTATACGTTATGTATGACTTTTATAGATAAACTGAACAATGTAGTACCGGATGGCAATACGATTCTGGTACACATAGCGACCAGCCTGAAGCTGGTATTGGCAGGATTTGCATTATCCTGCGTGATCGGTGTGCCACTCGGACTGTGTATGGGATTTTTCAAAACGTTTAAAGCACTGTTTTCACCGATTTTTGAGATCGTCAAACCGATTCCGCCACTGGCATGGATTCCGATCGTCATCGTTGTATTCGGTATAGGCATGAAATCAGAGTTGTTTATTATTTTTGTGGCGGCATTTGTGCCGTGTGTCATCAATTCCTATACCGGTATCCAGTCGACAGACCCTGCGTTGCTCAATGTGGCAAAGACAGCTGGGGCAAGCCGGTGGCAGATGTTTTTTAAAGTGGGTGTACCTTCGGCGCTGCCAATGGTGTTTGTAGGTATCAAGGTATCTTTCGGAAGCGCCTGGGCGACGCTGGTAGCAGCAGAGATGATCGCTTCTTCTGTGGGACTTGGCTATATGATCCAACAGGGACGGCAGGCATCGCGGCCGGATATCGTGTTGCTCGGCATGTTGGTCATTGGAATCATCGGAGGGGCACTGACCGGATTATTAGGGCTGTTGGAAACCAAGGTGATACCATGGGAGAGACATTAGAGATGACAGGTGGAAAGATGAGTAGAAAATATAGATACAGTATATTATCGGTAATATCAGTGATCTGTGTGTTTGGTCTGTGGTGGGCGGCTTCCGTATGGAATACGAATCTTGCAGGACCGATAGATACGGCTGGAAGATTTATCCGGTTGGTTGAAAATCCGATCATGGGAGTGCCGCTGTGGATGCACGTATGGGCGAGCGTGCGTCGCATTCTGGTCTCGTTTGTGCTGGCCTGCATAGTAGGAGTCTCATTGGGAGTCGCATTTGGTATCTTCCCGACATTCAAGCGGATCATGTGGCCTGTATTTTCCGTGATCCGGCCAATACCGCCGCTGGCATGGATACCGATTGTAGTCTTATGGGTAGGTATTGTAGGTGATACATCCAAAGACATCATTATTTTTATCGGAATTGTCATGGCGATCGTGATCAATACGCAGGCAGGTATCCGGCAGACGGATGAATTATTGTTAAAAGCAGGAAAGCTGCTCGGCGCAAATAAATGGCAGATGCTCATAGACATCACACTGCCCAGCAGTATACCGGCTATTTTTGCCGGCATGAAAACCGGATTGTCAACCGGTTGGATGTCACTCGTGGCGGCAGAGATGATCGCAGCGAAAGAGGGAATCGGATTTTTAATTAATCAGAGCATGAAAAATTCATCGGATACAGCACTTGATTTTATAGGTATTATTTTAGTCGCATTGTGCAGTGCTGCATTTACGCTGCTTTTGAACGCGATAGAAAGGAAAGTTTGTTTATGGTCCAAGATGCGCACAAAATAGAGGTGAGACACCTGTCCAAATCATTTGGGGATACAAAGATTCTGGATGATGTATCGTTTGATGTATATGAAAATGAATTCTTAGTCATTTTAGGTCCCGGACAGTGTGGCAAGACGGTACTGTTAAATATCCTGGCAGGCATGGACACCGCTGACGAAGGAACCGTGGAATTTCAGGATCAGGATAGCAATATGGGCTTTGTATTCCAGAAGTATGCATTGTACAACTGGAAAACAGTAGAGAAAAATGTGGAACTGCCGTTAAAATTCCGTGGTGTAGGAAAAAAAGAACGTGGCAGGGTCGCAAAGAAATATATTGACCTGGTGGGTCTGAATGGCTTTGCACACAGTTACCCGGTGCAGTTGTCCGGAGGAATGAAGCAGCGAGTCGGCATCGCACGGGCATATGCGATGGGACATTCGATGATCCTCATGGATGAGCCGTTCGGCGCGCTCGATGCGCAGACGAGATACCAGATGGAGGATGAATTGCTGCGCATGCGTAGTACTGAAAAAGCAACGGTTGTATTTGTGACCAATAATATAGAAGAAGCGATCTATCTGGGAGATCGGATTTTACTGTTTTCCGATAAGCCCTCGCGTGTCGTACAGGAGTTTGTACCGGAGCTCAAACGACCCAGAAATAATGCATCCGATGATTTTATGGCGTTCAGGAGTGTGATCACACAGCAGATGGATTTGGCATTGTAAAGGAGAAAACATGGCAGATCAACCGAAGATAGTTGTAAAAAATTTGACAAAGGTATTTGATGATTTGATGGTACTGGATGATGTATCCTTCGAGATCAATCAGGGAGATTTTGTATGCATTGTCGGTCCGACAGGCTGTGGAAAAACGACATTTTTAAATCTGCTCGCCAAACTGATCGAACCTACCAGTGGGCAGATACTGATCGACAATGTACCCGCCGATCCGAAGAAGCATAATATCAGCTTTGTGTTTCAGGAGCCGTCTACGTTTCCGTGGCTTACGGTAGAGGATAACATCAAATTCAATATGAAACTGAAAAAGATGGACAAACAGACAATCGCGCAGCGCACGGATGAGATCCTGCAGATGATTGGACTGGAAGAACAGCGGCATCTGTATCCAAAGGAGTTATCTGTGTCTGCGGAACAGCGTGTTGTAATAGGAAGAAGTTTTGCGGTGCACCCGGATCTGCTGCTGATGGACGAACCGTATGCGCAGATGGATATCAAGGTGAGATATTATCTGGAGGATGAAGTACTCAAACTGTGGAAAAAGACCGGCAGTACGGTATTGTTTATCACACATAATATCGAGGAAGCGGTATATCTGTCTCAAAAATGCATAGTCATGTCGCAGAAGCCGACAACGGTCAAGGAGATCATTGAGAATCCGCTTCCCTATCCGAGAAATGTATCCGATCCGGAATTTATTCAATTAAGAAAATCAATTACAAAGATGATCAGATGGTGGTGAGCATCGGTAACACATTTCGTATGATTTTACCTGTTGTTGTACGTGGAATATTAGCTACTTCACGGATGGCAGCAGGTATTTTATATGGCTCCAGATGGCTCATCAGAAAATCCAGAAACTCTTTTTTGTTATAGCCATCTTTTGTTACGACATACAATACCGGGAGTTGGCCGATGTCGGAGACTTCTACACAGGTACAGGCGCAGTCCTCGATCAATGGATAGTCGATAGCGGCTGTCTCAATGTCATCAGGAACGATGGTATAACCGTTTACATTCATGATGTCGCCAACACGGCTCACGTAGTAATAATAGCCATTTTCGTCAAAATAGCCGATATCATTGATTTTTAGGACTCCGTCTGACAGTACCTGTTTGGTCAGGGCTTTGCGCTTGTAGTATTCGCGCATGTTCATTGGCCCCTGAACTGTAAAATAGCCGTATTTTCCGGGTTGCGTGACTGGCTCACCGTTTTCATCGACCAGGCTGATCACTGCCAGTTCGGTTGGCTTGCCAATGCACGAATCAGAAGGGTTCTCAGCCGTGTTATTTACGAGCAGACAACCAGATTCGGTAGTGCCGTATACATTGTACAGGACAGAGTGCGGATAACACTGATAAAAACGCATGATCATCGCGGAGGTCAGTCTGCCGGCATAGGTTTCAACGACTTTGATATGCTCGGAGATGGCAGCCATCTGTTCCCTATCCTGGTTGAGCAGTGTAGCAATATTGGAATGAACCGTGCATAGGAAATCAATGTGGTAGTGCTCGATTGCATCGGATATTGTATCGGGTGAAAGCGGCTGATCCGAGATCACGCTGGTCGCACCGATCGATAATGCTGATAATACACGCCGAAATCCACCGGCCAGATGAAACGGAACGGCAGTATATATGATACTGGACGGTGTCATCGGCACCCGGCTCAGGTAGGTGATGGCAGTGGATAAGATGCTCTTGTTTGTATGTACAATCGTGACTGGATTTCCGGTTGTTCCGGTCGTAGATATAATGGCAGAGGGTGTCTCGGCCAGCGGATCAGCTTCCGGCAGCTCATACTCACAGGGTACAGAGAAAAAGTCTTCTGAGATCTCGCCGGTATGTCTGGAAAATACCATTGCAGGTTTCTGGGATTTTAAGATTTCCTGCAAATGATATAAAGAGATATCTTTTTCTAGTGGGAGAACAATACATGCATGGAGCTGAACCGCGAGAAAAACGGTATAGAATAAAACCGGATCGTCAGCTTCGACCGCAATTTTACTCCCTTTCTTAATTTTTTTCTGCTTTAGATAATTGGAAAAGACCAATATCTTCTGGGCAAATTCACGGTAGGTGATATGTCTGTCCCGAAAGATCAGTGCATCCTTGGAGGGATATTGTCTACTGTTTTCCAAAACGATTTTTACAAGACTATTCATGCAGAACCTGCTTTCATGTAATATAATAAGTGACGAAGGTGGATCATGTGTGCCGGGGGCACACGATAAAATCAATTTATTTTAACATAAAACTATGGTAAAATAAATGCCGTATGATACAGTGGTGGTAACAGATTTTAGATCCATATGGCTGTACATAGAGAGGGGGAGCATCCGGTGAAGCCGCGTCAGAAACCGTTGGGTGAAAAAAATATGGTAGGTGCGTCAGTGACAAAATTGCGCAAATTGAAACATATTTCACAGAAGGAACTCGCTATCAATATGCAGCTGATGGGTATTGATATCAATCTGTCATCACTTTCAAAACTGGAGGGACAGACGCGTTCTGCAACAGACCGGGAGATCTATGCGATCGCGAAGATCTTTCATATATCAGTTGATGAGCTGTTCAGGGAGCTATAGGTCGGTTATCAGTAGCCGCCCTGTGGGGGATTCCCTATTGACAGAATCGGACATAGATTGTAAAATTTACAAAACCAACCAAATGGGTAGGAAAAGAGGAACAACATGTTAAATCAGTTTTCAAGAACACAGTTATTGCTCGGTGAGGAAGCTATGCAGCAGCTTGCGCAGGCCAGAGTCGCAATATTTGGCATCGGCGGTGTCGGCGGATATGTGTGCGAGGCACTTGTGCGCAGTGGTGTCGGAGCATTTGACCTGATCGATGATGATAAGGTATGTCTGACAAACCTCAACCGTCAGATTATTGCGACACGTGCTACGGTCGGAAAATATAAGGTAGATGTGATGAAAGAACGGATGCTCAGCATCAATCCCGATGTGGATGTGCGCACGCACCAGTGCTTTTTTCTGCCGGAAAATGCAGATCAATTCCCATTTGATGAATATGATTATATTGTAGATGCAGTCGATACGGTCACGGCTAAGCTGGAGATCATCATGCGGGCGCAGCAGATGGGTGTTCCTGTGATCAGTGCGATGGGAGCGGGAAATAAATTGGATGCGAGTCGTTTTATGGTTGCTGATATTTACAAGACACATATGGATCCGCTTGCAAAAGTGATGCGCCGTGAATTGAAAAAACGCGGGGTCAAAAAATTGAAGGTTGTCTATTCCGATGAGAAGCCAACCCGTCCGATCGAAGATATGTCCAGTAGCTGCCGGACACACTGCATCTGTCCGCCGGGGGCAGAGCATAAGTGCACCGAGCGGCGCGATATACCAGGCAGCACAGCATTTGTGCCCGCAGTGGCAGGCCTGATTCTCGCTGGCGAAGTGATCAAAGATCTGAGTGCACCGTATCGCAGGGAGGAGGCGTAGGCTCATGGAAATGAAAGAGATTGGAGTCACGGCTGAACCGTCAGAAGCAGCAAAAACAACAGAATTACAGGAAAAGTATGCACATCTGCAGGCGTATCTGAGATCGCTCGGCAGTGTGGCAGTCGCTTTTTCGAGTGGCGTGGATTCAACATTTTTATTATATGCTGCAAAAGAGGCATTGGGAGACCAGGTGATTGCCATCACAGCGCGTTCCTGTTCATTTCCGCAGCGTGAATTAAAAGAAGCAGCGGCTTATTGCGAGGCTAACGGTATCCGGCATTTTATCGTAGACTCAGAGGAATTGAATATCGAAGGATTTTCACAGAATCCACCGAACCGTTGCTACCTGTGTAAACATGAGTTGTTTGAGAAAATACTGGCAATCGCCGATAAAGAAGGGATTGCGGCAGTCGCAGAGGGATCGAACCTCGATGATAACGGGGATTACCGGCCTGGGCTGCAGGCGGTCGCAGAACTGGGTATCAAAAGCCCGTTGCGTGAGGCAGGGCTGACAAAGCAGGAGATCCGCATACTCTCGAGACAGTTCGGTCTGCCGACCTGGGAAAAACAGTCGTTTGCCTGTCTGAGCAGCCGTTTCCCATACGGTGAGACGATCACTGAGGAAAAACTGCGTATGGTCGACCGGGCAGAACAGCTGCTGTTAGATCTTGGATTCTCGCAGGTACGTGTGCGTATCCATGGAACGCTTGCCCGTATCGAGCTGCTTCCGCAGGAGTTTTCAAAACTCATGGAGGGGACGACCAGAGAGCGTGTGAATCAGGAGTTCCAGTCATACGGATTCTCCTACGTAGCACTCGACCTGCAGGGCTACCGCACCGGCAGCATGAATGAGACACTGCATCTGGCGGAGGATTATCGTGCGTGACCGCTTGCGTTTTTACACAAGGGGTGCTATGATAGGCGGGAGGTAGTTGAAGCATATGAGACAGACGATATCACGAAAAAAGCGGATAATTGTATATTTGCTGATCGCATGCATGATGGTTGCCGGAATTTGTTCCGGTGAATCACGGATTTCGTCTGCCCATTTTCAGACAGCAGCTGCCGATACGGAGGCTGTCTATCGGCTGATTCCGGATCTGTTACGCTCAGACGAGGCATGTACCGAGCAGATGATCGGTGCAAGGACACGTCTGCCGCAGATCCGCGCGATCCGTCTGAACAGACGTGTGCTTCGCGTCCTGCTGACCGAGCTTGCTGTGGGAGAGCGTGCGCTCACTACAGAACCCGGTTTCTTTCTCTATCGTGGCGAGTATTGTCTGCCTGATCTGGCGCAGGGACTCGTGACGACGATTCAATATATCCATGATCTGGATGGGAAAAAATCCGCATAACAACACGAAAAAGAATATGTGTAGAAAGCAAAATATTTCGCAGCCTATGTGATGCATTGCAGCATGGGTTTCTTTGTGTATGCCAAAATCGCATAGGCTTATTTGGTATGTCAGGAGGAGGAATCTGTATGGACATGATAGTAGTCGCAGTGATGGCAGTGTTGATGATAGGTGCGGCGATCTGGTGTTGGCGCATCGAAAATCTGCCAAACGCGGATGAGAAAAAAGACCCAAAATAAGAATTCAGAACAATTCAGAACATGGAGGAAATAAAGTATGAACCCGTTGATGTGGTTATTAGTAATTATAGGAAGTGTCGCAGGAGTAGGAACAACATTCTATATCATTGTATCATTTATAGGAGTAGTCGCATATAAGATCTATCGGATGGCAAAATACCATATGTCTATCTATGACTAAGACGAAGGGATTGTGCCTGACGGATCATTTATGGATCGTGTATAGAATGAAACACCCCTCTGTGTGCAGAGGGGTGTTTTGTTGTCACCAAATACATCAAAACCGTGCCAAAACAGCCGGAAAGCTTTATAAATATGAAGTTGAAATGCACAGGGATTAACTGTATAATGAAGCCATATGGCTGAAAGAAGCATACAAAAGAAGGAGAAGCGTAATGACTATACAAGAGTGTTATGAAAGTTTTGGTGGGGATTTTGCAGATGTGAGCCAGAGAATCCCTAAGGACGAACTGATTCAGCGATTTGCTTTAAAATTTCTGGATGACAAGAGCTATGAGAATCTTGCGGCAGAATTGAAAAGAGATGACATGGATCAGGCATTTCGTGCGGCACATGCATTAAAGGGTGTTAGCCTGAATCTGAGTTTTAAAAACCTTGGAAATTCTGCCAGTGAATTAACAGAGGAACTCAGACATTGGGAGACTGCGCCGGTGGATAAGGCACGCTGCCAAGAATTATTCAAGCAGGTATCTGCAGATTACGAGGCTGTTATAACAGCAGTAAAACAGCTATAAGAACGATTGGGCGGGTGAGAATGGCTGGTTTTGAAGCACTGGATGCCGGGCAGACAGATGCTGAGGGCTGGCCGTGAGTATAAATAATTGATAAAGGATCAGTAAATGGGAGCAGTTGTTACATTAAAAAAAGGTGAAGGCAGGACGATCAAAGCCGGAGGTCTGTGGATCTTTGACAATGAGATAGATACGATCATGGGATCGTTTGAAAATGGTGCTATTGTAATAATTCACGATTTTGACGGATATCCACTCGGACGGGGGTTTATCAATACGAATTCCAAGATCCGTATACGGCTGATGACGCGTCATGTGGATCAGGAGATCAATGAAGAATTTTTGCGGCTGCGCGTGCAGCGGGCATGGGAATATCGCAAGACGACGGTAGATACATCTTCCTGCCGCGTGATATTCGGTGAGGCAGACTTTCTGCCTGGCTTTATTGTTGATAAATATGAGAATGTTCTGGTTGTCCAGTGTCTGGCACTTGGCATGGAGCAGTTCAAACTCACCATTGTGCGTCTGCTGAGGGAGATACTTGAGGCAGACGGCATCCATGTACGTGGTGTGTATGAGCGCAGCGATGCCAATGAACGGAAAAAAGAAGGATTGCCGAAGGTTAAGGATTTTATCGGGGATGCATTTGATACAAATGTAGAAATCGTTGAAAATGGTGTGCATTATCTGGTAGATGTCGTGAATGGTCAGAAAACCGGATTTTTCCTGGATCAGAAGTACAACAGACTGGCGATGCAGCGGATCTGTAAGGGTAAGAAAGTGCTGGATTGTTTTACACATATGGGTACTTTTGCCCTCAATGCAGGACATGCAGGGGCATCGGATGTACTGGGATTGGACATATCGGAATATGCGCTGAGTCAGGCGAGAGCTAATGCGCAGTTAAACCATCTGGAGGATACGGTACATTTCCATTGCGCCAATGTGTTGGACGAGCTGCCCAGACTGGCAGAAACAGGGGAGACTTATGATGTGGTCATTCTGGATCCGCCGGCGTTCACAAAATCCAGGGAAGCGACCAGGAATGCGATCAAAGGATACCGGGAGATTAATCGCAAGGGCTTGAAACTCGTGCGGGATGGTGGTTATCTGGCGACCTGTTCCTGCTCACATTTTATGACGCAGGAGCTGTTTACCAAGACGATCCGCGAGGCTGCCAATTCTGTGCACAGACGGCTGCGGCAGGTAGAATTCCGCACACAGGCACCGGATCATCCGATTCTGTGGGCGGCAGATGAGAGTTATTATCTCAAGTTCTATATTTTCCAGGTTGTAGACGAAAAATAATCCGAAGAATGCTTATTTTATAGGGATTCCGGAACATTTTTCTGATATGAAATAAAAGACTGACACACCTTTTGACACACTTTTATAGAAAAATGTTTCGAAATAAGCAAATCCTCTTAGAGTAATCTAAGGGGATTTTGTCGATATATCGTTGTCTGATTTGATAAGTTATGATATACTTCGCACATGGGAAACCAGAGAGCCGGGCGGCTTACCCTCTTTTTCGGAGGGGCTAACCCTCCAGACGAAAGAAAGGAGGGCGTTGCCAATGTATGTTACATACTCTGACTTAATTCAGATTGGAATATTCA
>CAKRIZ010000042.1 GCA_934351445.1 uncultured Eubacterium sp.
GTGGTGTTTACTATGGTTCTTCTAGTAATACTATGACCATTTCCGAATCGGCGCGCATCTCCGGTAATACTGCAACCGGTAATGGCGGCGGTATTTATTTCGGAAGTGAAGGCACGCTTACAATGAACGGCGGCAGCATCACCGGAAACACCGCAAACGGCACAGGCGGCGGTGTATATTTTGGCGGCGATACATTCAGTATTTCCGGAGGTGTAGAGATAAACAGCAACACAAAAAATAGCGCCAACAACAACGTCTATCTGCCAGACAATAAAAGTATTACTATTGCGGGTGCACTGACCGGCAGCGATCCAATCGGTGTGACGACGGAAAAGACGCCGGATGCTTCTAACTATGTTCACATAGCTTCGGGTTCCAAAAACTATGCCGCTCCGGAAAAATTCAGCTACGAGAACGACGGCACTCCTGTCAGTGCGATCATCAGCAAATATGGCCGCACCGCTGACCTCGTCGTGTGTAAGCATAGCTTGAATTCAACTTGGAGTTCAGATTCTTTCTCTCATTGGCATGGTTGTTCCATCTGCAAAGGCAAAGAAGATATTGCTGCGCATACCTACGACCAAGAGACCGTAAATGAACAGTATAAGGCGTCCTCTGCGACCTGCCTATCTGGGACAACCTACTATATGTCCTGCGTCTGTGGCGCAAAAAGCACAGCAGAGACGTTTGAAATCGGCGGCAAAGACCCTGCCCACCACAGCGGCATCTTAAATAATGATTGGAAATCAAACGGCAGCAAACACTGGAAAGAATATGCCTGCTGTGGTGCCCACGCAGAGGAAGCTGCCCATTCCGGTGGCACAGCTACCTGCCAGAGCTCGGCAATATGCGCTGTCTGTAACACAGCTTACGGCGCCAAGGATATGACCAACCACACCGGCGGCACAGAGGTACGCGGCAGCGTAGAGGCAACCACCAGCACAGAGGGCTACACAGGCGACACCTACTGCAAGGGCTGCGATACCAAGCTCGCTGACGGCAAAACCATCCCGAAAAAAGACAGCGGCTCCAGTGGCGGTAGCAGCACCGGCGGCAGCAGCTCCGGTAGCACATCCGGCGGCACTGGCAGTGGCAGCTCTGGTGGTAATACTACCCCCTCCACCTCTGTGACCGTCCCGGTATCCGGCGAGGAAAAAACGATCCGGGTGGATTCAACTGTCAGCAGCACGACTGCCACGATTGAAGATATTGACCTCTCCAAACTGAATACTGTCATTGGCAATGATGTGAAAACAGGTGTTGTGACCATCGACTTTTCCGTACTTGAGAAACAGATCGATACTGTAAAGCTCCCCGCCAACGTCATAAAGCAGATCGCAGATGCGGTGAAAGACCCGTCCAATGATGCGGAAAGCCTCTCGATCGTACTTACCGATGGTACATCCATTGAATTTGACGAAAAAGCGTTGTCCAAAAAGACCGCACAGACAAACCAGACCGACATTACCATATCCATCAAACGCACCACGGACAGCGCCCTGAGCGCCCTGCAGCAGCAGGCAGTGGGCAGCCAGCCCGCGTGGGATATCAAGCTCACCAGCGGCGGCAAAAACATCTCTGACATGGGCGGCGTGATTACGCTCCACACACCCTATGAGCTGCGCTCCGGCGAGCAGTCCAATGGAATCGTGGTCTATTATGTAGACGAGAACGGTAACAGGGAAAGCTGTGAAACCAGCTATGATCCGGTAAAGAAGCTGATCAGTTGGAAAACCAGCCACCTCTCCGTCTACATGATCGGTTATGACGAGAACAGGGTGACTCCCGATACGGACACAGAGGATCAATCAGCGCTCAACGGCAGTCAGGTATCAAAGCTGAAGCTTCCGATCCTGCTCGCAACAGGAAAAGGCGGCAACCGGAAGATCACTATCTCATGGCGCTCCTATGAGGACGCAGACGGATATGACTGCTACTGGTCATACTGTGACGGAAAACGCAGCTACAAGAAGCTCGCCACGGTAAAAGCGGCAAAAGACCGTGTCACCAGCAGACGCTTAGACAACAACAGACGGTACAAATATTTTGTAGCCGCCTACAAGCTGATTGACGGCAAGAAGGTATACATCGCCAAGTCCAATCCGCTCCATGTCGCATTAAAAGACGCGAAAGCAACGAACGCAAAAAAAGTGACTGTCAATCAGACAAACGTCCGGCTCAAAGCAGGCGATACATTTGTGGTCAGGAGCCGCACCAGACTCGAAAACACCAATAAAAAAGAGCTGCTCCACGTAGCAGCATACAGATATTACACCTCCGATCAGAGCGTCGCTTCTGTATCGAAAACCGGAAAAATAAAGGCATTGAAATCAGGAACCTGTGTGATCTATGTCGTCGCAAACAATGGTGTTTACGGAACAATTAAGGTTACAGTAAACTAGCATTTTATTTCATATTTTAACAAACACAGCCCCACCGCACAATATTTGCGCCGGTGGGGCTGCTAATCAATGTATTGCTTTCAAAATAGATACTGATACTTCCGCATCTGTTGAAATATAATCGTTTTTACTCTCCTTTTTTCTTCGTCGGAATAGATCCCGGCACTATCTATGAGTTTTCTCACATCACTCTTTGCAAACGAAAACTTCAAGTGATAACCGTACAGCTTTTCCGCTGCATCAAGCGCCATTTTTTTAATTTCTCACCTCTCGATTAAAATCCAAAAATCGTCCTCTGCCATTCTCCCCTGCGTTTTCCCAATAATAAGCATCGGGTCATAAAAAGGAATCCCCAGTGCCTCCAACTGTATCTTCATTTTATCCCTTGTTTCGGGAAAACATCTCGATTTTAAAAATTCCCCGAAATCTTCATAGGTCGGCTCACTGTTGGCACCAAACGCCCGGAACATAATGTTTCTCACATAATTTTTAATCCATATCTTTTCATTCATTTCATCCACATCGATCAATGTGCACTTCTTGTTTTTATACATATACCACATTCTCAACGGATATTTCGGCGCAGGTATCTCCCTTGTCTCCAACCACTCCTCATGCTCTGACAATAGATCCATCAGCAATACAACCGGACCCGTTATTTTTTTCTCACTGGTTTCCCAACGCTCCAACGTCGGCTTTGACACGCCCAGTAATTTTGCAAATTCTTTTTGTGTCATTCCAAACTTCTTCCGAAAGCCCTTCAACTCATCTGCCGTTATCGCATCCGATATATTGTAATTTTTCATTAGATCACCTCAAATATATTAAACCATCAAAATGATGATTTGTAAATAATTTTTACCATCATTTTAATGGTTTATGCATAGGAATCAAATTTTATATTTTTACTTGTTACTTCTGACGCTTCCTGATCCCTTCTATATTGTATATTACCCTGCCACAGTTGATGCAATCAGCTCCGCATCTCCCTCGAATTGCATCCTACCATATCCCGCAGGCACGATGAAGTGATCGCTTTTTTGACCGTCTGTCCATTCAATGTGCCACTGCCTTCCAATACACTGACATTTAAAAACGGACTGATCTGTCTGTTAATGGTGTAGATTGGCAATCCACAACCAAAATAGCCCTTTTCGGTTATGAAAATAACATAAGGCTCGTTTAAGTCCTTAAACTCCTGACCTTCTTTCAGCATTCTTGCATCTACCATACTGCTGTGAAATCTTGCACGTTTCGTGTGGGCTCCGCTGTTCCTTCTTTGAACCTCAACATTGTAAAAATGACTGGTTCCATCAACTGCCAGAATATCAAATCTTATCTTGCGTCCACCTACTTCCGGGTTTCTTAGTTCTTTTTGTCACTCTACGCTTTCAATTCTTATATCGTCACGTTTGAGGATTACTTTTAGCAGCACTTCTGCCGCTGGAATATTCCCAGCGAATACAAGCCCAAACAAATTTCCTGAGATCAAGTTATTTAGTTTGTCTTGAATCTCTTGTATTTCCATCTATCTGCTCCCTATTACTGTTAATTATTCTCTACTAGAACGATAGGATACTTGCCATACAGCTCATTCTCATTCCATTCCTTAATAGAAAGTACATCGAATCCTGCAATTAGCTTCTTGCCATAGTTTTCCTGTAATTTAAACGGTAATCCTTTGCGGATTCGTTCTCGAAGTCTCAGCCTCGATACCACATCTCCCTTTGGATACTCAACGATATATACATAATTGATCGGCCTCATCTGATCCGACAAATACAAGTAATGCAATGTATCATAGAATTTCTGCGACACCTTGTTTATATACTTATCCTCAGCAGGGTTAAATTTATCAGGATTAACTGCATCGGGGATATTGGCATTTTTATATTCGACGGCAATCAGCTTCGCCTCATCCTTGCACTCTATCAGAAAATCCACATCATTTAATTGAATTCCTGACTTATGATAAAGTTCATGCACCTGATCTGTTGCCCACGTGGCATTTGTGACATCAATGGCATAGACCCCATTTTCTTCTTTCAGTACGCTCAAAATGCTCCGCCTCCCTTACTCAGAATAAACTTCATTTAACAACTTCACGTCAGCCTCAATAATTGGATTATGAGCTAAATCTTCCAATCTATCTGCTGACTCGCTGTAAATCTCAATTGCATCCTCTTCGTTTATAGGGAAATCGTGCTCCACAAACTTATCGTTCACCGCAGCTGTTCCTTTATAAAGGTTTATAAACCTGACCTGATCCTGCACTGTTCTTCTTATCTCTAAGTACTTGGCGAAATTATAGCTATGAGTAGCGACAAATATCTGAACACCATTCTTCTCAAGCTCCAACAAAATATCGACTACCAGCGAATACAATTCAGGATTCAAGTTTGCTTCCGGTTCATCCCATAGAAGAACAGATCCCTTTTCCAACAAACCATTGCGAATCAATTTCCATAACAGACCAAGCTTTCTTAAACCTTCTGCTTCAAGCGAGAACTCAACCTTCCGTCCGTCATTCTTTTCTACATAGAAGATGTCATCCTGCACAACTACCTTTCCATCAATCGTTTGACTAATCTTGTCTAAAATCCCAAGCATTGACTTAGGTATCTCCTTTGTTTCAGGCAGTGATGCGTTAACTATGATATCTACCTGCGTCCCATCAAAAGGCATAGAATATTTCTCATTCATTGCAAGAAATCCCTTGGAATGAGAAAGCATCTCCGTAGTGGGAATAAAAACAGAAGGAATATTCAATCCCAGCCACTGATCAAAATTAAATGTTCCCTTATGGGATAGACTTTCCTCAAAATAATGTTCGCCATCACCTACTTTGAAATAGCAATAATCCTTGTTACGTGCAACGTTCTTCATAAAATCCATATCCGAGAGATTATTGGAGAAAAACTGTACCAGCTTCTTTGCTTTACCGGGATTGGTCTTTTCAAATGACCACTGAGTAGCCCCATAAATCATTTTTAATATGGTAGTTTTACCTACACCATTCTCTCCCATCAGCACATTGATTCCATCGCAAAAATCAAGATGAAATCCATCACCAATCGTATCTCCTGCTTTAAGGTCTGCATTCTTGCTGTCACCATTATTCAGTCGCCATTGTCTCTGAAATACCATTACATTTAAGATATCAATTGTTTTAATTGCCATATTTTTTCTCCAATGCTTCTTACGATTTGCTTACGACTTAATTATAAAGTCGTAAGCAAGTCGCGTCAATTATATTGTTCCACTTTTTTAGAAAACATCATCCTAACCTGCAATCTTGTCCTGCATAAACTGGTGTATGCGTTTTTACTCTTTTCTGGAATGAATGAAACATCCATGTATTGCCTGAAATACTTCTTAGTTCCTTTGTTCAGATATACACGCAAAAAGGGACATTCCGCAGTTTTCACTAACGAAATATCCCTTATACGGTGTATGACACCTAAAATTTGTTGCAGTAAAATCACTGTCACATTTCCCTAAATAACACTCTTTTTTCTAGTTAATCTCTCGCAAAAAGTTCCTTCTTACGATTGATCATCTCATTGATTCGCTCGATATACTGTGCCACGTCTTTGACATTCGCACAGCGCTCGATCCGTCCGTCAGCATATACGCGCTTTGTGACTGATCCTGCCCCGAGTGCGAGGATCGTCTGTTTCTCCTCCATGATAAGAATATTGTAAATCCCCTCTTTTCCAGGCAGACCGTAACATAATGTTTCTCACATAATTTTTACCATCATTTTAATGGTTTATGCATAGAAATCAAATTTTATATTTTTACTTGTTACTTCTTACGCTTCCTGATCCCTTCTATATTGTATATTACCCTGCCACAGTTGATTCAATCAGCTCCCTATCTCCTTCGAACTGCATCCTACCATATCCCGCAGGCACGACGAAGTGATCGCTTTTTACCTTTATTCTCTTGTTTTCCAGCCTGCGGCAATCTTGGTTTCCAGTTCCGGAAGTGTATGGAGACCACTCAAAGTATCCACCTCTTCCACACAGGAAGCACCCTGCGCCGCAGCGAGCTGAACGCAGCGCCCGACAGGGTATCCATGCAGCATGGCGTACAGGAAACAACCGATGCTCGAATCCCCTGCTCCTGTTCCCGAAAGCACTCTTTCTGGAACAAAGGACTTCTGGAATCCGGTCTGGTCTGCCCAGTCTGCCACCTGCAGTTCCACCGCTGGCGGGATTTCAGCAATCAGATCTGCTCCAGCCGTCTGATAATAGATTCCCTGTATACCACACTTCAGCATCAGAACCTTCACACCAAGTTCCATCGCCTGAGCTGCCAGTGGGCGGATGTCTTGCTCCAGATCGAGAATTTCCGTCACATCACCGTCTCCTGCCCGTTCCAGCCAGCTCTCATAACGCCGTCGGTCCAACATAAAGCACAGTTCCTCGATGCTTGGCACAAAGAAATCTACCTCCGGAAGCACATGGGTCAGGAAATCTCTCCAGTCCACCAGCCCTTCCGGGGAATCCGGGTCGACAGCAGCCAGATCTAAAGACATGGCTGCACCCTTTTCGTGAACCCGCTTACACAGCTTTACCAGCTCTGCGCCGCCATTTTCATACATCTTCCTCATGAGAGGCGGATAACCAAAGTGTACCAGTGCTGCGTCCTCTAAAAGCTCATCCTTCAGATCGTCTGCCACAAAGGTATCATTGCCACCCGGACCATGCAAAAATACACGATCAATGCCCGGCGGCGCTACAACTATCGTATAAGAAGTCGATACCGCATCATCGACAATTAGATCTTTTTCTGTTCCATGCTGTTTCATCATGGCAAGCATCATTTCACCCAACGCATCATGTCCGATTTTTCCTGCCAGATGAACATTTGCTCCCATTTTGTGAAGTGTAAGACCCGTATTGGATACTACCCCTCCGCTATATACAACCATCTCCCCTGTCCGGATCAGCTTTCCCGGACACAGAATCTGTGAAAGACTTTTCTTTTTGCTCCCCGGAAATACAGGTGTCATGTCCACGCTGATATGCCCGGCCACTACAATTTTCTTCTCCATAGGCACTTCCTCCATCAGTCTTTGGCTGCCGGATATTCCGTACACAGATAACGATAGGGCGGTTCATCCTCTTCAATCTCCGGGAAACGTCCCATCTTCTCATAGAAACAATTGTCGTTTTCATCATCATTGCACATAGAAACTTCCCCTAACAGCACCGGTCCGCCTTCCTTCGGCATGATAAAATCATGATACAGATACTGGGTAATGGTGATACTCTCGCCCGGAGTCAGCTTGATTCTCGTGCCTGCCGGAACTGTCCGTTCTACTCCATCTGTGACAACTGTCACATCAGTATCCAGCTTCGTATTCCCATCTGCTCCGTTAAATACTGTAATATAGAGATCATTTC
This sequence comes from uncultured Eubacterium sp., assembly GCA_934351445.1. Lineage (GTDB taxonomy): Bacteria > Bacillota > Clostridia > Lachnospirales > Lachnospiraceae > W0P33-017. Next base: position 7,817 of record CAKRIZ010000042.1, read on the forward strand.
CACCGCGATTGATGATATCCTCCATCTTGCTCCAGTGATAATGGAGTGGTGAATTCTGTCCCGGATACAGCATCAGCAGCTTCTCTGCGTATGGCTTCTTATATTTTGCATCTTTCAGATTCCCATTCCGGATCGTTACCAGCGCAAAGCCGATCTCATCAAATCTGCCCAGACCATAGTCCGTGATATCCCATCCTAATTTGTTATCACGGATTTCATCACATTCATGACCTTTCTCTGACCATTCTTCCGGTGTCCAGTTGCAGAACGGCGGCAGATGATACCCGTTTTCTTTTGCCAGAGCCTCCATATCTTTAATGACCTGATTAATTCTTGAACGTTTCATAGCCGTAAATCCCCCTTTTTTATTCATCCAGACGTGCAAATGTACGCATAGCGTCTTTGACGTTTTCTTTCATTGCTTCCTTCGCTACCGCAGACACACTGGTATAAAAAGGCGGAACATTTTCCTTCAGCTCTGCTGCCCATTTCTGCACCGCCATGCCAGCCGCTCGATCCATATAGGTAAAGTAATTGATTTTGCGGACACCTGCCTGTATCGCTGCATGGAAATCTTCCTTGCTGACCCCGGAGCCTCCATGCATAACAACCGGAATACCATTCGTCTCTTTTCTTACATTCTCTACTACAGAAAAATCAAGACGCGGCTTTTTCAGATAAATACCATGAGTAGTGCCAAAAGAACATGCCAGTGCGTCCACACCTGTTCTTGCCACAAAATCCTTTGCCTGTACCGGATCTGTGTAAATCTTGCTATCGTCATCCTCGCCGCTTCCCACGCCTTCGCCGGACTCTGTCCTGCCCATGCTTCCCAGTTCTGCTTCAATATCAGCTCCCTGTGCATGTGCCAGATCTGCAGCCATCCTGGTGTTTGCCACATTTTCCTCATACGCAAGGGTGGATCCGTCATACATGACAGAAGTAAATCCCATACCCAGTGCATATTTCACACGTTCAATACTATCGCCATGATCCAGATGTACACATACCGGAACCTTTGCTTTCTTTGCAAAATCTACCATCAACGGTCCCATGAGCGCCAGCGGATTATGTATCTCATGCACCGGTGCAAACTGAATAATCACCGGAAGCTCCATCTCCTCTGCCGCTGCCATGACAGCCTGCAGGCTTTCCAGATTCGGTGCATTAAATGCACCAATAGCAATCTTTTTCTCTTCTGCTACTTTCAGAACGTCTTTTAATGTTGCCAGCATAATAAAAATCCTCCTTCTTTGTTCTGCCTATCATGAGGCATCTTTTTATGGACGGTTGTCCACTGCAAAAACGTTGCAGTTCACTCAAACAGCTTTCCATCAAACACAGCAGTCAGCAGAGCACCCGCACAGCCAAATACAGTTCCATCCGCACGAAAATAAGATTTCATCACCTGAAGCTTCCGGTATTTTCTCGTAAGAAGCCGTTCATTGGCCTCTTTTTCTGCCAGTCTAAGATATTGATCCGGAATCCAGTAACCGTCATGTCCGATAATAATCCTCTGTGGATTCAGGCCGTTAGAAAAATTAATAATACCGCAGGATAGATATTCTGCCATATCTCTGAGTACCATATCTATCTGCCTCTCTTTCTCGGTAAATTCTATTCCCTTGTTCTGTTTTCTCTCCAATGCCTGCTCCATTTCCTGACAGAATTCCCGGAAATTCTTTGTCTCGCCGGTCATCCTCTGCATCTGTTCTTCCAGTACTGTACTGGAAATATAGGTTTCCAGGCAGCCTCTGCTTCCACAATTACAGCGCCGGCCCTTCCAGTCAATACTTACATGACCAAATTCACATGTCATGCCACTACTGCTGGTATACAGCTGTCCACCTACTACCAGACCGCTTCCTACACCGTTTGACAGAACTACATAGATAAAATCTTCACAGTCATTCCCGTTTCCATAATATTTTTCCACAATAGCAGCACCGTTGCTCTCACTGTCGAAATACACCGGAATGTGATACCTTTGTTCGATCTCACTCTTCAGATTCAGATCCTGAATGCCACAAAAGTTCGTAGGTTTCAGAATTTTACCCCTGAGAATGTCCGATGGACCAAGCGCGGCAATGCTGATACCCCAGATCCGCTCACCGTCTGTCTCAGCAAACATCCGCCCGATCGCATCCAGTATCTGTTCCATCAGGTTTTCTGCATTGGCAGATGTCACCGGGAAGCTAAAGCTCTTTTGTATATTCAGCTTCAGGTCACATAAGATCACATTGCAGCCTTCCCTGTGCAGATGTACCCCGATCAGCTTCGGTGCTCTGGGCGAAATACGAAGCTGAATCGGATTTCTTCCTTTTCCCTCCATTTTTTCTGCCTTCTCGAGTTCCTCCAGCATATCGTTTTCCAGAAACTCATTCACAATATTGGAAACAGTCATCTTTGACAGTCCAGTCTTTTGTGCCAGCTCAATCCGCGAACTACATGCTCCGGTCGCGATCAGCTTCAGCAGCAAACCACGGTTCTTCTGTTTCAAAAGTTTGTTATTCACACCTGTTTTTGGCATCTGATTCGACTCCCGTAATTAGTACAACGCTTTTACTTTATGTTTATATAATACACTTCTTTTACTAATTGTCAACAGCTTTTTATTTGATAGGAATTTCCTATCACATAAAAAAAGGACGAACTCATCTTCTAAAATGAATTCGTCCTTTCATATAGAAAAACCCTTTTATTCTTCTGCAAAAAGTTTCTGCTTCCGCAGGGTCATCTCATCGATCCGCTCGATATACTGTGCCACGTCTTTGACATTCGCACACCGCTCGATCCGTCCGTCAGCATATACGCGCTTTGTGACTGATCCTGCCCCGAGTGCGAGGATCGTCTGTTTCTCCTCCATGATAAGAATATTGTAGATCCCCTCTTTTCCGGGCAGACCGTAGCCGACATTTTCAAAATTACCTGCCATATTTTTCTGGCGGTAGAGATAATATGGCGCCATACCCATCTCTGCCGCGCCTTGTGCGGTCACGGCATGGTGCTCCGGTGTGATCTCCATCTTGTAATCTTTGTATTCGTCCCGACAGATATTGAGCCGCGCTGCGCGTTTTAACGCCAGTGAATGCACCGTCAGATTGTCCGGGTGCAGATGCCTGATCTGCTCCATCGTATGTTTAACATCATCCAGCGATTCGCCCGGCAGTCCGAGGATCAGATCCATATTGATATTATCGAATCCGAGTTCACGTGCCAGATAAAAGCTGTCAATCGTCTGTTGGACTGTGTGATGTCTGCCGATGACCTTCAGTGTCTCATCCTTCATCGTCTGTGGATTCACAGAAATACGGTCAACGACCGGATGTTTTCTGAGCGCCTCGAGTTTTTCACGGGTGATGCTGTCGGGTCGTCCCGCCTCCACAGTAAACTCCAGCAGGTGTGACAGGTCAAACCGCTCCTCAATCATCGTGAGCAGCCGGTCGAGTTGTTCCGGCTCGAGCGTCGTCGGTGTGCCACCTCCGATATAGATGGAATTGAGCTTTTTATGTCCAAATTCTGCACGTGCATAATCTAATTCATGCTCCAGTGCATCGAGATATGCATCGACGCGCCCGCGCCATGCACCGAGCGGATAGGATGTGAATGAACAATACAGACACGTACTCGGGCAGAACGGAATGCCTACATAGAGACTGAAGCCGTTCTCATAATCGAGTCTGGAGAGCAGTGCACGCTCCCGTTTTGCGATATCGATGGCGAGATCGATCTTTTCCCCGCTCATATGATAAGCCTGTCTCATATATTCTGCGATCTGCGTCTCGTCTTTGCCATCTTCTAACAGCTGCATCGGTATCTTCGTCGGGCGGATCCCTGTGAGTGATCCCCACGGCAGCTCATGTCCGGTGATCGTCACCAGCATATCATAGAGTCCGATTTTTAATACATTTTTTACATCCAGCCGATCTGTGGATGAGCAGTCCATGTGCGCACATACCGGATCGCTCTGCACGGTCCGCCAGCACACATCGATTCCATGTTTATAAAAATCTATATCGAGCCATGCGCTCACCGGCTCCTCCGGCTCTTTTTTTTCTGCTGACACACAAACATTCTCTGATGGAAAGAATGCTTTCACCAGAGAATGGATGTCATATTCAAAATCTGCTTTATTTAACTGTACTTGTATCATGATCTTATATAAATGAATTGTATTGTTTTTCTGTACCGATCTTCGTAGGTTCTCCGTGCCCCGGATAGACGATCGTCAGATCCGGCAGCTTGAACAGCTTTTCCCTGACAGAGCGCACGAGCTGTGACATGCTGCCGCCAGGCAGATCTGTCCGGCCAACAGATTCACAGAACAGTGTATCACCGGAGAATACGACCCCTTCCTGCGGAAAATAATAGCATACGCCTCCGGGTGTATGTCCCGGTGTATGGATCACCTGAATCTCCATTCCAGCGAGATTGACTGTATCGCCGTCATGCACCTGTTTATCTGCCTTGGCTGATGCCCTTGTACCGATCATCGCACCGCAGTTCACCTCCGGCTGCTGCAGCATGTCCGCATCATCGGCATGCACATAGACGGGAATGCCATATTGACCTGCCAACGCATCCACTCCCATAATATGGTCAAAATGCGCATGTGTCAGCAGGACCGCTACCGGTGTATATCCTCCCGCCTGAATCTTTTCCGCCAGACGTGCTGCCTCGTCACCGGGATCGATAATGATGCACTCCTTTGTCTGTTCATTGATTGCAAAATAACAGTTGGTGCCTACGACACCGACTACATAATGTTCGATCTTCATCAGCCTGTTGTCCTCTCTATATCAATGACGCTCTCTACCTGACGCAGCTTCTTAATCAGGCCATTGACCTGTTCCTTGCCCTTTGTCTCAAAGGAGATAGAGATTGTCGCGATTCCCTGTTTGCTCGTCTTGGAATGAATCGAATTGATGTCAATGCCGCGCTCTGTAAATGTACGGGTCAGATCCACGAGCAGACCGGTACGGTTATTTCCATATATATTGATCTCTGCCAGATATGTGCTGTCCTCACCGCTGCCATTGCCGCTCCATTCCGCCTCGATTAAACGCGCCTTTTCCATCTCGGACAGATTAATCATATTCACACAGTCTGTACGATGGATGGACACACCACGCCCGCGTGTGACAAATCCCACGATCTCATCACCCGGAACCGGACTACAGCACTTGGACAGATGCACAGCGATATCGTAGAGTCCCTTGACCACAATCCCACTCTTGGAACGATGCTCACTCGGCTGGCGGTCGACGTTCGTATGCTCTATCTGCTTTAAAACATCCTCATCAGTCACAACGAGCGGATGATCTTTGCGGTATTCCTCCTGCATACGATTGGCGACCTGGCTCTCCTTGAGTGCTCCATGTCCGATCGTAGCCAGACAATTATCCCACTGGGGGAAACCATATTTTCGCAGGATCTTTGCCTGATATTCCGGCTTATTGATATCTGGCCAGTTGATTCCCTTACTCTTGCAATACTTCTCCAGCAGCTCCTTGCCTTTTAAGATATTTTCTTCCTTAAACTCACTTCGGAACCACTGGTTGATCTTATTTTTCGCCTGTGTACTCTTGACGATATTGAGCCAGTCACGGCTCGGTCCCTTGGAATTCTGTGAGGTAATGATCTCAATACGGTCACCGTTCTGGATCTTGTAATCAATCGTCACCAGTTTTCCATTGACCTTGGCTCCGATCATCTTGTTGCCGACTGCAGAATGTACGCTGTAGGCAAAATCAATCGGTGTCGAACCATTCGGCAGGTTCTTCACATCACCTGACGGGGTAAAACAAAATACCGTATCTGAAAACAGGTCAAGATCGCTCTTTAACAGGCTCATGAACTCCTTGTTGTCGGACATGTCCCGCTGCCATTCGAGGATCTGGCGCAGCCAGCTGAGCTTTTCCTCCTCACCACCAACTGCATTGCCATTGGCGGCTTCCTTATATTTCCAATGCGCTGCGATACCATACTCAGCGGTACGGTGCATCTCATAGGTACGGATCTGGATCTCAAACGGACGTCCGTCCGGCCCGATCAGTGTCGTGTGCAGCGACTGATACATATTCGGCTTTGGCATCGCAATATAATCTTTGAAACGGCCGGGAATCGGCTTATACATCTCATGGATCACACCGAGCGCCGCATAACAGTCCTTGACATCATTGACCAGTATTCGGATCGCAAACAGATCATAGATCTGGTCGATTGTCTTGCCCTGGTTGACCATCTTTTTATAAATACTGAAAAAGTGCTTGCTGCGGCCATCAATCGTCGCCTCAATTCCGGCTTCTTTGATATGATGCGTCACTTCCTCAACCAGCTTTTTCACATATTCGTCTCTGGCACCCTTGCGCATCGCTACCTTCTCGACGAGATCATAATAAGCCTCCGGCTCGAGATATTTCAGTGACAGGTCATCCAGCTCCGTCTTGATCTTGGAAATACCGAGCCGCTGTGCGATCGGTGCGTAGATGTCCATCGTCTCACGCGCTTTTTCCTTCTGCTTCTCCGGTGTCATATAACGCAGGGTACGCATATTGTGCAGACGGTCTGCCAGCTTGATCAGTATGACGCGGATATCCTTTGCCATCGCGAGGAACATCTTTCGCAGGTTCTCTGCCTGAATCTCAACTTTATCTGCATCATAAGAGAGCTGACCGAGCTTGGTGACACCATCCACGAGCAGCGCCACTTCCTCATTGAACTCCTGTGCGATCTCCTCATCCGTCATGACGGTATCTTCGACCACGTCATGCAATAGTCCGGCTACGATCGTCTCCTTATCCAGCTCCAGCTCCGCCAGAATGATCGCAACACAGAGCGGATGTATAATATAAGCCTCGCCGGATTTGCGCACCTGTCCCTTATGTGCATCATTTGCGATCCGGAAGGCTTTCTCAATCATCGATATATCGTCAGAAGGGTGATATTTGCGCACGCAGTTAATCAGCTCCTCATATAAGATCTCGGGGCTGACAAAATCGTCCATCTTACGAATATGTTCTGATGTGGACATCACTTTTTGTTCTAATTGTTCAATCTGTTCCGTTGTAACATCTGCCATACGATCACCCTTTATTTTAATGTTACTGTTCACTCGTACCTCGTTCCAGTAACGGATTTTGCCGATGCTTCGCATTCCAAATCGGCAAAATCTGCT
>CAKRIZ010000043.1 GCA_934351445.1 uncultured Eubacterium sp.
AGTGGCTCAGTTGGTTAGAGCGCCGCCCTGTCACGGCGGAGGTCACGGGTTCGAGTCCCGTCTGGGTCGTTTATAGTTGGGGATCTTAGCTCAGCTGGGAGAGCATCTGCCTTACAAGCAGAGGGTCATAGGTTCGAGCCCTATAGGTCCCATTGTACAACTTATGTACATGCCCGCGTGGCGGAACTGGCAGACGCGCAGGACTTAAAATCCTGTTGTGGTGACACAGTACCGGTTCGATTCCGGTCGCGGGCATTGACCGAAAGGTCTTAATTGAATATGTGTGTGTAGCTCAGCTGGATAGAGCACTTGGCTACGGACCAAGGTGTCGGGGGTTCGAATCCTCTCACGCACGTCAATCAAAAAATAAGAGATAGGAATATTTCCTATCTCTTATTTTTTGTTCGAGTCCAGTCGGACTCGAACAAGCTTCGTTTTCGTTACTGTTCTCTCGTACATCGTAACTCGTTTCCCGTTTCGTTAGCAGCATTTTTTCACAAATACTTGAACTTATACCCAAATTATAGTAGTATACTATAGGACGTTACTCAGTTAAAGTGAGTGGATGTCAACTGGAAGCACATAAATTGCATGTAGATAAAAGGAGTAAAACGATGAATATTGTATGTTTAGACTTGGAAGGTGTATTGGTTCCGGAGATTTGGATTGCATTTGCTGAGGCGAGTGGGATTCCGGAGTTGAAGAAAACGACAAGAGATGAGCCTGATTATGGCAAGCTGATGAATTTCAGATTGAATATTTTGAAAGAGCATGGCCTTGGGCTGAAGGAGATTCAGGAGACGATCGCAAAGATTGATCCGCTTCCTGGGGCAAAAGAATTTTTGGATGAGCTGCGTTCATTGACTCAGGTGATCATCATCAGTGATACATTTGAGCAGTTTGCGACTCCGCTCATGAAAAAGCTCGGCTGGCCAACGATTATGTGCAACTCACTGGAAGTAGCAGAGAGTGGTGAGATTACAGGATTTAAGATGCGCTGTGAGAAGTCAAAACTCACGACTGTTAGGGCATTACAGTCGATCGGATATGAGACGATCGCCAGCGGGGACAGTTTCAATGATCTGGCAATGATTCAGGCGAGCAAGGCTGGCTTTTTATTTAAGAGTACCGAGCAGATTAAAAAGGATTATCCGCAGCTGCCGGCTTTTGAGGAATACAAAGATCTTTTAGCAGCAATTAAGGCTGCTTTATAAGATAATCATGGTTGCCCGGATGCAAGGGGAGGTATCGGGCAATGATGACATGTCGGGACGATGAAGGTATAGCATCGTCCCGATAACTAACGAGGAGGATTAGATATGAACACGTACAAAAAGATCATGCATGGCGTGGTGAAGGTCGAGAACGTAGTGATGGCCGTTACCCTGCTCATGTCATTGGTGCTCACGTTTGCAAATGTTGTGGGACGAAAACTGGTGAATCACTCATTGACATGGGTAGATGAACTGGTTGTTGCGTTATTTGTGCTGATTTCCCTGATGGGAGCAGCGCTTGCATGTAGAGAGGACGGAGGTCTGGTAGGCTTAAGCCTGATCTCTGACCGGTTGAGTGGTACAGCAAGACTCGTACAGAAACTGGTTGCAAATGTATTTAGTCTTATTTATTGCGTGATTCTTACATGGCAGGGTGTGGTACGTGCTGCTGCGGAGTATAAGCAGAATGCACATACCTATGTACTGCACTGGCCTGGCTGGATTTTCTGGTCTTTTGTGCCGGTATGTGGTGTGTTTCTGGTACTTCATTTTATTGAGAATACGCTTGATTTCTTAAAGGCTGGAAAGGAGGGCAATCAGTAATGATTACGGCTGTTCTTTTCTTAGTTTTTTTTGTACTTTTAATTTTAGATGTGCCAATTGCGATATGTCTGGGAGCATCATCTGTAGCGGCAATTCTGACGGCGGGACAGAGTCTGACCGTAGTAGCTACCAATACATACACAGGTATCAGTAAAACGTTATTGCTGGCGATTCCGTTTTTCATTCTCGCAGGAAATATTATGGCGAAGGCAGGTATTTCCAAGCGCCTGATCAAGTTTATCGATAGCTGTGTCGGACATAGACGCGGTGGTATCGCTATCGTGTGTGTCATCGTGGCATGTTTCTTTGGAGCAATTTCTGGTTCCGGTCCTGCGACTGTAGCTGCGCTCGGAGCGATCCTGATCCCGGCAATGGTTGAAGCCGGATTCAGTGCGCCGTTTGCAATGGCGCTCATGGCGGCAGCCAGTTCGATTGCGATTGTCATTCCACCGAGTATCGCGTATGTCGTGTATGCGTCCATCACAGGTGAAAATGTCGGTGATCTGTTTATCGCCGGTATTGTCCCCGGTATTTTGATGGGGCTTGCGCTGATCATCGTTGTTATGATCGAGGTTCGTAAGAAAGGCATTCAGTCCTCACGTGAAAAAGCGGGCTGGAAAGAGCGCTGGGTTACATTTAAAGATGCTTTCTGGGGATTTTTAATGCCGGTTATTATCTTAGGCGGTATTTATGGTGGTGTGTTCACACCGACCGAGGCCGCTGCGGTATCAGCCGTATATGGATTGGTCGTAGGTGTGTTTATTTACCGTGAGATCAAGTGGAAAGAATTGTTTGAGATTACTGTAGAGTCGGCTAAGACGACTGGTGGTATCATGCTGATTGTAGCATCTGCGACGTTGTTCTCGTATGTATGTACGTTATTTGGTATCTCAGAGGCTGCAACATCACTGCTCGGAAGTGTATCATCGAATAAGTTTATCTTTCTGTTGATCTGTAATGTGATCTTTCTGGTCGCAGGATGCTTTATTGATGCAAACTCAGCCATGTATATTTTTATTCCGATCATGTTCCCGATCTGTACATCGCTTGGATTCAGCCCGATTGCATTTGGTATTATGGCGACCTTAAACCTGGCGATCGGACAGGTCACACCTCCGGTTGGTGTGAATCTGTTTGTTGCGATCAGCTTAAAGGTGAAAAATGTGGCAAAAGTCACACTGCAGCAGATCTCCAAGGCTGTTATGCCGATGATTGCAGCAGCATTGATTGTATTAGTTATATTTACATATTTCCCGCGTGCAGCCTATACGACAGGTACAAGCGTGTCTACGGATGTAGCAGCGGATGATTCCAAGATCCAGGCATATGATAATGAGACGTATGATCCGTCTGAGGATGCTTATTATAATGATGCTGAGTGGGAAGGGATGACGTGGCATTTTGCATGTTCAACAGGCGAAACATCGACCTGGGCAAAGGCAGGACGTTACTTTGGGGCGCTGATGGAGGAATCTACCGGTGGTAAGGTCAAGGTCGTTGTAGACGGTTTCTCTGACCAGCTCACAAACGGCTCCCAGAAAGATGGAATTGGTGCGTTGATGGAGGGAGATCCGGTGCAGATCTCTATGCACAGCAATCTGATCTATTCTGGATTTGATGACAGATTTAATGTTGTATCGCTGCCATATATTTTTGATGACTATGATGATGTCGATGCCAAACTCGACGGTGAGGCAGGACAAAAACTCGATGAGATTCTCGCAGATATGGGTCTGAAGTGCTTTGGTATGGCAGAAAACGGATTCCGCCAGTTGACGAACTCCAAGCGTCCGGTGACATCTGTGGATGACCTGAAGGGACTGAAAATCCGTGTCGCAGGATCGAACCTGCTGATGAAGTCTTATGAGGACTGGCAGGCGAATGCGACAAACATGAACTGGTCAGAGACTTATACTGCATTACAGCAGAACACGGTCGAAGGACAGGAAAATCCTCTGCCTGCGATCGCATCCGCATCCGTACAGGAAGTACAGGATTATATTTCACTGTGGAATGCATATTATGACTGTCTGTTCTTCTGCATGAACGGCGATATTTATGACAGCCTGACAGATGCACAGCGGGAAGTGGTTGATGCCAATGCGAAGAAAACAGTAGATTATCAGAGAGAGATCAACCGTTATGAGTGTGAACTGCTCGTAGAGAACTGGGAAGCAAACGATACGATTGAGGTCGCACGTACCGAGGATATCGATACCGATAGCTTCAAGGAGGCAACTGCAGATGTTGCAGACTGGTTTATTGACCAGCTTGTCAACACGGATGGTTTCTCACAGGAAGAAGCAGAATCGCTTGTGAATGCATTTACAGCAGAGACGGTAGATGTAGAGGCATATGATGACGAGACGTATGATGCGGCAAAGGATGCTGCGCCTGCAACGACAGACTGGGATGAGATGACCTGGCACTATGCATGTTCGACTGGTGAGACATCAACCTGGGCAAAGGCAGGACGTTACTTTGGAGCCCTGATGAACGAGTCTACTGGCGGCAAGGTAAAGGTCGTCGTAGACGGCTTCTCAGACCAGCTCACGAACGGTTCCCAGAAAGATGGAATCGGTGCACTGATGGAGGGTGATCCGGTACAGATCTCGATGCATAGTAATCTGATCTATTCGGGATTTGATGACAGATTTAATGTCGTATCACTGCCGTATATCTTTGATGATTATGATGATGTTGATGCAAAGTTTGATGGTGAGGCAGGACAGAAGATGGAAGAAATTTTAGAAGGCATGGGCTTAAAGTGTTTTGGCCTGGCTGAGAATGGATTCCGTCAGCTCACGAATTCCAAGCGTCCGGTAGCATCCGTCGATGACCTGAAAGGACTGAAGATCCGTGTGGCAGGATCAAATCTGCTGATGAAATCTTATGAGGACTGGCAGGCAAATGCGACAAACATGAACTGGTCAGAGACTTATACTGCATTACAGCAGAATACGGTCGAGGGACAGGAGAATCCTCTACCTGCGATCGCATCTGCATCGGTCCAGGAAGTACAGGATTATATTTCACTGTGGAATGCATATTATGACTGCCTGTTCTTCTGTATGAACGGAGAGATCTATAACAGCCTCTCAGAGGAGCAGCAGGCAATCGTAGAAGAAAATGCGAAAAAGACAGTTGAATATCAGCGTATGATCAACCGTTACGAGTGTGATCAGCTGGTAGCTGACTGGGAGGCAAAGGGTTCAATTGCTGTATTGCATACGGAGGATATCGATACCGACAGCTTTAAGGAGGCAACTGCAGATGTCGCAGACTGGTTTGTCGATCAGCTCGTCAATACAGATGGATTTGATGAGACTGAGGCAAAGTCGCTTGTAGAAGCATTCACGAAGTAAATTATAAAATAGAATAAATAGAATAGGAAAAGGATCTCTCTTGGCGGGAGATCCTTTTCCTATTCTGTTTTCTTTGCCGTGTATTTGAAAAAGTCGTTTTTGTAGCTTATCCTGCATCAACATCTGAGATCCGGATCAGATAAACAGAATCTTATAGACACACCAGAACAACAGTAATGCCATCGTGATGTTAAATATACGATAATATCTGTGGTAGACCGGGAACAGCAGTGAACCGATACTCGCCCAGATCAGGTTGCCGGTCGCAGCACAGACTGCCATAGTGACAGCAAAGATCAATGTAGCGGAAATGGATGTCCCATAGGGAAGTATAAAACTGCAGTACGCAGCGATTCCGAGCATTAGAATCTTGATATTGAGAAACTGCAGTAAAAATCCATTGATAAAATGAAGTGGCATGTTCTGTGCGTCTGTCGACTCATCCGGAGAGGAGACTGCGCGGCGCGTCAGTGTTTTATAACCAAGCCAGAGAATATAGCCTGCGCCGATAAAGCGGGCATATTTTTCTATGGAAGGAACAAGACGATGCAACAATGTGCATCCAAAACCACAGATAAGCATCACAGTGATCAGACCGGTCCAGATTCCACGCATAAGCGGCAGACATTTTTTAAAACCGTATTGTCCGGTGGATGAGAGCAGCAGTACATTGTTCGGCCCCGGGCTGAAGGTGGTAGCACATGCATAAGCAGTCAGTGACAGAAATACAGACAGATTCATAACAGATACTCCTTTAAATAGTGTGGAATCAGTATAACACAAGATGTACAAATATGACAAAAAAGTACAAAAAATATCAATAAAAATACAAAAACTGACAGATAGTTATTGCTATTGAAGGCGAATGCCTGCCCGTGAACGGTAACATACTTTACCTTCACTTCTTTTTTATTTTCTGACAATTATTGACTGATATGGTAATTGGTGTTAGAATTGATGAGTAAAATTAGACAAGATGAGATGAAATGCAAGTCATCATGAAAGGTGGCAGATTCATGGAAAATGTAACATATCAGGGGAAAACATATCCGGAGCCAAATCAGGGTGCACAGGAAGCGCTGGCGGATGCCGGAATCTATACAATTCGGTATTATCCACAGGATAAGGTGATGATGTGTTCGGATGTAACAGTGAGCAGTCTGGGATGCAAGAAGATCTATGCACCCATTCCGCAGGATGCATTGGATGAACTCATCGTTCCTGAGGATGCGGCTGCATGTGTAGAGCTATTTGAGAAGATTGATCGCGGAGAAAAGCGTGCCGTTGCAAATCTGAGAGGCAGAGCAGATGGTGCATTGATTCGTGTCTCATTGACATTGACAGCTTCAGATCCGGATGGAAAGCCTTTGAGTGCAATCGGCCTTCTGGAGAAGCTGAATGATGAGAGCGTATCAGCTGAGTTAGTGCGTGCGCTGAGTGATGACTATCACTCTATTTATTTTATTGATTATGAGAAGGATGAGGTGATACCATATCGTCTCGGTGATACGATTGAGAGAGAATATGGTTCATTTTTCAGATCCAGACCGACCTACGAGAGTGCAATCATATCCTATATCAGACAGACAGTCTTAGCGGAGGATCAGGAGGAGATGCTGGCACTGTGCGACAGAAAAAACCTCCATGATTTTTTCCGGGAGAATAAAATATTGATTCACGATTATCGTGCAGTCAGAGATGGACGTATCCAGTATTGCCGGATGAAGATTGTGAGCCTGTCCCCCATAGGGGTAATGCACCGCGCAATATATGGGTTCTCTGATATAGACAGAGAAAAAACAAAAGAACTGGAACGCTATGCATATACAGATCCGGTAACAGGTGGGGACAATTATGTACGGTTTAAGAAATGTCTGGCAGACAAGACGGAGCCCGGTTATATATTGTCAATGGATATTCATTCCTTTAAGGTGGTGAATTCTATCTGTGGTACGACGAAGGGCGATGAGATCCTGCGGGAAATCTGGAAATGCATCAGGCAGAATATAGGAACAGATGATCTGGCTGCGCATATCAATGCAGACCACTTCATCATATATTATGCGTTACAGGATCGGGAGGAAGTTGCCAGACGGCTTGAAATGATATCAATCCAGTTGAGCAAGCGTTCGACGGAATTGGGTGTGCCGCAACAGGTGCCGTATTTTGGTGTCGCAGAATGGAATCCGGATAAAAAGATTGAACAGACTTATAATGAGGCAAATATTGCCCGTCATGAGGTAAAGCACCGCCAGGATATCAACCACGCATTTTTCAGCCAGCAGGATGCAAACCGGATTTTGCAGGAAAAGCAGATGGAAGATGCATTCGAGTCATCTATGCGTAACCACCAGTTTGAGATCTGGTATCAGCCCAAGTACCATCCGGGTAATAATAAACTGGTCGGTGCAGAGGCGCTGGTACGTTGGAGGAATGATAAGGGAGAACTGGTGCCGCCAGGAGTATTTATCCCATTGTTTGAGCGTAATGGAATGATACGCTATCTGGATGAGTATGTATTCCGGAATGTATGTCTGCAGCAGAAAAAGTGGATGGATGAGAAACTCCAGTTGTTCCCGATTTCAGTCAATCTATCGCGAGCCAGTCTGTATTTCCAGAGTGTGGTAGAGCGTTATAAGAATATTACAGAGGAGATTGGAATTGATCCGAAGTATGTGCCGATCGAGATTACAGAGACGGCAGCAGTCGATAATAAAGCGATAGATCAGTTGGCAGACCGTTTCTGTACCGCAGGATTCCCATTACATATCGATGATTTTGGTGCAGGGTATTCTTCCTTTGCAGCGTTAAATACGATGCATTTTGATACGCTGAAGATCGATAAGAGTCTGATCGATTATATTGGAAATTACGGCGGCGACCGGCTGTTGGAGCATACGATTGCACTGGCTAAGGATCTGGGAATGCATGTCACGGCAGAAGGCGTAGAGACAGATGAACAGGTATCCTTTTTGCAAAAATTAAATTGCGACAGTATTCAGGGATTCTATTATTCCCGTCCACTGCCGCTGGAAGAATTTGAAAAGATTCGTTAATGTGTGTCTATATCCATTGCATGGTGGATGATTGTTTCCGCTTTTAGCGCCTCGGCTTTTGTGAGCTGGGGCGTATTTTTTAAGCGGTAATCCATGCCTAGATTATCATATTTTACTTTGCCCATCGAATGATAGGGAAGAACCTCTAATTTTTCAATATTGTGAAGTTGTCCTAAAAACTGACCCAGTGCGGTCAGTTCTTCTTTGTCAAACGTGATCCCCGGAACAACCACATGCCGTATCCATACCGGTTTGTGAATGTGATCCAGATAGCGTGCAAATGCCAGAATGTTTTGATTGCTGTGCCCTGTGAGAGCGCGGTGTGCCGAATCGAATATATGCTTGATATCGAGCATAATGAGATCCGTCACGTTCAGCAGATGCTCAATCTGTGACATCGTCGGGCGGCTGATGGACGGTGAGACAGCAATATTTGAGGTCGTGTCAGACCCGGAATCCGATCTGGCATCCGAAACACCGTTTGAAAGATCATCTGGAGCAGCTTCCGGGAACATAATCCCGGAAGTGTCCAGACAAGTATGAATTTGATGTTCTTTTGCCAGAGAGAACAGTTCTGTCAAAAAGTCGATCTGCAGCATAGGTTCTCCTCCGGTCGCAGTCATACCGCCGGTCTGATAAAAAGCCCGGTTCCGTTCAAAGCGGTCTATGATTTCTTCGGCAGACATCTGTTGACCATCAGCCGGGTGCCAGGTGTCAGGATTGTGGCAATACAGGCACCGCATCGGGCAGCCTTGAAAAAATACAACAAATCTGACCCCTGGACCGTCGACCGTGCCGAATGTTTCCAGAGAATGAATATTTCCGATATAATTTCCCATGAAAAGCTCCATTTTATTCGTTTACTGAGTTTGCAGACCGGGGAACCACAGCGGCTACATCCGATCGTGGAAGGTACGTGCGATGACTTCATCCTGCTGCTCTTTGGTCAGCTTAATGAAGTTTACAGCATAACCGGATACACGGATCGTGAGCTGTGGATACAGCTCCGGGTGCTGCTGTGCATCGAGCAGTGTATCGCGGTTCAATACATTGACATTCAGGTGGTGGCCACCCTGCAGCGCATATCCATCGAGCATAGCGATCAGATTCGTCTGTTGACCGTCTGCGTCTTTGCCAAGTGCATCGGGAACGATCGTGAAGGTGTTAGAGATACCATCCTGAGAATCCATAAACGGCAGCTTGGCAACAGATGCAAGTGAAGCGACTGCACCGTGTGTATCGCGTCCGTGCATCGGGTTGGCACCAGGGGCAAATGCAACTCCCTTTTTACGTCCATCGGGTGTCGCACCGGTATTTTTACCATAGGAGACATTTGACGTGATCGTGAGGATCGAGGTCGTCTGAATACCGCCACGGTAGGTGTGGTTGCCCTTAACATAGCCGATAAATGTATGCAGTACCTCTTTTGCAATATCGTCTACACGGTCATCATCGTTTCCATATTTCGGGAAGTCACCTTCGATTTCGAAATCTACTGTAACACCGTTTTCATCACGGATAGGCTTTACTTTGGCATATTTGATCGCTGAGAGCGAATCGGCTACTACGGAAAATCCTGCGATACCGGTAGCAAACCACCTGCGTACATTTTTGTCATGCAGTGCCATTTCGAGCTTTTCATAGCTGTACTTGTCATGCATATAGTGGATGATATTGAGGGCATTGACGTAGACACCCGCCAGCCATTTCATCATATCTTTGTATTTGTCCCATACCTCATCGTAATCCAGATATTCGGATGTGATCGGACGGTATTTCGGGCCGACCTGTTTGCCGCTGATCTCATCGACGCCGCCGTTGATCGCGTAGAGCAGACATTTTGCAAGGTTTGCACGCGCTCCGAAGAACTGCATCTCCTTGCCGATACGCATAGAAGATACACAGCAGGCGATACCATAGTCGTCCCCATGTACGACACGCATGATATCGTCGTTCTCGTACTGGATCGCGGAGTGCTTGATCGATGTCTCTGCGCAGAATTTTTTGAAATTTTCAGGCAGCTTGACGGACCATAACACGGTCATATTGGGTTCCGGTGCAGCACCGATATTATTCAAGGTATTCAGATAACGGTAGGACATTTTTGTAACCATATGTCGTCCGTCTACACCGATGCCGGCGATCGATTCTGTTACCCAGGTAGGATCTCCGGCAAAGATGGAATTATACTCCGGTGTGCGGGCAAATTTGATCATACGCAGCTTCATGACAAATTGATCGATGATCTCCTGGATTTCCTTTTCGGTAAATGTGCCTTCTGCCAGATCACGCTCCGCATATATGTCGAGGAAAGTGGAAGTACGTCCCAGTGACATCGCAGCTCCGTTCTGCTCCTTGACGGCAGCCAGATATGCAAAATATACAGCTTGTGTCGCTTCGAGTACGTTATTGGCGGGTTTTGAGATATCACAGCCGTAGATTTCAGCGAGTTTTTTCAACATCTCGAGTGCGCGGATCTGCTCAGACAGCTCTTCGCGTTCACGGATCACATCAGAATACATGATGGTTCTTGTTGTGTTTAACTGCTCTTTCTTATCTTCAATCAGTCGGTCTACACCGTACAGTGCAGGTCTGCGGTAATCGCCGATGATACGTCCACGGCCGTAAGCATCAGGCAGACCGGTAATGATATGTGCACTGCGGCAGGCACGCATCTCCGGCGTGTATGCATCAAAAACACCGGCATTATGTGTCTTACGGTGTGTGGTGAAATATTCTACGACCTCGGGGTCTACATGATAACCATTATCTTCACATGCCTTGATTGCCATGCGAATACCGCCGTAGGGCTGCAGGGCACGTTTGAAGGGCTTGTCTGTCTGAAAACCGACGATTTTTTCTTTTTCTTTATCGAGATATCCGGGACCGTGGGAAGTGATTGTTGAAATGATCCGGGTGTCCATATCGAGGACTCCGCCTGCCTCACGTTCCTGCTTGGAAAGCTCTAATACCTGATTCCACAGGTCTGTGGTGTCTTGCGTAGGACCTTCCAGAAAGGAATCATCACCATCGTAGGGATGATAATTTTTCTGGATAAAATCTCTGACATTTACTTCTGTCTCCCATGCTCCGCGCTGGAAGCTTCTCCATGCTGTCTGCATTTTCTTCTCCTTCCGTCACATGCGTGTGACTCCGTTTTGTATATATTAGAGTGTGATAAATAACATGAAGTTAGGTTAAACTAACTGCTGCTATTTGTCAAGAGTCATATGCCGGATTTCTATGCCAGAACTATGCCAGAAATGGCATATTGAGGAAAATTCCTATCTAGTACAAAAAAACCGGCACATCTGGACTCTTCGCCCAGACGGTCGGCATTTATTCGTTATACTTCACGTGGTAATCCCCACATCATTCCGTCAGTCATATAACAATTACAGTGTACTACAAGAAATCAGGTTTTTCAATGGATATTTTATGGAAAAATTATTTTGTATATTTTTGTCAGATGGGGGTTGACTTTTACGCCCGGATAGGGTATTCTAATAGTCGTGTCAGGAAGACACAGAACGAATATGGATATGCGATAGTGGCGTAGTTGGTAACGCGCGACCTTGCCAAGGTCGAGACCGCGGGTTCGAGCCCCGTCTATCGCTCTCAGAAGAATCCTCGGGAACGCTTGAAAAAAGCGGGTTCGGGGGTTTTTTGTTGTAATCAGCAGGAGAAAAAAGTCATGTATTTTACGGATAAAAGTGAGTATAACGATATTAGGGAAAAATCATTGCTACAATGGTTGGATGAGATGGAACAGCATGAGGACGTGGCTGTGCGGGGTGGTGTGAAGCTGGCGCGGGAATATGTGCAATATCTTCAGGATGAAATCGAGCGCTTGAAGCAGGCAAACGAACTGAAATCGCAATATATGAGAAAACTGAAAAAAGATAAGATCCAAGATCAAAAAGATACCTAAAGATCCAGAGAACAGGGGACATTCAGAGATGCAGATCTTGCGGTTTCTGATCTGAGGTTGAAGTATGGATTATAAGATTGTTTTAATGAGAGATGCGGAGGAGGATTTTGATAGATTCATCGCATATCTTTTGTTTGAAAAGAATATGAAGCTATTCAGCCTGAGATGGATGTCATAAGAGCTATTGTGGATGCCCGTACTTCTCAGAATATGACACAGAAGGAGCTTGCAGAACGTACTGGTATTAATCAGGCAGATATCAGCAAGCTTGAGAATGGAACATGAAATCCTTCTGTTAATTTGCTTAAAAGATTGGCAGATGGTATGGGGATGGCTCCTAAGATTGATTTTATTCCTTTCAGAGAAGATATGCTGGAACGGGATATTGAGCAGGAAAAATTGTGTTGGAAGAAATCGTATATAGATAATATCTTGCCGGACTTCATTTTCGATGGGGTCCGGCTTTCTATATCCAGAAGCAGTACTTCCTGTGTCGGCAAAAAGTGCAACGATTCAGCCTTGGATGCTATTGATATTTTTGCCGATGACGTGGTATACTATATAATAAATTAACGTAGTTTTTTGGATAGATTTTATAGCGGAGGATCATAGATGCGATATCTTTCAGTTACTGAAATAGCGAAAAAGTGGGATGTATCCGAGCGCAGTGTTAGAAATTACTGCGCCCAGGGGCGTGTGAACGGTGCGTTTCTTACCGGCAAGACATGGAACATTCCGGAAAACGCAGAAAAACCGGAGCGTACCAACAAAAGAAAAGAAGGACCGATTACTCTGTTGGATATTCTGAAAGAGCAGAAGGCAAGTAAATATTCCGGTGGGATCTACCATAAAACACAGATTGATTTGACATATAATTCCAACCATATGGAAGGAAGCCGCCTGACGCACGATCAAACCAGATATATCTTTGAAACCAACACCATCGGTGTAGAAAAAGAAGTGCTGAATGTGGATGACGTGATCGAAACAGCAAATCATTTCCGCTGCATTGACCTGATCATTGATCATGCAAAAGCAGCTCTGACAGAGAAGTTCATCAAAGAACTTCACTTGGTTTTGAAGAACGGCACCAGTGCTTTCAGAAAAGATTGGTTTGCTGTTGGTGATTATAAGAAACTTCCGAATGAAGTCGGTGGCAGGGATACAGCCCTTCCGGAAGAAGTTGCAGATAAAATGAAGACTTTGCTGATAGAATATAACGACAAGGAAGAAAAGACTTTTGAGGATATTCTGGATTTCCATGTGAAGTTTGAGCGGATTCATCCGTTCCAGGACGGCAACGGTCGTGTGGGCAGATTGATCATGTTTAAGGAGTGCCTGAAATACAATATCGTTCCGTTTATCATTGAGGACGATCTGAAGATGTTCTATTACCGTGGACTAAAGGAATGGGACAACGAAAAAGGCTATCTGACAGATACCTGCCTGACTGCACAGGACAAGTATAAAGCGTATTTGGATTATTTTAGGATTGGGTATTAAGGTAGCTGATTTCCAAAGTATCAAACGCTTGCCAAAATTCAGCTTTTTAAAAATCGCAAGCGGCCTCTGGATAAAGAAAGCCGACCGCCAGCGCACAGCATGGATATGGATGATGAGCCGGTTATAATTAGTTCGGTTGGGAATAAAGTTGGGAAAAAATATATCATTTTTAAGAGACAATGGTTATATAGAGAGGGTTGGTTCAAAAAAGGCAGGGTACTGGAAGGTGTTGTAGGTAGATGGATTATGAATTAAATAGGAAAAACACTTGTTACTGTTGAACAGAAACTACAAAGCCTTTATGAGGCTATATTTGTAACAGAATATACAAATGGAGTATATCACACAGTGATTGGAGATTATGAGTTGTAAAAATCTTTAGCAGTAAGAATTTCCTTGTTACTACTAACAGGTAGTAACAACTTGCAAAATAATAATGCCATGATATGCCACTTTTACGCATTTCAGAGCAAAATTATCCTAACCATAAAACACCCAGAAAACCTAGCAAAAAAGGGCATCTTCAGGCAAAACAAGGAGAAATAAAACAATGATAAAAGTACTTTTTATCTGCCACGGCAGCGTTTAAGAAACGTGGCGAAATCCATGATTTTATTGGGTTTCTTGGATGGAAACGTAGAATTTACACCTTATTTACACCTTTGGAAGATCGGATCGGTATAGTTAGAATAGTAAAGACGTGGGATGAATCTTGCGTCTTTTTTTAGATTGTGTAATTACATGTTGCTTGAAAAATCAAATAACATATGATAAATTATAAATGCGACGTAAAAAGAGTCACATTTATAAAAAGGTGATTGATATGAAAGAATTTTTGGAAAAAATATTACGGCAAAATGTAATAATGACGGAGAATAAAGAGGTATATAAAAAGCTTCCGTTAGTATATCGTGGAAGGTATGATATTTTTACAGTAGAGACGAATGGTGCGTTATGGATGGCTATTCATCCAAAAGATGATGTCGGACTTGTTATGTTACGTAGAGACAGAGCTGGCGTAGAAAAAAT
>CAKRIZ010000044.1 GCA_934351445.1 uncultured Eubacterium sp.
CCCTTGCAAACCCTGTAAAAATTACGGTTTGCAAAAAAATATTCAAATTATTAGCACTCACCTCTTGACAGTGCTAACATATGGTGCTATAACATAGTCAAGAACAAAGGAAGGAACAAAAAAAGAGAAACAGAGTTCTCAATTGTTCCCAAACATCCCAGTTCCAAGGAAACAAGGTAAACAAGCATGAGGCATTCACAGAAGTGGATGCAGATAAGAAAAGGAGAGATGACTTATGTTGATGCCTAGTATTTTTGGAGAGAATTTATTTGATGACTTTTTTACAGGTTTTCCGTTTGATGACAGCGACATGCACAATGTAGAGAAGAAACTGTACGGCAAACGTGCCGATCGTGTAATGAAGACCGATATCAAAGAAATGGATGACGGTTATGAGTTAGAGATCGATCTGCCGGGCTTTAGCAAGGATGAGATCAAGGCTTCGTTGGAGAATGGTTATCTGACCATCAGTGCAGCGAAGGGACTCGATAAGGATGAGAAGGAGAAAAAGACCGGACGCTACATCCGTCAGGAGCGTTACGCAGGTGCTTGTTCAAGAAGCTTCTATGTTGGTGGTGCAGTGACACAGGAGGATATCAAGGGCGAGTTCAAGCATGGTATCTTGAAGATGTTTGTCCCTAAAAAGGAAGCAAAACCGGCAGTTGAAGAAAATAAATATATAGCCATCGAAGGATAACAGAATGAGTTCTATTTTAGGAAAAGAGGCGAGAGAGATGGCTGACAAAAACCCGAAACATCCGTTGAAGAAGAAACAGGCGAAAACCAAAGAAAAAAAGAAACACGTATACGAATAATGATTGAAGCATGAGTGTCAGACCCCGGATCATTCCAGTAAAGATGATCCGGGGTCTTTTCTCATGCTTTTAAAATTGATATAATAAAATAACTGGGCAGGCAGGAAAAGGAGAGAAAGATACAATGAATACACAAGATTTAAGGGCACTGTTTCCGGTTGTAAACGAGTCCAAAATTATAAATATGACATACAGTGATGGCGAATATGATACAGTACTCGGTATGCTGGCACTATCGCAAATGCCGCAAATGCAGGAAATATCGGAAAAGGGAGAAGATAGTTTCCATCTATGGGCGGTCACAGCGATTTCGGAAGAAGAACTGGAGCGCAGACAGCGGGTATATAAGGAACCCAGAACAAATCGAGAGGAATTAAAGCAGAATCTGGAGGAGACGGAGCGGATACGGATTGGAAAGGCCACAATCGGTGGCTGCAGCTTTGCAGTGGCTTCCGCATCGGAAAGCTGTCTCGGTGAACCGTGGAATGTCGAGGATCAGCTTCATTTCCTGTATATGCTCGGGCAGGGATTGAGACTGGGAACACTGGAAGAAGTGCCGCTGGAGCGGCTGCTGATCGTCAATTATGAGCTGTCGGCAGAAGAACCGGAACTGGCAAAACGGATATTTCAAAGTTCGGACAGCCCGGAGATTACGCTTCAGCTTTCACGGCGGCATATTGCGATTCCATTGCAGAAGCGGATGCGGTTAAAAACCGGTGAATACGCGCGTCCAAAGGTTGTGCATCTGACAGGGGAAGCCGGGTGCACGGTCTATATTCATGGGATCAGTTTTTTTGATGCGTGGGAGGATGCGCGGACACGCTTTGAAGATCCTCGATATACAGAGAATTTTACAGAGGAACAGATTGCACAGTTCAGGCAGGAATTGATGGATATTTTACCGGGCATCTGTCCGCAGGGTTATGTCCTGCCCTTGATCGAATATGAGTGTGACCGGGATTATCAGATGCAGTTCTATTCATCGGAGTATCTCAGATGCGCCCCAAAACATGAGTCTGTGTCTGCGTTTTTGATGATGCATGCAGATAAAGATACCGGACCGATGGGATACCGCGCCAGAGTCTGCCAGTTGGAGGCAGTTCCAGCCGGATTTGCCGGAGAGCTGCCTGTGGAACTATTTGCATGTTACAAGATGGAGGCAGAAAGAGAGGTAAAAGCAACAGGCATCTGACACCTGCCGTAAAAAAAATTATGGAATATCTGCCGTTTCGCGAGGCAGAAGGAGTCTATTTATGATAGGGCTGACCGAGCAGGAACTTGCGAAAGGCAGTAGCAGCTACACTCTGCGGATATTCCGGGTCATAGACCATGGAGATCGTCCGGTGTGGCATTTCATCCGGAATTGCGATCCGGAACACGGTTCCGGTATCTAAGGCTTCTTCTACAAACTCCGGCGGGAGAAATCCAATACCGAGGTTATGCTCGATGGCCGGGAGGATCAGATCGGTCGTTGCCAGTTCGATCGCTGGTTTGAACCGAAGTCCCAGTGAGGCAAAGTAATTATCAATGAAAATGCGTGCGATTGCATCCTGCGTCAGGCTCACCCAGGGATATTCGCACAGTTCGGCAAATGTCAGGTTCTGATTCTGGAGTTCACGATATTTACGACCACCGATCAGAATGTCAGTATACGAGTGCAGCGCATGCGAAACCAGCGGATGCTGCAGCGCATCCGGAATCGAAGAGATCATAGCCATATCCACCTGCCCCTGACGCAGTGCGGTCACAGATTCGCTGGAGCTATTGTTTAAGATGCAGAATGTCACATTCGGATGCAGCTCACGGAACGACTCGATCGCCTGCAGCAGGCAGCAGTGCAGCGCAGTCTCGGTCGCGCTGATCGTGATGCTTCCTTCATCAAGGGAGAGGAGGTTGCTGATCTTCTGTTCACCCTTGAGAAACTGCGCACATCCGGCAGATACGTATTCATAGAATGTGCGTCCCTCGGCAGTCAGTTCCATGCCGGATTTGCTCCGGATAAAAAGGCGGCAGCCCAGATCTTCCTCCAGACGGTGAATGGTGCGTGTGACTGCAGGCTGGCTGGTCTGCAGGGCAGCGGCTGCTTTCGTCAGATTCCCATATTTTGCAACATAATAAAAGATGCGGTAGTATTCGTAATTGCTGTTCATCGTATTTTTTTCTCCAAATCTTGTCGATGTCTGTGAACTGACCTAAATATAGCATGAATTGAATGCAAGGGAAAGTATTTTGCCTGAAACCAGCTCATAAAATCTGTTGATTTGCTTTTTCATGTTTGCCAGAATCTGATTGAAAGGCCACAACTCGGGCTTTGACTTTGTGAATGGTTTATGGGAGAATGGGAGAAAAAGAGATAGTGACAGAACGGAACATAGAAACGCAGGGAGGATGAGTCGATGAAGCTGATCAAAACCGAGGATGCAGTCGGACATGTGCTGTGTCATGATATTACACAGATCATAAAGGGCGTGACTAAGGATGCAGTATTCCGAAAAGGACACATTGTCACAGAGGCGGATATTCCGGTACTGTTGTCGGTGGGAAAGGAGCATCTGTATGTCTGGGAAAAGGAAGCAGGGATGCTGCATGAAAATGAAGCAGCAGAGAGGCTCCGCGAGATCAGCCAGGGCGAACATATGCATTCTTCGGAGGTAAAAGAGGGAAAGATCGAACTGATTGCTGACTGTGACGGCGTTTTGAAAGTCAACGGTGAGAAACTGCGGGCAGTCAATGCGCTCGGCGGGATGATGATCGCGAGTCGTCATGGGAACTTTCCGGTACAGACAGGAGACAAGATTGCAGGTATGAGAGTGATTCCACTTGTGATCGAAGAAGAGAAAATGGAGCGGGCAAAGGCAGTGGCAGGAATGGAGCCCATATTTGAGATCCATCCATACAAGCAAAAAAAAGTCGGAATCGTGACGACAGGCAGTGAAGTCTATCACGGACGGATTCAGGATACATTCACACCAGTGATTATCGAGAAAGTGACGGAATATGGTGCAAAGGTCTTAGGACATGAGATCTGTGATGACGATCCGCAGTTGATCGGGGAAGCCATCCATAAGCTGCTGCAAGAGGGCTGCAACATGATTCTGTGCACGGGTGGCATGAGTGTAGACCCGGATGACCGCACACCGTTAGCGATCAGAAATGTGACCGGAAATGTGGTCAGCTACGGCGCGCCGGTTCTGCCGGGCGCGATGTTCCTGCTGGCATATTATGGTGGGGATCTGCCGGTTTTAGGACTGCCGGGCTGTGTGATGTATGCGAAGCGGACGGTATTTGATCTGGTGCTGCCGAGGATCATGACAGGTGAGATACTGACAAAAGAGGATCTGGATCTCCTGGGCGAGGGCGGTCTGTGTCTGGACTGCCCGGTATGTACATTCCCGAACTGCGGATTCGGAAAGTGTGGAAGCCGATGAGGGAATTATTTGAGGCAATCGGGCAGTGTGAAGCCGGTAGTGTGAACCTTGTGCTGACAGCACTGGATGGCGCGTGGCTCGGTGAGAAAGCGCTCGTTTCAGATGGAAAACTGGTGTGGAAGAGTACGGAAACAGGTTTTTTTGCAGGACATGCGCACGAAGCCTGCCAGTTGAACGGGAGCGGTGTCACTACCATCGGGGACTGTCGGGTATTCTGCGATATATTGGGAAATGAAAAGTCACTGGTGGTCTGCGGTGGAGGACATGTGTCGATTCCTGTGATCCGGATCGGAAAGATGATGGGTTGGGAAGTCACGGTGCTTGAAGACCGTCCAAAATTTGCCGACAATGCCAGGAGAGCCGGTGCGGATCGTGTGATCTGTGAACCGTTTGGGGAAGGACTCCAGAAAGTTCCGGGAAGCAGTGATACTTATTTTGTTATCGTGACACGCGGACACAGATATGATCAGGTATGTCTGCAAAAGATTGCAGAAAAAGAACATGCCTACATCGGTATGATCGGCAGTCGGCGGCGGACAACGCTGGTCAGGCAGCAGCTCGCTGAGAGCGGTACCAATCAGGCAGTTTTAGATGCAGTGCATACACCGATTGGTCTGGACATCGGGGCGGAGACACCGGAGGAGATTGGTGTGGCGATCATGGCAGAGATCATAGAAGTAAAGAATAAAAAGAAACGTACCTTTGGATATTCCAAAGAGATGATGCATGTGGTGATGGATACGCAGAAGTATCCGGGACGGAAAGTGATGACTACGATTATCACAAAAAAAGGCTCTGCACCGCAGGGAATCGGTGTCAAGATGCTGGTGCTAAGTGACGGCAATTGTATCGGAACGATCGGCGGAGGATGCATGGAGTCTGCTATCTTGCAGAAAGCGCTGCTGCTACTGCGCAGTGGCGGGCAGACAGCCAGAATCTGTCAGGCAGATCTGACCGGAGATGATGCAGAGGACGAGGGAATGGTCTGCGGCGGCAAGGTGGAAGTGCTGTTGGAAGTCATAGAGTGAGCATGGACGAAATATCGAAGAAATAGTCAAAAAATATCAAAAAATATCAAAAAAGCAAATAATAATCAGGGAAACAGCGAGAATACATGGAGTAAAAATGAGAGATGAAGGATTCACAGGGGAGAGAGATCGACTATATGCGGATATCGGTGACGGATCGTTGTAACCTGCGCTGCAGATACTGTATGCCCGATGGAATCGAATTGCTTCCGATGGCAGAGATTCTCACCTTCGAGGAGATACTGCGCGTGTGCAGACAGGCAGTGGAGCTTGGCATTACGAGGTTCAAGGTCACAGGCGGTGAGCCGTTAGTGAGGCGCGGTTGCGTCGGTCTGATTGACCGGATCAGGCATCTGCCCGGTGTGGAACAGGTGACGCTGACAACCAATGGCGTGCTGCTCAGGGAGCATCTGGATGCGCTGCTGGATGCCGGACTGGATGCGGTAAATATCAGTCTGGACACGTTGAAACGGGATCGGTTTGTAGAGATTACCGGGAGCGACCACCTGGAGGAAGTGTTGGCGGCTGTGGATGCGGCTGTCCGGAGTGGATTACAGGTAAAAATAAATACGGTGCTTGAACAGGAAAAAAATGCAGGGGAATGGCAGGATATTCTTGAGCTGGCATGGGAGCGGAATCTCGATGTCCGTTTTATCGAGCTGATGCCGATCGGCAATGGCGCGGAATGTACAGGGATATCCAATGAGACATTATTTGAATGGATACGGGAAAAATACCCGGATATCCACAGGGATGAGCGCGTGCACGGCAATGGGCCTGCGGTCTATTATCATATTCCGGGCTTTGTGGGAAGCGTGGGATTTATCAGCCCGATTCACTGTGTGTTCTGCAGCCGCTGCAACCGGATTCGTATGACAGCAACTGGTGAACTGAAGCCCTGCCTGTGCTATGAGGATACGGTATCTGTGAGAGATGTGGCACGGCATGGTGAGGACAGGCAGATCCGTGCAAAGCTGGAAGAGGCGGTTCTGATGAAGCCGAAACAGCATTGCTTTGATGCCTGGCAGGATATTACAGAGCACCGGAAAATGGTTCAGATAGGAGGATAGATAGCAGTTGGAAAATCAAAAGGAACAGAAAGCGGAACATAAAACGGGAAAGCTGTTAGGCATCTGTGTCAGTGAAAAACGCGGTACACAAAAACACGAAACCGGGGAAGCAGATCTGGTCAAAGACTGGGGCATCAAAGGCGATGCGCACGGCGGAAAATGGCACAGACAGGTGAGCCTGCTGTCTTTTGAGCAGATCGAGGCATTCCGGGCAAGAGGCGCGGAAGTGGCTTTTGGGGCGTTTGGGGAGAACCTGATCGTAGCAGGCTATGATCTGCGCGCACTTCCGGTCGGGACGAGATTCCAGATCGCGGATGCAGTTCTGGAACTGACACAGATTGGTAAGGAATGTCACAGCCACTGCCAGATTTATCATAAAATGGGAGACTGCATTATGCCACGGGAAGGTGTATTTACGGAAGTCATAGAGCCGGGACATATCAGAGTGGGTGATGAGATCCGCATGATACCGCCCCGGGCAGACCGGCCGTTTACGGCAGCCGTCATCACATTAAGTGATAAGGGCGCAGCCGGTGAGCGGGAGGATCAAAGCGGTCCGAAGATCGTAGAGCTGGCAGAGCAGGCCGGGTATGAGGTCAAAGAGGCACTGCTGCTGCCCGACGGCAGGGAAGCGCTCGAAAAACAGCTGATCCGTCTCGCGGATGAGAGGCAGGTCAATGTGATATTTACGACCGGGGGCACAGGGTTTTCTGAGCGCGATGTGACACCGGAAGCTACGATCGCCGTGTGCGACCGGATGGCAAATGGTATCGCAGAAGCGATCCGTAATTATTCCATGACGATCACGCCGCGTGCGATGTTCAGCCGGGCGGTATCGGGAATCCGCAAAAAGACGCTTATTATTAATTTACCGGGAAGTCCGAAAGCCATACAGGAGTCGCTAGGGTTTTTGTTGCCGCACCTGGGTCATGGGCTTGGCATTTTGCGTGGAAGTGAGGGCGAATGCGCCAGATAAAGCGCGTATTTTTAAGGAGGATAATAGAAATGAAGAACCGGGTATTAGCAGTAATGCTGATAAGTGTCATGGTACTGGGCATGGCCGGATGCGGCAGCCGCTCCGATCATAAGCAGGAGGATGCACAGACCGGGGACGATATCCAGACAGAAGCCGATGCCGAACCGGAAGATGCTGCACAGGAGACAGTAAGGGAGGATTCCTCTGAGGATACAACTGTGACCAACGTGACGGTTTTTGCTGCGAAAAGTCTCAATGGCGTGGTGGACGAGCTGATTTCGATGTATCAGGAAGAACAGCCAAATGTGGAAATCATCGCGAACTATGACAGCTCCGGAACTCTGATGGAGCAGATCGAGCAGGGGGCAGCCTGTGATCTGTTCTTTTCAGCAGCACAGAAACAGATGGATCAGCTCGAGAGCGATGAGCTGTTGTTAGATGGGACACGCGCGAATGTCGTGAATAATCAGGTATGTGTTGTCACTTATAAAGGAAGTGGCACAAAAGTAACCGGACTCAAAGACATCGCCCGGGCAGAGAGCCTTGCACTGGCTGACGGCAGTGTGCCGGTCGGAAAATATACCCGCCAGGCGATGGTCAATGCAGGAATGCTGGATGCAGTAGCTGATGTATCAGCGATCACAACGCAGGAAGTCTCTGATGCACTGGGTGGTATCGATATCAACGAATGTGCCAATGTCGGAGCTGTGACAGCGGCTGTGGCTGAAGGATCAAACGAAGTCGGCACAGTATACAAGTCAGATACTTATGGTCTGGAAGATCGGCTCGATATTTTACAGGTTGTCAGCTATGACCTGACCGGTGATGTCATTTATCCGGTCGCACAGACCAAAAATGACGAAGCAGACGCACAGGAAAGAGAAGCCGCACTTGATTTTCTGCATTTTCTGACATCTGATACGGCAAAAGCGGTGTATGAGAAATATTATTTTGATACAGATGTAGAGTAGGATTGCAGGATCAAATAAATCAGGCACAGGTGGAGGGACAGAAATGGGAGAGATCATGGACATTGTAAACAGTCTGGACTGGAGTCCGTTATTGATATCGATAAAGACAGGAATTGTGGCGACGGTGCTCTCTTTCTTTCTGGGAATCTATGCGGCGCGTAAGGTGATCAGGGCAAAGCCGTGGGTGAAAGCAGTGGCAGATGGTATTCTGACGCTGCCGATGGTTCTGCCGCCTACGGTAGCCGGTTTTTTCCTTCTATTGTTATTCAGTAAAAAAAGACCGTTGGGGATGTTTTTGTATGAGACCTTCAGCATCAAGGTCGTACAGACCAGGCTCGGATGTATTATCGCGGCGACGGTGATCGCATTTCCGCTCATGTACCGGAATGCACGGGCTGCGTTTGAGCAGGTGGATGTGAATCTGGTCTATGCAGGGCGGACACTGGGCATGAGTGAAGCAGCTATTTTCTGGAAAGTAGTGGTGCCGGCCGCAGAGCCGGGAATCATTTCAGGAACGATCCTGACATTTGCCAGGGCGCTGGGAGAGTATGGGGCGACCTCCATGCTGGCAGGAAATATTCCAAGAAAGACAGCGACCATTTCACAGAGGATCGCTATGGTAGTCCAGGATGGGGACTACCTGACCGCAGGCGTATGGGTGGTCATCGTCATGTTGATCGCATTTGGCGTGATCGTGTTGATGAATCTGATCTCAGGCAGGAAAATGAAAAATGTGAAGCGCTGGTGAGTGGGCGCGGGCATTCATAAAAGGAGTACAGCATGAGCGAATTTACACATTTTAACGGACATGGCGAAGCCATCATGGTAGATGTCAGTGAAAAGGAAGATACACAACGGGAAGCTGTGGCATCGGGACGTATCCGCATGTCACAGGAGTGCTATCAGAAAGTGAAGGATGGCAGTATGAAAAAGGGGGATGTGCTGGGAGTCGCACGCATTGCCGGGATCATGGGCGCGAAAAAGACATCGGAGCTGATCCCGCTATGCCATATCCTGCATCTGACGAAAGCGGAAGTGAACTTTATATGTCATGACGAGGCGTGTGAGATAGAGGCAGTATGTGCGACGAAAACGACCGGAAAAACCGGCGTGGAGATGGAAGCGCTGACCGGGGTTAATATCGCATTGCTTACGGTCTATGATATGTGCAAGGCGATCGACCGGGGCATGGAGATCGGTGACATTCATCTGCTCCGTAAATCGGGTGGCAAGAGTGGATTGTGGGAGCGCGCATGATCGAGTTAAATATCAGTAAGACATTGGGCAGATTTCAGTTACATATGGAATTACACAGCGACAGCAAGCGGATCGGTATTCTCGGAGCCAGTGGCTGTGGAAAGAGCATGACGCTCAAATGCATCGCCGGCATCGAACCGCCCGATGAGGGAAAGATCGTGCTCGAGGGACGGACGCTGTATGACAGTGCACAGAAGATCCATGTAAAGGCGCAGAAACGCAGGATCGGCTATCTGTTCCAGAATTATGCGCTGTTTCCTACGATGACTGTGCGTAAAAACATCATGGCAGGACTGAAATGCAGCCGGGTGGAACAGGAAAAAATTGCTGAACAGATGATCGGAAAGTTTCAACTGCAAGACCTCGGAGACAGGCTGCCGGGCGAATTATCCGGCGGGCAGCAGCAGCGAGTCGCGCTGGCGCGCATTATGGCATATGAGCCGGATGTAATCCTGCTTGATGAGCCGTTTTCAGCATTGGATGAATTTCTAAAAGACAGATTGCAGCAGGAGCTGATTCAGATGTTGGAGGACTATCCGGGAACGGTGATTCTGGTGTCACACAGCAGGGATGAGATCTATCGCTTTAGTGATGAACTGGTGATCATGGATCAGGGTAAGACGATATGTTCCGGTAAAACAACAGACATTTTTATGCATCCGGAATGGAAAGAAGCAGCGCGGCTCACCGGCTGCAAAAATATCACAGAGATTGTCAGGGAGGATGCGCATCACCTGCAGATTCCGGGCTGGGGCATCCGGCTTACACTGAAACAAAATATAATGGAGGACATCCGGTATGTTGGAATCCGCGCACACGATTTTACCCCAATCTGGCTGCGAGAAGGGCAGGCATCGGAACAGGGCTGGATAGCAGTGAATGTAGACAGCGTGGCGAGACTGCCGTTTGAACATAAGTATTTCATGCGTGCGGCCTTAGATCAGGACGATGTCTGCTGGTTTGTGCAGCGGGAATTATGGAGGACACTGGAAGAAAAAGGTCTGCCGGATTATCTGGCGATACCGGAGGAAAAGCTGCTGTTGTTGAAGTAGCTGTTACCTTTTTATGCGATTTTTGCCAGAAAATGATACATATACAGAGAAAAGCGTGGAGGTAGTGGTATAAGATGAGTATTTTAGTTACAATTTTAGTGACTTTTTTTGCAGGAATGGGTGCGGGGCTTGGCACCGGGTTTGCCGGGCTGAGTGCCGCGGCTGTGATCAGTCCGATGTTGATCACGTTTTTACATATGGATCCATACATGGCTGTGGGCATAGCCTTGTCCTCGGATGTACTGGCAAGTGCTGTATCAGCGTATACCTATCACAAGAATAAGAATCTGGATATCAAAAACGGTCTGATTATGATGGGCAGTGTGCTGGTATTTACGGTCGTAGGCAGCTACGCTGCGAGCCTGTTTCCTTCGGCGACGATGGGCAACTTCTCGGTATTCATGACTTTTTTACTCGGCGTCAAGTTTATTGTGCGTCCGGTCATGACCACCAAGGAAGCAATGCAGAATGTGTCGGCGAAAAAGCGTGCGGTGCAGTCGTTGTTGTGTGGCATGCTGATCGGTATGATCTGTGGATTTATCGGTGCGGGCGGCGGTATGATGATGCTGCTTATTCTGACGAGTGTATTAGGGTACGAATTAAAGACCGCTGTTGGTACGAGTGTTTTTATTATGACGTTTACTGCGCTGACGGGCGCTGTTTCACATTTTATGATTGGCGGCACACCGGATTGGCTGGTGTGGGGACTATGCGTGATCTTCACACTGTTGTGGGCGCGTATCGCAGCGGTGTTTGCGAATAAAGCGACACCAAAGACGCTCAATCGTGCGACCGGTATCGTGCTGGTTGTTCTGGGTATTGTCGTTATGTGATTCCAGCTGTTATAGAAAAGGAGTTCCGTATAAGCGGAACTCCTTTTGCATCCTTTTGTAAGGTCTGTATGCCAATATTAGAAATCGACCTCTGTATCATAGTAGCAGCACTTGAGCAGCTTCTCCATCTCTTCCTGTGAAGGAATACGGGGGTTAGAGCCCGTGCAGGCATCTAAGATAGCGTTAGCAGCGATCTCAGGCAGTCTCTCTAAGAATACTTCCTCAGGTACGAAACCGTTCTCGGTCGGATAGCTGTCAGCACCATAGTTCTTGATGCAGTGAGGGATGTTCAGATCGTCGTTCATCTTGCGCAGATAAGCGATCAGAGCAGCTACCTTGTCATCATCAGATGCGCTCTTGTCTGCGATTCCCATGTAATCTACGATCACACCATAACGCTTCTTGGCAGTCTCATTCTTGGCGTTGAATGCGATGACCTTCGGCAGATACATAGCATTTGCAGCACCGTGGATGATGTGTGCGCCGTAATCCTCGAATGCAGCACCGGTCTTGTGTGCCATAGAGTGAACGATACCGAGCAGTGCATTGGAGAATGCCATACCTGCCAGACACTGTGCATCGTGCATACGGTCACGGCAAGCCATATCACCGTTATAAGAAGGTACGAGATCATTCATGATCATCTCGATCGCATGGATTGCTAACGGATCGGTGTAGTTGCAGTTTGCGGTAGATACATAAGCCTCGATGGCATGTGTAATAGCATCCATACCGGTGTGGGCTACCAGCTTCTGAGGCATGGTCTCTGCCAGATCGGGATCAACGATAGCAACATCGGGAGTGATCTCGAAGTCTGCGATCGGATATTTGATACGATCCTGATAGTTGGTGATGATAGAGAAGGCTGTTACCTCCGTAGCTGTTCCTGAAGTAGAGGAAATCGCACAGAAATGAGCTTTTGTACGCAGCTTCGGCAGACCGAATACTTTGCACATATCTTCGAATGTGCAATCCGGGTATTCATATTTGATCCACATAGCCTTTGCAGCATCGATCGGTGAACCACCGCCCATTGCTACGATCCAGTCAGGCTGGAATTTCTCCATGACTGCGGCACCTCTCATAACGGTCTCTACAGAAGGATCGGGCTCGATACCTTCAAATACTTCTACTTCCATGCCGGCTTCTTTCAGGTAGCCGATCGCACGATCTAAAAATCCAAAACGCTTCATTGAGCCGCCGCCGACACAGATGATTGCACGTTTTCCTTCAAATGTCTTTAATGCCTCTAAAGATCCTTTTCCGTGATACAGATCTCTGGGGAGTGTAAATCTTGCCATAATGTAAAATCCTCCTATTTATGAAATGTGAAAGCACACGAACGGTCGTGCACGCTTTCAAACCATTGGTTGTTAAAATTTTAACATAGACAAAATGTATAGTCAATGTGCGAAAGCACTAAAAAAGGATCTGAAAGTTTGTGAACTATTCAGACCTTTTTTAATGTACTATTTTGCATACATCTATTGACAAAAATGCAGACACAAAAGACGGTATTATTTCATTGTGTCAGCGTACCGCCTGAGCCTGCCGGCTTCGTCCAGCAGCTTGTAAAGTGTAGGTTGTACATGGAACTGCTCCATGGCAGCGTGTATCTCGGCAAGCCGTTCGCTGCCGGCTTTTTTTGAGGCAGACGGCTGTCTGACTGCCCGGATGAGCAGGTTTTTGGGAGTGTGACTCAGATCGACGAATTCGAGCAGCTGCGTCTTGTAGCCCATGCACGAGAGCAGGTTGCCCCGGATTGCGTCTGTCATCAGTGCCGCAGTACGTTCCTGAATGATGCCGTAGCGGGTAAACAGTGAGAGTGTATCCGTGTGCATCTGGCCGTTCAGCTCGTGCTGGCAGCAGGGAACAGAAAAGATCATGTCGGCATTCCAGCAGATGGCGTTGTACAGGGCATAGTCGGTTGCGGTATCACAGGCATGGAGTGTTACGACCATATCGACATCAAAGGGAGCCTGATAGCCGTTGATATCGCCCAACTCAAAATGCAGATGGCTGTAACCATAATTTTGTGCGGTGCGGTTGCAGTTTTCTATCACATCGGCTTTGAGATCCAGTCCGATGATTTCGACCGGTTGTTTTTTGATTTCCGTAAAATAATAATACAAAATAAAGGTCAGATAGGACTTGCCACAACCGAAATCAATGATATGCCAGCAATCGCGGGACACGTTGCCGGCTGCATCGTCGATCAGCTCGATGAACCGGTTGATCTGGCGGAATTTGTCGTACATGGAATGGACGATCTTGCCATCCTTTGTAAAGATCCCCATATCAATGAGCGGAGGAATCTGATTCCCCTCCTGCAGCAGATAGTTTTTTTGGCGGTTGTGTGAACCGGAGGCCTTTGGCTGCGCAGCATGTGGGATCACTTTCTTTTTATAGGTGATAGTTCCTTTTTTGGACATCAGGATTTGGTGCTCCTGAGCGTCTGACCAGGCATTTAACTGTAAAAACTGTGTGCCCATTGTCTGCTGCAGGTACCCGGCAAGTTCACGATCGGTACAGTTTTCGTGGAATACCTGCTTTTGTGTGTATTGGGCGATCTGGTAATAAACGTCACCTGTTTTCTCGGATTTCTGTATTTTCTCGACCGTTACTTTTCGGTAAGGTTGTGTTTTGCTCGTTTGCTTGCTCAGTACCAGCCGTTGCGGTGAGGCGGCGAGGATTGTGTCAAGGCTTTCGTTCAGATTGGACATGTGTGTCTCCTTTTTTTGGTAGATGTATACCGTATTTGTATCATCATTTTAAGCACTACTATTATAGAAAGAACAGGAATCGCTGTCAATGGATGGAACGTTACTGGAACATTTGCTAAGCAATTGCCACAGATAATTTGCTTTTTTGTCTGATTTCATGTATATTATGTATAGAAAAAGAAACATAGGCGTTTGCGAAACTATTTAATCATTGGGCTACTTGGCTGTGGGCGCAGTGGCATTCTGATCAAGCTGCTCCGGTTGCCCGGCGGTGTCTCGCTGTCTCTTCAGCCTTGGCTCGATGTGTCTTTCGCTTTGCTCACACACATAGCCTGCGGCTTTCAGCTATGACATGAAGTTCGTTTGCGAATTGCTCGCACTTCGCCGGACAAAAGTCGCAGTTGACAGAATCCACTGCGCCCACAGCCGTTAGCCCTGCAGCATATACTGTTTGCGAAACATTTTAGTAGGTGAATGGAGCATGCAAGCACTATCAACTCAGATGCAGAAGTAGCAGC
>CAKRIZ010000045.1 GCA_934351445.1 uncultured Eubacterium sp.
AAATTCCATTGCGAAGCAATTTTACATGAATTTTTGCATCTTGGAACTGCAAGTTCCAAGAGTGGCTCATCGGAATGATCCGTGCAATGAAAGCAAAACAGACATGCTTGCGGTAGCTGCGACCTCTTAACAATGTGCTTGCATGACCCAAAACCTGACAAAAATAGTTTCGCAAACGCCTATTATAAAATCAAATGAAAAGGAGTGACAGCCCATGCGGATTCTTCTCGCAGAAGACGAACGGGATTTAAACAATATTATAACCCAGAAGCTGACCGCAGATGGTTACAGCGTCGACCGCTGTTTCGACGGTGAAGAAGCGATCAATATTCTTTCTTACACAGAATTTGATGCCGTCATTTTAGACATTATGATGCCAAAGGCAGACGGCTTTGCCGTACTGCGTGCCCTGCGGAGCGCGGGCAGGACAACACCGGTTATGTTCCTGACTGCAAAGGATGCGGTTGCAGACAGAGTCCGGGGTCTCGACAGTGGGGCAAACGATTACCTCGTCAAGCCTTTTTCCTTTGAGGAGCTGTCTGCACGCCTGCGCGCCATGACGCGGACTTCCTTCGGAATCACCAGCAATGTACTCCGTGTCGCAGATCTTTCCATGGATTGCACCGCCCACACAGTCACACGGGGTGCAACGGAAATCCATCTGTCGGCAAAGGAATATGCCATGCTCGAATATCTCATGTATAATCAGGGACGCGTTTTATCACGCGAAATGATAGAGGATCACGTATGGAACTTTGACTACGAGGGCGGCACCAACGTAGTCGACGTCTACATCAGCTATCTCCGGAAAAAAATCGACGATGGTCACGACAAAAAGCTCATCCATACGGTTCGCGGCAGAGGCTTTGTATTAAAAGAGGATGCTTAAGGTATGAAAAAATTATCCATTCGCCTGAAAATCACCATCTGGTTTACCGCCACGCTCATCATCGTCGTTCTGTTCGCCTTTGCAGCCGTTTTTGCCGGCAGCCACCGGAGTCTGAAAAAAACAATACAAAACCGTCTGATAGAGATCGTGGATGAGAATGCAGATGAGATCGATTATCATTGCACCAACGATGATGATGACGACATTGATGACGATGACAATGATGATGACGATGACGACAACCATATGGAAGAAATACCAGAAGACGGCGACTATCTGATTCCATACGGACAGGGATATCTGGATATTGATGAGGATTTTCTGGTCAACGAACCTGACGTCTATATCAGCTTATACAGTAGTGCTTCCGGTCTGGTGTATGGCGTAAACCCACTGGAGGGCACTGCGTCTGACCCGGATTTTGCCGCCTCCAGAACCCGGCAGATATGGGCTGATGGTACGTGGTATTACATTTTTGACCGGCAGCTGGACTTTGGCGAAGCAGACGAACTATGGATCCGGGGCGTCATGTCCGAGGAGCAGGGCGACCGGCAGCTCACCGGCATGATCCGGATCGCCCTGATTGTCCTGCCCCTTCTGGTCGTACTGGCATCCGTGGGCGGATATCTCATTGCCAGACGGGCATTGAATCCCATCCAGCAGATTTCATGGACAGCCAGGCAGATCGGCGATGGCCACGACCTGAAGCGCCGAATCAATCTGGGTAAGGGCGATGATGAACTCCATCAGCTGGCTGCGACCTTTAACGAGATGTTTGACCATCTGGAGCAGTCATTTGAACAGGAGCGCCAGTTTACCTCCGACGTTTCCCATGAGCTGCGGACGCCGATGGCAGTCATTGCGGCACAGTGTGAATATACACTGGAGCAGGAGCGGACGGTCGAGGAATATGAGGAAGCCCTGCAGGTGATCCGGCGACAGGGCCGAAAGATGACAAAGCTCATCAACCACATGCTGGATTTTGCGAGACTGGAAATGCGATCCGGAAAGTATACAGACGAAATGCTCGACATGGCAGAGCTTGTGGACACCATATGCCAGGATATGAAGCTCATACGGGAACACAACATCTCGCTGGAATATCAGACAGCGCCAGTCATGTTTTCCGGAAACCGGGAGCTTTTATCCAGGCTTCTCACAAATCTGATCAGTAATGCCTACCGTTATGGAACAGAAAACGGACATATTTTTGTGGATCTGCAGCAACAGGATTCTGTTCTGATCCTGTCAGTCAGAGACGATGGCATCGGAATCGCAGCGGATGAGCAGGCGAAGATCTTCCACCGCTTTTATCAGACAGAAACCTCCCGCGGCGGCGAAGGAACCGGGCTCGGGCTCGCCATGGCGCATGAAATCGTCCGCTATTACAACGGTACCATCGAGGTAGACAGCGCACCCGGCAGGGGAAGTACCTTTACCGTACGGCTGCCGCTTAAATGAAAAATTTTGATATACTAATCATTTTCTAATAATTGCATGATACAATGATCCTACAAACAAAACATACACGTATCTCAGACAGAAATGCCATGAGAACCACAAAATAGGAGGACTAGATTATGATGAAAAAAACAAAACAGTTTATAACCACATTTTTAATCGCAGCAACGATCGTCGGTACAGGCGCGATTCCCGCATATGCGGATGCCATCCCTAATAAGGTATCCCTTCCGCAATCACAGAGAAGTGTTGCCCAGGGCAAAAAATTTGAGCTGAAAGCACGGACGACCCCCTACGACGCAGAAGATGACTATATCTGCTGGGAGATCGTTTCCGGAGAAGATTACGTCATGTTCGAAGATTATGACCAGACAGGCGATGACATGGATTTTATCGCAGTAAAACCCGGAACAGCCACCATCCGCTGCTATGTATACGGCAAAAACAAGACAACCTCCGGCGATACCATCACGATCACTGTCACAAAAGCAAAGAGTGATTATTCTTTAAAGAGAGGTGACGCACCGGTCAAATACGAGGATGTCTGGGATGATTTTGATCTGGAGGTCAAAGCCGGCCGCTCTATCAAAAACAGCGAATTGAAATGGGAGATCAAGGATCCGAGCATCCTTTCTTTTGCAACAGGCATCAAAACAGGCCGTGAAGTAGAATTTTATGCTAAGAAAATCGGAAAAACAACGGTGACCTGCAGCTACACAAACAACAAAGGCGAGAAAAAGTCTGTCACCTATACCGTAAAGGTTGTTGCGGACTATGATGACTGATATTCCGGTGGTTTTCCAGCCATAGCTGTTCTATCACACCTACAGAACCTGCCACCGGCAGCTTCTTCGGATGCATGGCAACTGAAAAAAGCCCTCCTCACGGATCAGATCCGCGGGGAGGGCTTTTCTATATTTCTATATATTTCCTGTCTTCCATCATAATCCATCCGATGCGCTATTTTCCCAGCCGTGCATTCACCGGGATCAGAATCAGGTAGATCAATACGCCGTAGAAGATCGACAGCACTGCCACTGCCAGATTCGGACCGATCGTCGCCAGATCTTCCAGCATACCCATGATGACCACAATGGCAATCACCGAGATAAATACGCCTGCGGGAATCGCTGTCTTTTGTATGATTTCAAATATTTCCTTCTTACCCCTTGCGCCTGACAGAAGTACGATGGATGTGCAGATCAGCACGACACCGAGCAGTGACGGAATATCCAAAAAGAATGCCAGCATATCCGGCCGTGTACCAGGCATCGAACTAAACAGCAGCACCAGAGTCAGGATACCCAGAATGCCTCCTACAATCAACTGCCCCAGTGAACTTTTCCGGTTGTCTTCATTTTGTTTTAATAGATTCATCATGTTCTCCTCCGCTTTCATAGAATAATTTTCTACAGGCAGCTTCTCGCCGGAAAGGAGTTCATTGACAGAAATATCAAGTGCCTCACACAATGAATTCAGGATCGCCGTATCCGGAACGCTGTTCCCG
This sequence comes from uncultured Eubacterium sp., assembly GCA_934351445.1. Taxonomy (GTDB): domain Bacteria; phylum Bacillota; class Clostridia; order Lachnospirales; family Lachnospiraceae; genus W0P33-017. The sequence goes on from CAKRIZ010000045.1 coordinate 3,858, forward strand.
TTCTCCCATTTGGATATCGTCTTGTCACTCACGCCGATCTGCTCTGCCAGATCCTTTTGTGTCAGTCCCTTTTCTTTTCTGCTCAACTGGATAAATGATCCAATTTTGTTATCACTCATAAAAACTTCCTCCATTCCTTATCCGTCAAGTCACTGCTTGCAGATCTGATACCCAGATCATATGCGTAGACCCCACTCTACGCAACCTATGTTGTGCAGAATCCACTCTACGCGTCGGAGAATCACTGAAATCCCCAGTATTTCCAAGGCTTTCCACGCACTAATATCTGCGTGTCCGAAAACCATAAGTATCCTCTGCCAGCGGTATCTCCTTCGCGGAGATTCGCTCAATCTCTACATAAGCTCCTTTTTCTATCATCAGAATGACCCGGTCAATCTGTTCTTCCGTGCCCTGTATCTCCATAGAGACACCGCCGTCCGGATCATTGCGTACCCAGCCGGTCGCGCCAACCATATTCGCTGCATGCTCTGCCCGGTAACGGAATCCAACCCCTTGCACGGAACCATAGAATTTTAGATATTTTCGAATTATTTTACTATTGTATTTACTCATTTTTTAATGTCCGTCTCATAATCATATCACCCTCTGACTTGAGCCACAAGCGCGCCTTTCCATAGTCCGGCATCACATACGCCACTTCATCCCAGAAAGCCTTTGAGTGATTCATCTCTTTCCGGTGGCACAGTTCATGTACTACGACATAATCGATCACCTCCGGCGGTGCCAGCATCAGCAGGCAGTTAAAATTCAGATTGCCCCTGCTGCTGCAGCTTCCCCAACGTGTCTTCTGGTTGCGGATCGTGATCTGCCCATAAGTAATCCCCATTTTGTCAGCAAAATATGCCACCCTTCCCGGAATATATGCCAAAGCCTTATCTGCCAGAGCATGGAGTTCTGCATATGTGAGCGGTTCCAACCCCTGTGAGTCGTATTGCTCGTTCCTCTGGCGAAGCTGCTCCACATGTTTTCGTATCCACGGCTCCTTCTCCTGCACAAACAGCCGGATGTCCCTGTCAGACATGCGCCTCGGCGCACGAACCGTGACTGTCAGATCCGGATTCACCTGAATTGCGATCGTTTTTCTATCCGAACGGATAACTGTTACTTCCACAATGATATCTCCTCTGATCTCTGTACCGCCATCGCAGATTTTCTATCATATTTTACCCTATGGTCTGTATGATATGACTGCCGCCTTCGACCTCCTGCACCTGCAGCTTGGTTGGGATGCGATCCTGCAATAACTGTACATGTGAGATGATGCCTACGAGCCCATTCGCCTGTTGGATACTGCCCAGGATATTCATGGCATCGCTGATCGAGTCCTCATCGAGCGATCCAAAGCCCTCGTCGATAAACAATGCTTCGATTTTGATGCCACTCTTCTGGGCAATGGTAGACATGCCGATCGAGAGTGCGAGGGAAGCGAGAAACTTCTCTCCGCCAGATAATGTGCTGACAAACCGGCCACCATGTTCCACACTGTTGCGGTCAAATACTTTGAGTTCGAGTCCTCGCTTATTCGTTCCCTGTGCTTTCTCGTCTGAACGGTACAGGCGATACCTGCCACCGTGCACGAGTTCGAGCATTTGATTTGCGGCAGCGACAACTGATGAAAACATGATGCCGAGCACATAGCGCTGCAGACCGGTTCCAGAGTCTCCACGCAGCTTTTTCGCAAAAGCAAAATCTTCTTCTGCCTCACGGATCTTTTCTTCCATTCCTTCGCCTTCTGCCTCGAGCATCGTGAGTTTTTCTGTCAATCGGTTGATCTCTGTACTTAAAATGCCTTTATTTTCTGCATAAAGAGTCCTGGCATCAGATGCGGCGGTGAGCTGCTCCTGACACTGCACCTCATCCGGCTCCTCTATGTCTGCCAGTTCCTGTCTCAATTCGTCCAGATTCTTCTGTGCCACTTTCACGTTCGCATCATAATCCGCAATCTGTTTTTTGAGTGCTTCTAATTCGCGTTCCCCGATAAACAATGCATCTGCCTCTTCCACGGATGTGAACTGCTGCTCCCTGAGAGCGGCTTCGGCTGCCTGATTTGCCATTCGGCAGTGTTCCTGAGCCGCTGACGTCTCTTTTTTTTCTGCTGTGATGGCGGCTCTGGCTGCCGCGTATGCCTCCTGCGCGTATTTCTGATCTTCCTCCAAGGCAGCTTTTTTGCGCTCATAGGCGGTGACCGTCTGCCCAAGATCCAAGATCGCCGCATTCAATGCCTGCAGCGTCGTGATGCCTGCTACGAGATTTTTCCTCATTGCGTCCAACTGCGCCTGGGCTGTGACTACCTCTGCATGCTTTCTCTCTACTGCCGCATGTGCATCACCATAAGCTGCCTTTGCTGCCTCCTGTTCGACAAGCGTATCCTGCAGCTTCTGATAAGCCTGTTCTGCCTCGGCTTTCTGCCGGTCGACCATTGCTCGGGTCACATGGTTGTCTGCTTTGGCTGCCTTATGTGGATGCAAAGTGCTGCCGCATACCGGGCAGGGTTCTCCTTCGACAAGCTGCTGTGCCAGTTCTCCTGTGATACCGGCCAGATAACGTTCCAGGCATTGCTTATGGCACTCATTTGACGCATTGTACGCACCTTGCAGTTCACTGATCCGTGATGCAAAGCCATCCAGATATTGTTTGGCCGCCTCCTCCTGTTTCTGCGCGTTCTTTTCCGCTGCTTTTGTATCATGTACCACATGCGCTGCGGTCTCGATACCTTCATAATCCGCGCGTTTTCCCTCATATTGCAGCTTCTGCAATCTCTGCTCCTCGATGGTTTTCATCTGGTCCGCATGCATTTTCAAGGCTTTTTCCACATGCTCTGCGCGCTCTCTGGTCTGATCCGCACGCTTGAGCGCATGCGCTTCTTCTGTCTGTCTGGTGGACATCGCCTGCCCTGCCTGTTTGGCAGCTTCTAATAAAACCCGCACTTTTCCGGCTCTGACAGCGTCTTTGACCTGCCTCCCCCAATGTGTGCGCGCCTCATACTGTTCCCCTAAGCGCTTCACGCGCTCCTCTGCCTTATGGAGATCGCCAAATCGTCTGCTGACCGCTAACAGCTCCTGCAACCGCTTGATCTGTCTCTCATAGCCTGCCGTCTCATATGTCAGCTCCAGTTCTTTTCGTTCTGCCTCTTTTTGGGCAATCTTCTCCCGAAGCTCAGACAGTGAATCGCATTGTTCTTCCTTCAGGCTGTTCCTGATCTTCTCCCTGGTTCCTTTTAGCTGCTCCTTGCGCCCTACGGCCTCGTTATATAGCTGCTCTGCGATCGCCTGCCATTTATCCTCGCCAAAGATACTCGTGAGGATCTTCTCCTTCTCGTCCGAATTGGAAGTGAGCAGCTTTTCAAATTGTCCCTGCGGCAGCACAATAACCTGACGAAACTGTTCGTACTCCAGTCCGATAATCTCTACTGCCTTCTCATTCAATACTTTTTCTCTGGCATTTTCCAACAATGGTTTCCAGCTGCCATCTTCATCCCGCTGCATCACATTGTAGGAGGCTGAGAGATTTTTTCTCTTTCGCTCCAATCTGCGCTCGAATAGAAAATATTCTCCGTTGTTCTCAAACTCGAACTTCACGTAAGTCGTCTGTTCAAAGGCCGCATTCGTACAGCGCATCGCTTCAAAATCATCTCTGCTGTGACCGCTGCTCTTGCCATAGAGTGCAAATGTCATCGCGTCGAGAATCATCGTCTTTCCGGTTCCGGTCTTTCCACATATGAGAAACAATCCTTTCTCGGACATAGCTTCAAAATCAACGATTTCACGCCCCACATACGGTCCAAATGCCTGAAATTCTACCCTGACCGGTCTCACGCTTCCGTTACCTCCTTTTCGTAGTGTTTCAGTGCGCTTCGAAACAGCTCACACAGATGTTCACTGGGAGCTTCCTCCAGGATATCTTCACAGTATCTGTCGAATATCGTCTCAGGGTCATCCGCAGCATGTTCAAATTCATCGACCGTCATCGTGATCTTCGCATCTTCACGGTCAAAACCTTTGCTCACGACTTCGAGCAGATTGGGATATTTTTCCCGAAAAGCTGCCAGCGAATCCATCCCGACATAACTGTCCGTCACATCCAGACGGACATATCCGTTCACCGCCGCTTCATCATAGTCTGCCTGCATCAACTCGTCAAATGTACCGGTGAGCGTCACACGCTTATGCAGCTGCGGAACCGGAATCACTCTTTGTTCCATGCTGCCATCATCCATCACATCTATGATCGTGACACTTTTTTCCTGCGATTCTTCTTTTCCAAAGGAATAGGCCATCGGTGTGCCACTATATCGGATATGTGCATTGATCTGCTGCGGACCGTGAAGATGGCCAAGTGCTGCATAATCAAATCCGTCAAATACATAAGAACCGATCATCGTGGCTTGTCCGACCTCTGCTGCCCGGTCACTTACGGATGTCTCCGCATCGACGATAAACGCATGTGCCACTAAAATATGCCTGTGTCCCGGCACAAAACTGTCCCGATAATGGTTCAGCACAATCTGATACGCATCCTCCATTGAATGCACCTGTTCCGCTTCATCCGGGTACACAGACTTTACCTTATCTGTAGAAATCCATGGCAGTAAATAGATGTCCACATTCCCTGCATTTACGACTTGCGGTGTCTCCTCCAATGCACCCGCGATATACAGCCCACTCTTTTTGAGCAGTTCATTACACTGCGAGATCCGCTCAGCACCATCGTGGTTGCCGGCGATGAGATACACCGGTATCCCCAATGTCCCACAGATATACGTCATGGCTTCATCATAGAGCTGCAGCGCCTCCTGCGAAGCGATGCTCTTGTCAAATACATCCCCTGCGAGCAGAATGCCGTCGACCTGCTCATCGACCGCAATCCGGCAGATATGCTCTATCATATATTTCTGATCCCGACGGTACGATACGCCGCCCCGGAATGTCATGCCAAGATGCCAGTCCGATGTGTGTAGGAATCTCATGGTGGTACCCTCTTTCTAATTATTTTCGTAACTGTTCAGTACCTTCACAGTTACTTATTTTCTTTCTCTTTGGAACTTCCAGTCTGCTATGGAGAGCTACAGTTCTTTCAGAACCTCTCCGATATCTTCATTTTTCAGGGCAATCCTCTTGTACTTGTCTACTCAGTCTAAAAATGCAGCTCTGTGCGCTGAATCAGGTCTTTTTGAAGGGGTTTTCCAAGTTCTACAAAATATGCACTGTATCCTGCCACACGAACCAGCATATCTTTATAATCTTCTGGTTTTTTCTGCGCCGCTCTCATTGTTTCTGCACTCATAATATTGAACTGTACATGCATTGCCTGTTTTCTCATATACTCATCCACAAAGCTGATCAGGTTATCACGTCCCTCTACTCCTGCGACTGCCTCCTGCGGAAATCTCAAATTCATAAGCGTTCCGTTTGTAGCTAGACTGTGATCCACCTTTGTGAGAGAATTGACCAGCGCAGTCGGGCCGTTGATGTCGTGTGATCCGGCTTCCGTATGCACCGGACCCATGTTATCGGAAATAGCCTCTCCTTTTTTTCGTCCGTCTACAGATGCATTTGTATTCAGTCCCATCGCTACATTGGCATTTACCGAATAGACCCCGGGGCTAAAATAGCCGCCTCTCGTATTTTTTCTCCCGCTAATATGTCTGCAATAGCACTCAAACATATATTTAAACAGTTCATCTGCATAGTCATCATCATTTCCATAGTGATGTACTTTTGAACTATTTACGAGTGCATACAGTCTCTCATAACCGTTCCAGTTCTTCTTCACCGCATCGAGCAGCTCTGCCCCTGTCACTCGCTTTTCTTCAAATACGAGCTGTTTGATGGCAGCCAACTCATCCGCGCAAGTCGCGATTCCTGATGCCTGCGGGCCGGTTCCGTTATATTTCGCACCGCCTTCTGTGAGATCCTTTCCTGATTCCATACAATCCTCAAAAAATGCTGATACATAAGGAAGCGGTTTTTGCTCTCTATGGGCTTCTTCTATAATATTCAAGCTGCTGCACATCTGATTTGTCCAGTATTCAAACTGCTGATCCACACTCGCAAGCACTTCATCAAATGACTGATATGTCTCCAGGCTGCCCGTGTCCGGTCCCAGCTGGACTCCTGTATTCATGGAGCGTCCCCCGTTGATAACCATCTCCAGCATCTTGGGTGTATTCACATATGCCGCATCATGCCAGCCATATTCTTTCCCCGGCAGGTCAATCTCCACGCATCCGACAACACAATAATCTCTCGCTTCTTCGAGCGTCATGCCTTTTCGCAGCATTCCCCTGATTGCCGGACCGTCATTAAACAGCTTTGGATGTCCATATCCTGCCCTGATACATTCGATCGTTTTGACTTTCAGTTCATACGGCGTATGCTCATGCATACGGACACAGATCCACGGATTCATCATTCTTGTATGTGCGGAGCCTTCCAGCATCAGCATCGTCAGATCATTCGTGGCATCATTTCCGTCTGTATCCACACCGCCAATCGTGAGACTCTCTCCACCGAATCCACGGCCATTACGAACTGCCATGCTTCCTTTATCTTTGAGTTTTGTCGGACCATTCATCTTCACATATTCGACTTCGATGAGCTCCAGTGCAAACTCTTTTGTAATTGTCGCGTTTTCAATGTCTTTTTTATAAAATGGATACAGCCATTGATCCATTCTCCCGTACGAAATCGAATGTCCGTTACTCTCTATCTGGATCAGGGTAGTCGCGACATGAAATAACTGCAATGCCTGCCAGAATGTCTGAGGTGTTCCACCTGCAATCTGTCTGCAATTATCCGCCATCAGGAGCAATTCCTTTTTGCGCGCTCCATCACTCTCTTCTGCCTTCTGCATACACAGCTTTGCATAACGTTCGATATATTTTTTTGCGGCTTTATGCATGATAATCATCGCTTCATAAAAATCCCGTTTGTCATTATATTCGGGATCTCTCATGCTAAGCTGTGCCAGTTTTTCTTCTGCTTCATGAATCAAACCATCGTATCCGACGCGCATCAGCTTCTCATAATCTATCGCCAGATGCCCGGTTCCCGCATAATGATAGAGATTGGTCTGAAAGATCTTTTCTCCTGTCTCAGATCCTTTTGACTGGTCATCGGACAGTCTGCCCTCAATTCTGTCAGCCACCGTTTTTCCCTGCCACCAGGCACACAAATCCAGAATTTCCTGCCGTTCTGCTTCATTCCGGATATAGAACTGATCGTGCTCACGCTCTTCAAACGGCGCATGCAGGATCTCATCTATGATCCATGCCACAGAAAATTCGGGATAGATCGGTGCTGCCTTTGCAGGCGCTGCAATCTCACCCACAATCAGATCTTCATCATAGACATACAGAGTCGTATGCAGCAGAATTTTTTCAAATGCGTAGGCACATTTCAGCTTGTGCGGTGCTGTCGGGTGTTCCTTATATGCTTCTGTCACGAGTCGCAGCCGCTCAACATCTATTTCATAGGGTCTGTCAAGAAATGTCTGTCTTAAATGGTTCACTCTGGGGAACGGCGACCAGTCTTTGTGATGCACCTCATATCCCAGACTGTAGGTTTGATCATATGGTTCTGTTCCACATGCACTTGTATGATTTTGATTCATTTGATTACCCCCTTGTGATCGTCGGTTTTTTCCTTGCTCCCAACCAGACAATTGATTCCCCGACTGTTAAAATAAGCTGCGATTTCTTCCACTCTCTTTTGGAAGGACTCCCTGTCGATGTTTACTTTTTCCATCGGATAAGGAATGCCGAGCGACGCATACTTCTCTTCTCCCAGCCTCATAAAACTCAACAGCTGCAATGTCCTCACGCTTCCATGCAGACGGTTAATAATAAAATCCGCTGTCGCCTGCATATTTTCTTCATCATCATTGATATCCGGGATCACAGGGATTCGCAAGATCAGCTCGCGCCCTTTGTCCGCCAGATATTGAAGATTTTCCAGAATCCGTTCGTTTCCTACCCCTGTATACATTCTATGAATGTCTGCATCCATAGATTTGATGTCAGAAATAATCAGATCCGTAAATGGAAGTACCGTTTCTATTTTCTCTTTTTCGGCATAAAATGTTGATTCCAGACAGGTATGAATTCCTTCTGTCTGGCAGCTTCTAAACAAATCTGCTACAAAATCGCTTTGCAGAAGTGGTTCGCCGCCCGATACCGTAACTCCTCCTCCGGATGATTCATAATATCCTTTGTCCTTTCGGATGACTTCCATACATGCTTCTACGCTCATTGGTCTCCCCCACTGCTTCACCGCTTCCGAAGGACATGCTGCTGCGCAGCTAAGACAATGCTTACAGACTTCTCTGTCTATCGCGATCAGCTTTCCATCCAAAAATTTCAATGCTTCGTCCGCCGGACAAGCCTTCAGACAATCCCCACAGACACTGTCAGAAATACATTTGCTGCGGTAGACGCCCGGCTGAATGAATGTCATCCAACTCTCCGGATTGCTGCACCACCTGCATCTGAGCGGACAACCTTTCAAAAATATTTCTGTTCTGATACCGGGTCCGTCATGAATTGTATACCGTTGAATATTAAAAACGATTCCTTTCTTTTCCACATCACTTCTCCAATTCTCCTGCTGTTTTTCAGCATATCATATGAGAATTATATCAGCTTCTACGCTTTCTGACAGTGGCTACCAGACCTATTTCTTATAGGGAATATTCCCTATATTTTATGCCCCTTATATTTCATGTTCCATCCATTTACGAAGCTCATACCGGCTGTTGACGCCGCATTTCAGGTAAATGTTCTGGACATGCTTTTTTACTGTATGATAACTGACCGTCAACTGATCCGCGATCGCCTGATATGTCAGCCCCTCATCCAACAGCTCTGCCACCCTGCCTTCTGCCGGTGTCAAAGAGGCTAATGCCGTTATTTCAGAATCACGCTTCTGTGTATGTGGCGCTGCGATTGTAATCCAGTGATATCTGTCAACAATGCCATTTGAATACGTCTGGTCATATGTGTAGATCTTAAAAATATAGTCTTTGATTACCCGGGTCTGCACCCGGTCCGATGTCGGATTTCCATTCTCACTTCCTAACAGAAACGGCAGCCAGCTGCATGAAACCATACTGCTGATCTGCTCTGCCGCTGTTGTCCCGAGAATATCCTCAAGATATTTTCCTGCTTGCGCGTTGCAGCTGAGAATATGCATATAATCATCCGTTATGAGATACGCTTTTTCACCCGAGGCAATGACTTTATTTTGAATATCCACGACAATTTTTGCCTGTTCATATTTCTTAAAATTCTTATACGCATTGGCAATATAGACATAGATTTCCTTTAATTCTTCGAATTCTTCCTCTGTAAAATCTCCTTCAGATCTGCTTTTCATAAAACTGATCTGTATATATGCATTAATTCCAAATGCCATCGTCACACTGTAATGACATCCAAAATTATGTTCAAGAAATCGTACAAATCCGGATGTCTCATAGTCCTCTTGCGGAATCATATCCGTTGATCCGTACAGTCTCGGCGCCACATCAAAGTATGTCAGATGATCCCGGACTGCCTCCTCATAGATGCGATACCTCACGATATCATTGGATGCAAATGTATGATACGGATGTGTGTCACAATCCGGCTCTATGCCCTTCCAGCTCGTCCATGAAAGGAACTTTCCCTGTGTATCAAAATAGAAAATCACTGCTTTCTGCCATCCGAAATTTTTATGCAGCGAATCTAACAGCACCGAACTGAAAAATTCATTTGCCGAAATCTGATGTTCTGAAATTTCTGAATAGAATCTCATCTGTCCTTCATGTGAAAATTTCATATGTTTCATTCCTCTTGTCCTATGATGTCCGGGATGTATTCAGTCTTTTATACCACGCTTCCTGCACCAATTACACACCCTTCTCCTATGGTGACACCACCGCAAACAACTACATTAGATGCCAGCCAGCAATTATCTTTTATAGTTATTGGTTTCGCATATTCAAGATTATAAAAACTGCCATCTTCTCTCTTTTGGATGTTGCGTTCTTCAGGCAATAATGGATGCATAGGAGTTGCCAATGTAACATTTGGACCAATCATCACATTCTCGCCTATATGTATTTCACATACATCTAAACATGTAAAATTAAAATTAGCAGAACTGAGTTTTCCAAAAAAAGTATTGCATCCGTAATCAAAATAAACAGGTGCCTGCAAATTTCGATTTTCCTACACTATAGCACAAAAATAAGCGGATGTATATTTTCCTTTTACCTTTGCGATGGACTGCGCCACCGAAGGTTTCTCAGCAATTACTAATTTTATATTTTTTTCACTCAAATTTTGTTTCCTTCTTTCATTTTCTATTTGCTTTTTTGATAGCACGAATACTATCATGTATATAGAATAAATATTTCCACTTGGAAAACATATACTAATGTACAACATTGAAT
>CAKRIZ010000046.1 GCA_934351445.1 uncultured Eubacterium sp.
TTTATATAGTGTGTTTAGCTCTGGCTTTCTGCTTCTACGAGGCGTTCACCGCAGTAGATTTCACGTAGCTTGGGCTTTTCAATCTTTCCGGTCGGATTTCGTGGAATATCGGCAAAGATCACTTTTTTGGGACGTTTGTAACGAGGCATATCCATGCAGAATTCGTTGATATCATCTTCGGTACAGACAGCGCCCTCCTTCAATTCGATAATAGCCGCCGCGATCTCGCCGAGACGTTTGTCAGGAAGTCCGATGACAGCAACGTCATGCACCGCATCATACTGGCGGATAAAGTCCTCGATCTGGACAGGGTAGAGGTTCTCGCCTCCGCTGATGATGACATCTTTCTTGCGGTCTACAAGATAGTAGAAGCCATCTTCGTCCTGACGTGCCATGTCTCCGGTAAAGAGCCAGCCGTCCTTCAATACTTCAGCAGTTGCTTTTTCATCATTATAGTAGCATTCCATGACACCGGGACCTTTGAGCACCAGCTCGCCGACTTCACCCTGTGTGACTTCGTTTCCGTTTTCGTCGCAGATCTTACACTGCCAGCCATAACCGGGAACACCGATCGCGCCGACTTTATGGATATTTTCCACACCCAGATGTACCGCACCCGGTCCGATTGATTCGCTCAGACCATAGTTGGTGTCGTATTCGTGGTTCGGGAAATATTCTTTCCAGTGGCGGATCAGGGAAGGCGGTACCGGCTGCGCGCCAATGTGCATCAGACGCCACTGATCCAGTTTGTAATCGGACAACTTGAGTGCACCGGAATCGAGCTGTTCGAGAATATCCTGTGCCCACGGTACGAGCAGCCATACGATCGTACAACCCTCATCGGATACGGCATTCAATATGTATTCCGGTTTGGTGCCCTTTAATAATACAGCCTTGCTTGCAGATACGAGTGAGCCGAACCAATGCATTTTTGCGCCTGTGTGATAGAGCGGCGGGATGCATAAAAAGACATCATCCTTACCTGTAGAGTGGTGCTTCTGCTCGACAGCGGCTGCATGCATCAGGCTGCGGTGGCGGTGCAGGATTGCTTTCGGGAATCCGGTTGTTCCGGAAGAAAAGTAGATCGCACCGAAATCATCATCTGTGATCGTTACATCAGGCTTTTTGCTGGAGCAGTTGGCTGCTTCGCTGATATAATCTTCTGCAAAACTCGGACAGTCATTTTCACCGACATAGTAGAGCAGGCGGTTCTTGCTGATCTTATCGGCAATCTCCTCCACGCGTCCGATGAATTCCGGCCCAAAGATCAAAATATCTGCTTCTGCCAGTTTGACACAGTATTCGATCTCATCGGAAGAATAGCGGAAGTTCAATGGTACAGCGATTGCACCGGTTTTTAAGATACCGAAATAGATCGGCAGCCATTCCAGACAGTTCATAAGAAGGATTGCGACCTTGTCATCTTTTTTGATTCCACGTGAGATCAGCAGATTGGCAAAACGGTTGGCTTTCTCGTCAAAGACTCCCCAGGTGATCTCGCGGCGGTAAGCAGGAGCGCGGTTGGGCTCCATCAGGTCATATTCTCTCCATGTGACACGCCGGGTCTCTTCCATTGCGGGGTTGAGTTCTACCAGACAGATCTCATCTTCGTAATTGCGGGCGTTATCCTCTAAATACTGTGTAATCGGCATAACGTATATCTCCATTCCTTTTTGTAAATGTATTTATAGGCGCTTTTATGCTTTAAAGCGCCTACTGATTAAAGTATACGTTTTTTTCATGCAAAAGTCAATCGGTTTCATTTCCAAACAGGAGAGAATCTCCGTAGCGTAGCTCCAGCTCCAGATCCTCTAAGGAGTCGGATGCTTCGGACTCCGTGCGGTTCTGCCGTGAGGCGGAGACGGAGGAATCCGGGGTAGAGGTATCAGGGGTATCCGGTGTGTCTGGGATGGTGATATCATCTGTCTTGCCGGAGCTGTTTTTGGCGCCGATCTGGTTCATTCGTTCCTCCAGCTCGTCCATCTGTGCCTGCTCATCGGAAACGGTATCACTGTTCCCCGTGGGCGTATCCACAGATGTATCGTCAGGGGTCTGTGGGAGTGCATCAGATTGGACAGCAGAGCCGGAGACAGCATCTGTTTCTTCTGAAGCTGCGTCAGCATCTTTGGCATCGGCAGCTGCCGGGCTGCCATCTGCCTGATCCTGCGCGAGAGTCTGTGGCAGCAGGGCAGGCACGTAGCGGATCAGAAGCAATAGAAGGAGTGCCAGGGCTGATAAGATCAATAGAATGCGCGGCAGTGGCGGCTTCCGTTTTTTTTGTTCCGGTGGAAAATGAATATGTACATCGAGCATGCGCCAGATGCGTGCACGTTCGCTTTCACTCAAAACGACAGAACCTGCCTCCATCTGTCTGGAGACAGATGGGGTGAGTGGTTCTCTGCCGATCGACAGCTGCGTGTACCGGTCGTAGATCATGCGGGAGATCCACTTTTCAATGCTTTGTGTTTCATCGTATTCGGGCAGATGCAGATAAATATACTGATAGATATCCACCATAAACCGGCATGCTTCTTCGTGGGAAGGATAGAGCAGACGGGCGCTGCTGTAGATGAAAGCAGCGGTGCCATTGTAAAATGTTTTAAAACCGGATCTTGAGCCGGCTGCCATTGCGCGGAGCGCTCGTTTTAATGATTGATTTTCTGCCATATCGATCATACCACCTTTATCTGGTTACTGTTTATAGTCATTCTGATATAGATCTAGTATAGATTCTTTTCCCGGTGCTTGCAAGAGCAGAATGAGAGTGATACACTGATAGAAAAAGCGCAGGTCACTGTTCACAGGCAGGCATTTTCTGAACTGAAAATGCCATATGATACAGTAACAAGCGCAGCAGGAATGGAGAGCGGAATGAATTTTAATACAAAAAAGGATGAGGAGTCGTCTGTACAGGTGATTTGTTCGGGTATCCTTCGAAAGGACGGCGAGAAGATTATTTATGTGCGGTTTGAACGGGGAAAAGATTATGCAGAGGGAAATATTCCTTCAGGCAGGATCACTTCACACGCCGGTTTTACGCCAGAGGAGATTGGGCAGTTTGAAACGTATCTGGCGGAGCACCGTTTTGAGATTATCGAGCAGGCCAAAACGGTGAATCTTATGAAAAATTTTATGAAATGAATGATTTTATGAGATATATCACTTGACATTAAGTGCCAGAGAGCATATAATATATGAGAAGTTATTATAATGTTTGATGAAAAATTCGCTCTTATTTTTCATAAAAACTTCCTTCTTACGCAAAGAAGCCCGCTGAACCAGCGGGCTTCTTTATTTGCAGCAATAGAATGTCCATATTCAATGCAGTGCATAGCGTACCTGTGTCCCGCGGTTCAGGTAGCACCAGCCAAAACCAGTTCTCACCTGGCAGGAATATACGTCAACGGTCGCCGGGGACGGCAGATCTGACCCTGACTGCACCGCGGAACCGGATAAATCAGGCAGATCAGATAAAAGGCTAGCAGCATCAAAACGGAACGGAATACCATTGCTGCAGCGGAACGAATAGATGGTCTGACCGTTCTCCGCAGCCGTTTCATAAGATTGGGGATCGATAGTAAAGCTGGCGGCGAGCGTGTGTGCCAGCACATCGGTGCCATGGGATATTACGAGAATATACAGACAGAATGCTAACAGATAGCTGCCTGCTGTGACACCGGCTACCGGTGTAAGATGGATAGAGTTTTTCTTTTTCATCTGCAGGAGAAGAATGATATTGGTCGCAAGTGCAAGGGCTGCGATGATTAAAAACCAGAAAAAAATATGCATGGAATCTAGATGCTCCTCAGTCATTATAGTTTAGCGGGCAAATATGTCCGGTTTATGGGTCAAATCGATTACCTACTATCATAGCGGATAGATTCGTCCGCTGTCAATGGATCTTTTCGGGTTTTTCAGCTTGTAGGCGCAAAATTTTTAGAGTATAATAAAAATATGTAGTTTGTTTAGAAAGTCAGAGAGGAAAGAGTGGCTATGATCATGATATCGCAGTACAACTATGAATTGCTTGGAGTTACAATGCTCACAACCGTGGTGTTGTTATTGCTTACCTGTATCAACCACAGCTGTGGTACGAAGCGTTACAATATCTGGAAGATGGGGCTGTATCTGCTATTGCTGAATCAGATTCTTGATATTTTCCGCGCAAGGATTTTGTTTGATGGCATCAGTTATCCGCAGCCGGTTACATACCTTATCTTTGTAGGTTATTATCTGAGTGCGGCAACTGTCATGATACTCATTGTTATCTATTCACTGCTGCAGTTTCCATGGCTGGAGGATAAGCCGCAGCGGCTTCAGACGATCTTTTTTATCAGTGAATTTACGATGGCAGTGCTGATTCTCACAACGGTACAGACCGGGTTTGTGTATGAGATCAGGCAGGGTCATGTCATGGCAGGTGCCGCTGATGGGCTGTTTTATTTTGCGCGGGTGATTGTGCTGGCAGCTTTTGTGATCCTGCTGCCAAAGTACCGCAGGATGATGACACCGCGGATGTTTCGCAACTGGATTGTCGTGCTGGTCGTTGCCCTGCTGATGCATATTCCACCGCTGTTTATCTATGGACTCAATGTATTTGCAGTATTTGCCAACCTGTTTTTTGCAATGGTGTACTGTCTGTTTTACAGTGGCGATTTCGAAGAAGGCACGTCACGTATGGGCATGGATATGTACCGGAAAGAACTGGCTTACCAGTTTGGGAAAAAGAAGAACTTTTATGTGTTTGACGTACAGTTGAACAATTATGAGCCGCTGGTGGAACGCAACCAGAACCGTTATGGAGAAAAAGATCTCAGCCAGTTGTACCGTACACTGGAGGAGCGGTTTCATTCCGTGCCGGGTGTATCGATCTACCAGAAGAGTGTCACGGGCATTGGCATCATTCATCCGCAGGCGGATGAGGCACAGGCGGTGCAGACTGCACAGACGGTATGTGAGGTGCTGCGTGAGGCGTTTGGCGGTGATCTGATATTTCATGTTGCAGGTGTTGCCTGCCCGCGTTATGCGACAGGTGAGGCTGATATTATGCGGCTGGCTTACTCATTGAAGGAGCAGTGTCCGCAGAACCAGTATATATTATGTAATGAGAGCGATTATGAACAGTTCTGCGAGCGGAAGGATATTTTGATACTGCTCAATGAGACGCAGCTGGAAAAGCAGGATGTGGTATTGTTCGGAAGGCCGTCGGTGGACAGCAGCGGACTAATGAATGGACGGATGGAGATTCTGTGCCGCCTTCAGCTGGCGGGGAAAGGCATCATCCATTCCGAGGAGGTGATCTGTATGGCAGAGCGCTATGGATATATTCATGAGGTGAATATGCTGGTGCTGAACAATGTCTGTGAGTTTTTGCGTACCGATACGGATGTAGTGCGTGAAATGAAAGTATCCCTGCACATTTCCAGTGAGGAACTGGAGAATCCGGATTTTATGGATGATGTATGCAGAATTCTGCAGACCTATGAGCCGGAACCGGAGAAGATCGCTTTTGAGGTTACGATGGCATCCGGTCAGACAGATGTTGGGCATGTGCGTGAAGTCATGCAGCAGCTCCAGATGTACCAGATCGGATTTATTTTGACTGATTTTGATCCGGCCTGTGTTGATTTTGAGGGTGTGGCACTGCTTCCGTTTGAAGAGATCAAATTCTCCGCACAGTGTGTGCGTAAAGCATGTGAGAACAGCGCATATTATGATATGATCGGTATGCTGGTAGACCTGCTGAAAGAACGGGACTATACGATTGCTTTTATGGGAATCAACAATGATGAACTGGAAGATATCGCAGTATCTCTCGGGGCAGATTATATGCAGGGTGAAAAGTATGCAAAACCGTTTCCGGTTGAGGAGATCGAGATACAGATGCAGATGCAGATGGATCGGGATCGCGTATTTTAGAAAGGAATGATAAGAGTCATGCAGCATCAGTTGACGAAACAGGATATCCAGAAGATGGAAGAAGAGATCGAGTACCGCAAGCTGGTCGTGCGCAAGGAGGCATTGGAGGATGTGAAGACTGCACGTGCACATGGGGATCTCAGTGAGAATTTCGAATATAAGGCAGCAAAGCAGTACAAGAATCAGAATGAAAGCCGTATTCGTTACCTGGAGCGTATGATCAAGGGTGCAGAAATTATCGATGATACATCGGCAGAGGATGAGGTTGGCCTGCATAATACGGTCACGGTATATATCGAGGAAGACGACGCAGAAGAGACGTACCGCATTGTGACAACTGCACGTGGCAATTCGCTCAAGGGAATGATCAGTATCGAATCACCGCTCGGAAAGGCGTTGTTGGGACATAAGGTAGGAGATCGTGTGCTGATCACAGTAAATGCTGACTACAGTTACTATGTCGAGATCCGAAAGATTGAGAACACGCCGGACGATGATAGTGAAGTATTGCGGAAATTCTGAAGGAGTCTATATATTTTTTGAAATTTATGGTGGCGGCGAGCAAAGCCATGTCTGATTTTGCCCGCGCTGCCATTTTTATGTGATAGGAAATTCCTATCACATAAAATGCTCCGCAAGGATGCGCACCTCGCGGAAATGAAGAATATGCTGCGCATACCGCTCGGGCGCGAAAGAGTCGCGAGCGACTCTTTTTAAAAACCTTATTTTCCGACATTATCCGGGAATGGATTTTCGTAACAGCTGTCGAATAATTCTTCCTCGATTTCGAGCAGACGGTTGTATTTAGCGACGCGCTCACTGCGGCAGGGGGCACCGGTCTTGATCTGTCCGCTTCCGGAAGCGACCGCCAGATCTGCGATAAAAGTATCCTCGGTCTCACCGCTGCGGTGGGAGATGATTGTCCGGTAACCGTGTCTGTGTGCCAGCTCAATGGCATCGAGGGCTTCCGTGAGTGTACCGATCTGGTTGAACTTGATCAGTACGGCGTTCCCGGCATGCAGCCGGATGCCCTTGGCGATGCGAGTGGGATTTGTGACGAACAGATCATCACCGACGAGCTGGACGCGGTCGCCGATCTGTCCGGTGAGCTGTACCCAGCCGTCCCAGTCATTTTCGTCCAGTCCGTCCTCAATGGATACGAGTGGGTAGCGGTCGCACAGATCCGTGTAGTAGGCGATCATTTCTTCGGTGGTGCGTGAGACAGACAGAGGCTGGCCGTTTCCGGAATCGTCACCGTTGGTCTCTGCGAGACCGGCGCTTTCGCCGGGAAAATCATAATGCCCATTGTCACGGTTGTACAATTCGCTCGCAGCGGCATCCATGGCAAATACAATATCGCTGCCCGGTGTGTAGCCGGCTGTTGTGACAGCGCGTGTGAGCAGGTCAAATACTTCATAGGCATTTTTTAGATTGGGTGCAAAACCGCCTTCATCGCCGACAGCGGTAGACAGGTGTTCTTTTTCCAGAAGCTGTCTGAGCGTGTGATAGATTTCTGCGCCGATGCGGAGTGCATCGTGAAAGCTGTCTGCGCCTATCGGCATGATCATGAATTCCTGAAAGTCAAGATGGTTTTTGGCGTGTACGCCGCCGTTTAGAATATTCATCATCGGAACCGGCATGTGGTTGGCATTGCATCCGCCGAGATAGCGGTAGAGTGGCATGTCATATACCTCAGCGGCAGTGCGTGCTGCCGCGAGTGAAACGCTGAGTATACTGTTTGCACCTAGCCTGGATTTGTTTTCAGTACCATCGAGCTGGATCATACGGTAGTCGAGCTTGCGCTGGTCAAAGACGTTGTCACCGTTTAGCAGTTTGTGGATCGCATCATTGACATGTGTGGCAGCAGTCAGGACACTTTTTCCCAGATAAGCGGCATCGTTGTCACGCAGTTCGACGGCCTCGTGTTCACCGGTGGATGCACCGGACGGTACGGCCGCACGCCCGGTAATGTCCCCGGCGCTCACTCTGGTTTCTAATGTGGGATTACCTCTGGAATCGAGAATCTGACGTGCATAAATATGGGTGATTGGTTTATTGTGATTCATAAAAAGACCTCCTGATTTTGATATCCTCTGGGTAGGATTTCCATTCAGGAGGTTTTATATACAATATTTACAAGATCTGTTGCAAATGATGCATGAATGCACCGGGGAGTGGCAGATGTTTACTGGCTGGAGTCTGGTGACAGAATCCCGTCACTGTCAATCACAATTCCATCGGATATCTGTTCCAGATATTGGTAGATCCCGGTCTTTTGCTCTGCTGTGCACAGGGAGGTGTATGCCCCTGATGCCGAGGCTGCGAGAAACTGGACGATGGGATCTGCATTTTTGGCGACAGTCACTTTGACGATAGCAGTCTTGGGGATTTCCTGATTAAATATAAAATTGCCCAGGCTATAGCAGATCGGTTTATTTTTATAATAGGAGACACCCTGGAGTACATGCGGATGCGCTCCGATGACCAGATCTGCCCCGGCATCAATATACTGCATGGCGAGCTGCGTCTGGTACTCCTGTGGATATTCATCGCGCTCGATCCCCCAGTGTACCATGACGGTGAGATAATCACATTGCTCACGGGCATCACGGATCGCCGCTGCCAGACGCGTGGGATCGTAGGTTGTGAATACGCCGGGAGATGAATTGGCCACATCCCAGGATACGACAGGAATCACGCGCGAAGCAGCGAGAAAACCAAATGTCTGCCCACCGATCCGGCGCGTGATGAGTTTGCTGGCGCGCTCTGAATCGACGCCTGCCCCCATATAATCAATGCCGGCCTGATCGAGCGTGTCAAATGTGTCGAGCAGTGCATCCGCGCCGTAGTCCAGCACATGATTGTTGGCAAGCCCGGCGATGTCCACGCCCATATCTGTGAGGACTCGTACATAGGATGGATCGACGCGGAAGGTAAACTGTTTGTCAGGAGCCTGCGAGCCGCGGGTGCTGAACGGAAATTCGTTGTTGATGACCGTCAGATCAGCCTGCTGCAGCTCTGTGAGCAGATCAGGGGATACGACGCCCCCAATGCCTTTGGCGTTATAGTTATTGAGTACATAATCCGAGAGTAATACATCTCCGGTGAAAACGAGTGTGACGGGAGCGTCGTCCATGTCATCGGAGTCAGCACCGGATCCGTCTGTGACGGGTCTGTCTGTCTGGTCTGCCGGTTCTGGAAGATCCGGTGTGTCTGCATCAGCCGAATCGGATGGTACATCGGTGGATGGATCACTGGCCGGATTGCTGCCGATTGTCGGTGTATCTGCGGCTGGTGTCTGCGTCTGTCTGGTCTGCAGTCTGTGGCTGATGACCACTATGGCAGCCAGCAGTAGAAGTAATATCGGCAGCAGGATGCACAATGTATGCTGGATACGACGGAGCTGCCGGCGTTTTCTGGCTTTTTTTAGATCAGAAGGCTGCTTGCGCGTAGACGATGTCTGCATAATGGAACCCCTTTCTCTGTAAAGTAATGCTTTTTATAATATTTTTTCAAATATTTTTTTCAATATTTCTTTCACAATAGCATATTTCGGGTGAAAATAATAGTTGAAATAAAAAATTAAATATGATATAATTTCATAAGTTGTGAGTAAGTTCTAGAAATAGGAGGTGTAAATCGTGGCAGTTTTGAAGACAATATTAACAGTTGCGTTAGTTCTTATATGTATTGCATTGACAGTTATCATTCTGATGCAGGAGGGAAAATCCGCAGGACTCGGAGCGCTGGCAGGATCATCTGATTCATACTGGAGCAAGAATAAAGGCCGTTCCATGGAAGGTGTGCTTGTAAAGGTTACGAAAGTGCTGGTTGTTTTATTTATCGTGATTTCCTGTGTGCTGAACATCGGAAGTATTGCATAAGATTTATGAGTGTAGGGAACTGTCAGAAACGGCAGTTCCTTTTTTATGTGACTGGTTCATTTAATGATATTATGGGGGATGACATGAATAAGTTTGAAGAGAGAAAAAATACGATCTACGCATTGATCTGTGATGATCTGTATGTACCGATGAAGATCAAGGAGATTGCGATGCTGCTTGATATTCCGAGGACGAACCGGGCAGATCTGCAGGAGGTGTTGGATGCACTTGTTGCTGAGGGAAAGGTCGAGGTCTCTAAAAAGGGAAAATATGCCAAGGCGCAGACGCGTACAGTGACCGGTGTGTTTGAGAGCAATGCGAGGGGCTTTGGTTTTGTACGTGTGGAAGGTGAGGATGAGGATATCTTTATTGGAAAAGATGACCGCGGAGGTGCGATTCATAATGATACGGTACAGGTGCGCATTACGGCAGCTCCTAAAGGAAAACGGCGGGAGGGTAAGGTCACTGCGGTACTTGCACATGGCAAGACGCAGATTGTAGGCACGTATGAGGCGAGCAAGACATTTGGTTTTGTCGTACCGGATAATGCACGCTTTACGGAGGATATATTTATTCCGCTCGAACAGTCGATGGGGGCTGTCGCCGGGCACAAGGTAGTGGCTGAGCTGACGGAGTTTGGTGGAAACGGTAAGAAGCCGGAAGGGCGTATTGTGGAAATCCTGGGTCATATCAACGATCCCGGAACCGATATCCTGGCTATCGCAAAAGATTATGAACTGCCGGTTGAATTCCCGGAGAAGGTGATGAATCAGGCCATCCGGGTATCAAAACCGGTCAGTGAAGCAGATATGGCAGGCAGAAAGGATCTGCGTGATGTGCAGATGGTGACTATCGATGGGGAAGATGCCAAGGATCTGGATGACGCGGTGTCGCTCACGATGGAGGGTGAATATTACCGTCTTGGCGTGCATATTGCAGATGTGTCGAATTATGTACAGGAGCATTCGGCACTTGATGTGGAGGCACTTGAGCGCGGAACATCTGTATACCTGGTTGACCGTGTGATTCCGATGCTGCCGCATACATTGTCAAACGGTATCTGTTCACTGAATGCAGGTGAGGATCGGCTGGCGCTGAGCTGCATGATGCTCATAGACGGGAAAGGCAAGGCCGTTGATTATGAGATTGCTGAGACAGTGATCAATGTCGATGAGCGCATGAGCTACACGAGTGTCAATAAGATTCTGGCGCTGCATGATGAGGCAGAGACCGCGCGTTATGGGCGTCTGGTGCCAATGTTCCGCCAGATGGAGCAGCTGTCCGGGATTTTACGGGCAAAGCGTAAACGCCGCGGTGGCATTGATTTTGATTTTCCGGAGACAAAGGTCATACTGGATCCGAATGGATATCCGGTGGAGATCCGGCCATATGAGCGGAATGTGGCGACAAAAATGATCGAGGATTTTATGCTGGCAGCGAATGAGACGGTAGCAGAGGACAATTTCTGGCAGGAATTACCTTTTGTGTACCGTACACATGAGAAACCGGATCCCGATCGCATTAAAAAGCTGTCTGCATTTATCAATAATTTTGGCTATCATATCCATGACGATGGCGGTGAACTGCATCCGAAGGAATTACAGAAGCTGCTTGATAAGATTGAGGGCACGCCGGAGGAGATGCTGATCAGCCGATTGACGCTGCGTTCGATGAAGCAGGCAAAATATACGACAGACTGTACCGGACATTTTGGACTGGCGGCCAACTATTACTGCCATTTCACATCACCGATCCGCCGTTATCCGGATCTGCAGATTCACCGGATAATCAAAGACCGGCTGCGGAACCGCATGAATGAGCAGAAAAAAGAACACTATGAAAAGATACTGCCAGAGGTGGCAAAACAGTCGAGCGAACGTGAACGGCGTGCAGAGGAGGCCGAGCGTGAGACAGTTAAATTGAAGAAAGTGCAGTATATGTCGCAGTATATCGGGGAATGCTTTACCGGAGTGATCTCGTCTGTCACAGCATGGGGCATGTATGTAGAATTGCCGAATACGATTGAAGGAATGGTGCATGTGACATCACTGCGGGATGATTATTATCATTATGTGGAAGAGTCCTATGAACTCGTCGGTGAAGTCACCGGAAAGAGCTATAAGCTCGGACAGACCGTGCGTGTGATGGTGACAGGTACAGATGAACTGATGCGCACGATTGACTTTGAACTGCAGGATGTGTTATGATAAATAGGTATAAGGGCCAGTAAAGGTTTCGACAGGGGCTTTGAAGCTGGAGAAGCGAGCTGCACGGGATGCATAAATTCCAAATTTAAAATTAAACGCTAACAATAATAAATTAGCTTACGCTGCCTAAGATTTGGCAGTAGTCCGCCCGGACGCACCTACACGACCGGATACGGGCTTCATCCATGTAGGAAACGACATCTGCAAAGCTTTGAGCAGTTGGGCGTATTATGAAGCTACTAAGATCATCAGGGTGTCTGTTCCCGGATGGTGGAGGGAATGTTAAATAACTGACTACGCTCGTAGAAGGACAGGGAATGGGTCTTTGGACGCGGGTTCGATTCCCGCCTGGTCCATTAGGATGATGAGGAGGGACGATGGCAAAGGAAGCATCGGGCATTAAATTAATTGCAAATAACAAAAAAGCGCATCATGATTATTTTTTAGAGGAGACTTTTGAGGCTGGTGTGGAATTATTCGGCACTGAAGTCAAGTCACTCAGACAGGGACATTGCAGTATCAAGGAGGCATTTATCCATATCGAGAATGGAGAAGTGATCATCTACGGCATGCATGTCAGCCCTTATGAGAAGGGCAATATATTCAACAAAGATCCGCTGCGTCCCAAACGGCTGCTGATGCACAAAAAAGAGATCATGCGCCTGCTCGGAAAGATCAAGGAAAAAGGTTATACGCTGATTCCGGTCAAGGTCTATTTCAAGGGCAGTCTGGTCAAGGTAGAGATCGCGTTGGCACGAGGCAAAAAGCTGTATGACAAACGCCAGGATATCGCCAAAAAAGATGCGAGGCGCGAGGCTGAGCGTGATTTCAAAATACGCAATCTCGGATAAAAATTCAGATATGAATACGTTGGATGAATTGGAGCTCTGCACAGAGCTCCTTTTTTTACATTTTAATATGAAAAAAGATGAAAAAGAGAAATAAAAAAGGAAAATATATGCATAAAAAAGGAAAATAAATACATAAAAAAGAAAAAAGAATAAAAAGATGTAATATAAGTACAAATAATATAAAATAAATGTAAAAATATATTTACAAATGAAATTATATGAAATATAATGGAATGCAAGGAGGCATCGGTATGCTGGATGAAAAATTATATACAGTAGCGGATGTCGCCAGAGTAACCGGTATGACCAGTCGAACGATCCGTAATTATTTAAAGGATGGGACACTTACCGGACAAAAGATTGGTGTTCAGTGGCGTTTTACAGAAGATGAAGTGAAAAAGCTTTTTTCCAGACAACAGCCGGGACAGAGTTCGCCGGCACAGATTGTGCGAAGCTATCTGGGTACATCGCAGCGGGAGACTGCGGCGTTTTGCGCAGTGCTTGACCTGCCGGGAGTGACGCAGGAGCAGGGAATCACCATTTACCGGAGACTGGAGGAACATTGTGGTGCTGGGATTGTTTCAATCTCGTATGAATATCATGATGAGGAGCGGTTATTTCGGATCGCTGTGAGTGGGGAATTGTGGGTCGTTGCTGATCTGCTAGAACAGATAAAGGCAGGACCGGAATATGCTTGAACAGGGCGTGCCCTATATGACAGAGGCACAGATAGATGATTATTACAGAGACCAGAGAGAAGAGAATCTCAAACGATATTATACGATCCGTGCGAACCGGGAGTTGCGAGAGAGCCGGGGCAGATTGATCCGGCTGGTCATTGTCATGGTATTGACATTATTGGTATGCACGGTATTTTTACAGATGAGTTTTTGTGTGCAGCAGCAGACTTACCGGATTGCTGTACTGCAAAAAGAACTGAATGTACTGCGCCAGTCAAATGATGATGCGCAGAAACGGCTGGAGGATGCTGTTACCATGCAGGATGTGCAGCAAAAAGCACAGCAGCTTGGAATGGAATATCCGAAAGCAGGGAATGTTGTCTACTATTCGGTCGGGGACGAGGATTACATGTTTCAGATACGGGACATTCCTGCAATGAATTAGCCTTCCTATGAATTCTTTCATTCAAATGGGCAGATACACTTGTGTATCTGTCCATTTGTCATGTGATAGGAAATTTCTATTGTATATATTGTATATATGGTACGCTCCGCGGGGATCGCACGGCGGCGGCTAATCGTGTTACTGTTCACTCGTACCTCGTTCCAGTAACGGATTTTGCCGATGCTTCGCATTCCAGATCGGCAAAATCTGCTA
>CAKRIZ010000047.1 GCA_934351445.1 uncultured Eubacterium sp.
TAGTGATAAAAAAGTGTTCCTCTTGCATCTTCAAGTCCTAATCTTTTTCCAGCATAAGAAAAAGCCTGACACGGTGCCTCTCCCGATAATAAATCCAGCTTTTTCTATCCCTAAAGCCAAACCTCCAGCCCCAGCAAACAGTTCTATAATTGCCATTAAAATTCCTCCAAAATCAAAGTTTCTTAACCCGTTTGCTATTCCTCTGGTTTTTTGATACAGTCACTGACTATGATATATACGAAGAATAACCCTGGCTTATACAAGAGGCTGTCTGCAACTCCTGCAGACAGCCTCTTTCCTACACAAAGATGATGTTGTATCAAATCTTCCAGACAGTAATTCTCATTCACTGCCGTTCCTATTCACCCAATATGTTCCGCATGCGTTCTTGAATCATCAAACTGTATTCGCTGTCAGCTTTTCCAGAATATCCGAGACCTGCCCTATCGCATCTGCAACCTGCCTTCTCGCATCTTCAATCTTTGACTGCACCAGATAATCTGCAATCAATCCATCAAAGAAAAAATCTGCAAAAGCCAAGAATTCACCCACTTCCATGTCAAGATCTGCCGAAATCTGCGCATCACTCAATTCCTGCTGAAAAATTCTGAGATTACATTTTGCATCTTCCATACACCGTGAAGCATCTTCCATCTTGCTATGTTTAATCATGTCCGTAATAAAACCACCGCCAAACAGATCTACCCAGCTCCACCCTTTGGCACTGTCTAATTTTTGTTTTGCCGCATACAGGCTGTCCAATGCCTGTTCACCGGCAGCAATCGCCTCGTTGATCACCGGAGTCCCACAGCTTCCATGATCGCCTCAATACTGTCTACCGGCGCATCACACCACGGATATGCTGCATCCTCACATCCTGCCGATTCCAACAGCTCTTTTCCGTCATCGGTATCTCCGATCAGCTGTCGATATGCACCATCTACCATCATTATTTTCTCCATGAACTCCGAATTATCATCATATTGTTTCTCTGCCATCCATTTTGTTGCTGCCTTTTTAATTGCTTCCGGATCAAGATCTGTACCGGTTCCCCAATCCATCAGATCAACAACTATCGGAATTACTTTTAGCGATGCACCTGCGACTCCTACCTGTGTTTTTTGATCAATCTCGTCCAGAATCGGAAGCTCCACGACCTCTGAGGTCTCTTCTGCTGTGTCTTCCGTGGTGTCTGCTGTCTCATCTTTTCTTTCATCATTTGTCTCATTATCTGCCGTGTCCCCAGGCTCATCCTGCGCATTAGTCTCCGGCTGTTCTACTGAAGTGGTCTCTTTTACAGTATCCCCTTTCCCACAGGCAGACAACATGACTGCCACCAGCATCAATGTTATTATTATTTTCTTCATCGCAATCCCTCCTGTATCCAAGTGAAATTATTAGTTACTGTTCACTCGTACCTCGTTCCAGTAACGGATTTTGCCGATGCTTCGCATTCCAGATCGGCAAAATCTGCTACCACCACTGTATCATACGGCATTTTCAGTTCAGAAAATGCCTGCCTGTGAACAGTAACAATTATTATACTGTTATTATGACAATTGACCCAGATACTGTCAATATGTCTTGCCCTCAAAAATGTGCTATGTTATACTACATCTATCTGTTCTTACAGGAGGGATCTTCGTATGATACATAGAAAATATATGCGCACCAGACAATTAAAACCCGGCATGCGTATCGACCATCCGGTGGTAGACCGCCTCGGACGGGTGTTGGTGGCACGTGGTGCGACATTAGATGACTACATCATTGATTCCATGGTAAAAATGGGCATCATGAGCGTATATATACAGGAAATCACAGATGATGACAATGACAAGCCCTCACCTGCTGCGCAAAATAATATCAACCGTCTGCGCACAGATGACCGTGCAAAAGTATATCTGTCTGACAGTGTACGCGAACGCGTGGCAACCGGAATCCAATATGT
Organism: uncultured Eubacterium sp.; assembly: GCA_934351445.1. GTDB lineage: Bacteria > Bacillota > Clostridia > Lachnospirales > Lachnospiraceae > W0P33-017. Next base: position 1,952 of record CAKRIZ010000047.1, read on the forward strand.
GTATAACAACACGAACGATCCAGCACTTGTCCAGACAACTGCGAATATTGCAGATACCTTAATGTCTGCGATCCAGGAAAACGATGCCATGGCAATCGATATCAGCACTCTGAAAACAAGTGACGAGTACACCTTCAAACACAGCGTGGATGTAGCAACCATATCTATGATTGTTGCGAAAAAAATGGGCATGTCTGATCATGCGGTTCATGAAATCGGCATCGCAGGTCTGCTGCATGATCTGGGCAAGACCAAAATACCACTTGAGATTCTGAACAAGCCCGCGCGTCTCGATGATGACGAATTTGCAGTCATGCGCCAGCATCCCGTATTTAGCTACCGCATGATCCAGAACAATTCTGATCTGTCCGATGAGATCAAACTCGCAGTCCTGCAGCATCATGAAAAAATCAATGGCACGGGCTATCCGATGGCAGCTTCAGGCGCCAACATCACACCATATGCCAAGGTATTATCCGTAGCTGATATCTATGATGCACTTGTAACGGAGCGTCCCTACAAGTCAGCCTTCTCACAGCGTGAGGCGGTGGAGATGATCATGTCTATGACGCAGGAGTTAGACCTGCATGTGATGGAAAACTTTCTCCAGAGTATGATCCTCTATCCGGTAGATACGATCGTAGAATTGAGCAATGGCGAAAAAGCAAAAGTCGTCAAAAACAGTCCCTATTACATTCTCAGGCCTACCGTAGTCGGCCTGACATCCGGAAAAGTATATAATTTAGGCGATGACCTTGCTTGTGCAAATATTATTATACTGTAACTATGATATATAAAAAAGTGCCGCGTGCGGCACTTTTTTATATATCATCTGTATCTCAATCTACTTCATAGTCCAGACAAACGCGCTCTGCCGTGTGGGGACGTACCTTTCCATCTGCAACAGCTACATGCTCCGGATGCACCGCATACCCTTTCAATGCCTCCTCGCTCTCAAATGCCGAATCGAGCATCAGATCTGCATTGGAACTCGCCAGTCCGTCCGTATGCACATGAATCTCCAACAATCCCGGTATCTTACCTGCCAGAGCTTCGAGACCTGCTTTTATATCTGCCTTGATCTGCGCCTTTTCCTCTGCTCCATAGGAATCTTTCAGTTTCCATAAAATCACATGTTTAACCATTTTTGTCCTCCTTATTTGATTGAATATATTGTAACCGCATACTGATTATTCACGGCTTACAGTTTCCGCATGGTGAATACCCTTCCGCAATCAATGTCTCCCGGCTCTCGGATGTATACTTTTTATTACGTCCCGCGATCTGTGCAACAGAAGCGCAGTCACTCCGGTGAAACTTCCCGGTGTTCGTATTGAGTACATAAGTCTCCTCTGTGGTCTGCTGCTGCGCCGTCTCCTCCGCCAGCCAGCTGTCCCCAGTCGCATAATCGATCCCTATCCCGGGCTGCACATTGTAGACGAATACATGAAAGCATATGCCTACGCCCTCATCCTCCACAGAATAACCTTCCATCTCCACACCGCGTGCTACCAGGTCATCTCCATCATACACCGGAGTCACACGGTACATGACATGATTGTCTGTCTCTCGTACATAGTCTCCGACCTGTTCCTCAAATGGCAGCATCCCGGTCACATTCATATAACGTGTACCCGTAATCAGGTTTTTCTCGTTGGCATTCTCTCCTGAGAGCTGATAAGCGATCAGATGACAGCGATTGTACAGGTAGTTTCCGTCTACCACATCATATTTGACCGTATGCCATCCACTCGGCCGGATCATTCCGATCTCGCCCCGCTTCCCGGTTGGCATCAGGTCGGTCCCGACACATGCCTGTGCGGCTCCACATCGTCCGAGTTCATCCAGTTCGCTATAGGATTCATAATCGGATACCGTCAATTCTTCATCCGAAAAGCGTGGCTTATTATCCCCGATCACTACATGCGGCTCGCCGGTATATTCCGGAATATCTGCTGCTGTCAAGGCAGCCCCGGTATCTGCTCCGGTCTGTTGCGTGACATCCGGCTTTTGTGAAATACTGCTGCCTGCCGGCTGCATACTACAGCCGGATAAGGATAGAAATACAGCAGCCAGAAGGATCATACCTGTTTTTTTCAATCTGTACTTATTCAACCCGGTCATTGATTCCACTCTCCGGTACATCCCCTATACTAATCCCTCGACTCGATCACAAACAGCATGCCCTCTGAAAAATCGATCTCTGCCTGCGGCTCTACGATCTCATTGCTGATCCCAAGCGTCACACCCGGTGTCAGGGATGCCTGGGTGAGTGGATACTTCATTCCCCCCAATGTCAGTCCATGAACGGTGCCATTATACGGAATCAATGAAATCCAGTCACCATACTGCTCTTTTTGCCCTATCACAAGTGAATGGTCGATCAGCCGCACGCGATTATGTGCATCCAGCAAAAAGATCTCCACACCATGCACCAGTCCCATATGAAGCAGCTGCAGATTGCCCAGTACATGATCCAGCCGGCTGCCAGTCGCACCCACAAGATCAATGTGTACGGGTTTTCGTTCCAGTGCCTTGCGCACCGCCAGTTCCGTGTCTGTCCAATCTTTTTCTGCCGGAAACTGTTCCACCATGACCTCCGGCCGTCCCTTAAAATAACAGACGGATGATTTCTCCGCAGAATCAAAATCACCAACAATCAGATCTGGATACAACCCGTTCCGACGAAAAAATTCCATTCCGCTGTCACAGGCGATCACCATTCCATAATGATTGTCCGAGATCAGTCCGCAGACAAAATCATCCGCTATACTACCACCACTCACAATTAATATTGTTTGATTATCCATTATGATATCCTTAATATCTGTTTTTTTCCTGTTCCTTCAGTTCTTCGTACAACTGTACATAATTCCCATACCGCAATTTTGAGATCTGTCCCTGTGCCAGCGCCTGCTTGACCCCACAGTCCGGTTCGCTGATATGGCTGCATCCCTGAAATCTGCAATACGGCTCAAATTCTGCGAATTCAGTATAATACTGCTGCAGTTCTTCTTTATCCATCGAAGGCAGATACAGCGATGAGAAGCCCGGCGTATCCATAATGTATGAATTGCCCTCAATGTGAATGAGCTGGGTATGTCTCGTTGTCTGCTTCCCCCTGCCAATTTTTTTAGAGACAGTACCTGTCTCCATCTGTACCTGCGGCTGCAGCCGATTGATCAGAGAGGATTTGCCAGCGCCTGACGGGCCAGCGATCGTCGTTGTCTTTCCACGGAGCTGTTCCATCAGCCGGTCAATTCCCTGATCCTGTTTCACACTGATAAATTCTACCGGATAACCACACGCCTCATAAGCCGACGCATACGTCTGCCTGGTTTCCTCCGATACAAGATCTGACTTGTTAAAACAGATGCATACCGGCACATTCTGACGCGCCATCAGTACCAGAAAACGATCCAGCAGATTAAAATTCGGGTCTGGTGTAGCTGCTGCAAACACGATCAACGCCATATCTACATTGGCGACCGCAGGACGGATGAGCGCATTGCGTCTGGGCAATACGCGCACGATATTTCCTTTTTTCCCTATCTCATCAATGATATCGATCTCGACCAGATCTCCGACCAGCGGTTTGATCCCCTGCTGTCTGAATACCCCTTTTGCCTTACACTCATAGATTCCGGATTCTATTATGTGAACATAATAGAATCCGGAAATCCCTTTTAGTATCTTTCCCTGCATGTGCAAAGATTCCTTTATAATTTTATCACTCTAGTTTTGTTTCTCAAACGTAGCCGCCACATTCTGCGTACTCGTTGTTACATTGCCTTCTTCATCCTCCATCACCCATTCAATCACGAGTTTTCCACTAGAACTCTTGATATTGGTGACTTCAATATGGAACGGGAAGGATGCCGCCGATACATTTGCCCACGAATCAAGCTCATTACCGTCTGCGTCCTGCAGTGTGATATTTGCCGAAACAACCGTATCATCATTCGGCAGCTTAATATTCGCACGCAGCATGTAGAGCACTTCCTTCTTGCCGAGGCTGACCGTAAATCCAATACTCGTTCCACTATACACCGTCTTACCGGCTACCTCAGTCTGGTCGATGACCTTTCCTTCCTCAACCGTATCACTGTAATCGGACCCGATGGTTCCGACCTGCAGACCTTTTTCTTCCAGTGCCTTACGTGCCTCCGACTCTGTCTTATTTTTCAGATCCGGCACTGCTACGGACTGCTTGCCCTGGCTGACAACGATCGTCACCTTTGTACCGTTCGCTACGGATGCGCCACTCTCCGGGCTCTGTCGGATGACAGTACCCTCGGCGACTGTATCCGAATTCTCATACTCCCTGTTGTAATCCAGACCTGCATCGGTCAGCATACCGATCGCTGCCGTATCTGTGTATCCTGTCACCTGTGGTACCTGTACAGTAGTCTCCTCCGTGTCATCTTCACTCTTGCCACTGCTGACTGTGACACGCACCATCGTACCCGCATCAACCATATCACCAACCGGTATATCCTGTTCGATAATCTGACCCTGTTCATACTCATCAGAGACTTCTGTCGCTGACTGGTAGATCTTCAGCCCCATGTTCTCCAGTTCTGTCTTTGCCTCATCAAAATTCTTGCCTTTCAGATCGATCATCTCAATCTTGCCAGATTCGTCCTCGATCGTTGTCTGATCCTCAGTTTCATCTGTATGGTTCTTTTTACCGCCAAAGATACCAACCATACTTCCGATCAGGTAGATGATAATGATCAGAATAATGACTGCGGTCACAATACCTAAGATCGTGACTGCCTTTTCCATCTTCGGATTGAGGAAACCGCCTTCGTCCTCCTCATCCTCATCGTCCTCATCATCATACTCATAAGACTTTTTCGCGGCTGTCTTTGCAGATGTTTTTTCTGCATTTGCATAATTTCTATTTGCACGCTCCTGAATACCGCGCACATCTTCCTCGCGGATCACAGTCGTCTTGGCCTGACTGATACCGGAATCGATCGTCACAAAATCACTGTCAGGTGTCATCAGCGCTTTTTTCAGGTCAACGAGCAATTCACCCATTGTTGCATAGCGGCGGTCCTGACTCTTCTGCGTACATTTTAATATGATCTTCTCAAGACTGATCGGCAGATCCGGTGCGTAGACCGAAGGTGCTACCATCTCCTCCTGCAGATGTTGGATCGCAATCGCAACCGTCGTATCTCCGTCAAACGGCACACGTCCTGTCACCATCTCATACATCACGATACCGAGTGAATAGATGTCACTCTTGCCATCTACGAACCCATTTCTCGCCTGTTCGGGAGACGTGTAATGCACACTGCCCATCACATCTGAATGGATCGTATTGGAAGTCGCAGCACGTGCAATACCAAAATCTGTGACTTTGACCTTTCCCTCATTAGAGATCATGATATTCTGGGGCTTGATATCACGGTGCACAATATTGTTATTATGTGCCGCCTCAATACCGCGCGCTACCTGAATCGCAATACTGATCGCCTCTTTATAGTTCAACTGCCCTTTTTTCTCAATATATGTCTTTAACGTGATGCCTTCTACATATTCCATCACGATATAATGCATATGCTCCTCGCTGCCGACATCATAGATATTGACGATGTTCGGATGCTGCAGGCCTGCTGCGGACTGTGCCTCTGTGTGAAATTTTGTCACGAAATTCACATCCTCCGCAAACTCCGGTTTCAACACCTTCACTGCAACAAAACGTCCCAGCACCTGATCCTTTGCCTTATATACATCCGACATTCCGCCGGCACCGATTTTCTCGAGGATCTCATACCGATCCGCTATAAATGATCCTATTTCCAACATAATTCTCTCACCTCAAAATTATTCCTATCATATGCCAGTTCCGCACACGATCCATACTCACTATATTTCAATCACAGCAACTGTGATATTATCTTTTCCACCGGCACGGTTGGCAGCCTCTGCCAGATGCTGTACTTTTTCTACCACATCACGCCCGGTCTGCAGGATCTGCCGCATATCTGTATCATCCACCATATTAGACAACCCATCTGTACACATCAGTATCACATCGCCGGGATGTACCTGCTGTTCAAAAAAATCAATCTCCAGATCCTCAAACGCGCCGACTGCACGTGTGATGATATTTTTATCCGGATGGGACTTTGCCTCCGAAGGCTGCATCTCTCCCATGCGTACCATCTCCTGCACCAGTGAATGGTCTTTTGTGATTTGTTCGAGTTCATCACGCAGCAGATATAACCGGCTATCGCCGATATTTGCAACGTGCAGACAATCATCCACGATCGTTGCGATCACGGCCGTTGTGCCCATGCCACTAAAACGCTCCTCGCTCTTTGCCATTGCCATCAGACCTGCGTTGGTCTTGTTCAGTGCACCGCGGATCAGATCAACCGGGTTCTTCATCGGCGCATGCTCTATGTATGCTACAATCTGTTCGACGGTATACTTTGAAGCAAAATCACCTGCGTTGTGACCGCCCATGCCATCCGCCACGATAAATAGATTCGGTAGATTTCCCACCGGACTCTCCGAGGTATATACATAATCCTGATTTGTTTCCCGGACTCTCCCGATATCCGTCAGGGAAAATGTCTTCATCCTTTATCGCCTGCCTTTCCTGCTTTTCATGGCCGCCCTTTACCCAACGGCGGTCTATATCAGGGATTTAATTACAAAACCCCATAATCGTTTATTATGGTATCATAACCGATCAAAAAAAGCAAGAGAAGGGCATCTATCCCCTCTCCTGCTATCTATTTTTATTGTCGTGCACCTGCACCTCATCCCGGTAGATGTTCCTATGCTCCGGGCTATACACCGTCCATATGACGCTTGCGGAGCTGTCCACATGCACCGTCAATATCGCGCCCCATCTCACGGCGCACCGTGGCATTGATCCCGTTTTTTTCCAGTTTCTGCCTGAATGCTTCGACCACCGCTCGTTCCGACTGTACAAAATCACGCTCCTTGATCGGATTGACCGGTATCAGGTTGATATGGCAGTTTTTACCTTTTAACATCCGGCACAATCCCTCCACATCCGCATCGGTATCATTCACCCCGCCAACGAGCGAATATTCAAAAGTCACCCGTCTGCCGGTCTGGCTAAAATAATAATCACATGCATCCATCACATCGGACAGCTCATATTTATTGGCAATCGGCATCAGTTCCTTTCGCTTTTCCTGACTGGATGCGTGCAGCGATAATGCCAGCGTGATCTGCAGCTTCTGATCTGCCAGTTCACGGATGCGCGGCACGAGTCCACACGTCGATACCGTCAGATTGCGCTGGCTGATATTCAGCCCATGTGTATCCGTGAGCATCCGGATAAATACGAGCAGGCTGCCGTAGTTGTCGAGCGGTTCCCCGCTGCCCATCACTACCACATTCGAGATACGTTCTCCGATATCGCAGCCGATCCGGTAAATCTGTTCGAGCATCTCTGCCGGTGTCAGGCTGCGCGCCAGCCCATCCAGTGTAGAAGCACAAAACCGGCATCCCATCCGGCATCCTGCCTGTGAGGAAATGCATACACTATTGCCGTGCTTATAACGCATCAGCACACTCTCGATCATATTTCCATCATCGAGTCCAAACAGATATTTGCGTGTGCCATCCTGCTTCGATATCTGCACCTCCAATGGTTTTAACACGGTAAATGTACACTGCTCCTTCAGTTGTTCCCGCAGTTTTTTAGACAGATTTGTCATCTCATCGATCGATGTGACATGTCTGACATGCATCCACTCATAGATCTGCGTTGCGCGGAATTTTTTCTCTCCGAGCTGTGTCATATATGCACACAGCGAATCATAATCTGCTGATTTTAAATCAAATTTACTTGTTACGTCCATCTCGTTTTTCCGTTCTACGATTTTTATTTTGATTTTTATACTGATTTTTATCCTAATTTTTATTATTTCCGGTCAAATACAGCAATATAAAACCCATCCTGTTTATCGTCCGGCAGGATCTGCTGTTCACTCAGCTTTTGAAAAACAGGATATGATTGCGCAAACCATGCCACATTGTCCTCGTTTTCCGCGCGGTTGACTGTACATGTACTGTAGACGAGTCTGCCGCCGGGTCTCACATATGCCTGCACGACCGCAAGTATCTGCCGCTGCAGCTGTGCGAGTTCCTGTGTCTGTTCCTGCGACATGCGGTATTTGATATCCGGCTTGCCATGCAGCACGCCAAGCCCTGAACAGGGCAGATCCGCAATCACGAGATCCGCAGTTCCATTCGCACCTTCATCCGGCACTGTCGCATCCCATACCTTTGCCGACACATTTTCCACATGGCAGCGGTCAATATTGTCCAGTATGAGATCCACCTTATACTCCGTCAGGTCACGCGCCTGTACGTGGCCAGTGCCTTCCATGAGCTGTGCCGCATGGATTGCTTTGCCGCCCGGTGCCGCACACACATCAATGATATTCCAGCCCTTTTGTATCTGTGCCGCATGGATCGCCTGCATCGCGCTCAGATCCTGCACATAAAAATCACCGCGCACAAACGCAGGCAGACTACCGAGATGATCATAGCCACTGATCAGCAGTGCATCGGGATACTGCGTTGCCGCGACACGCACGCCCGCCTCTTCCAACTCTGCACGCAACTGTCCGGTCATGATCGCAGAACAATTGACACGGACCGCAGTCGGGCGCTCCTGTAACATTGCCGCGCACATGTGATGAACCGTGTCATAATCATAAGTCTCCAGCCACATATGTACGAGCCAGCGCGGCATGGAATAAGTCACCGACAAATATTGCTCCGGCTCTGTCTGTTCATCCGGATAACGGATCGTCCCTGCTTCGTGTGCACGGCTGATCGTGCGGAGCACGCCGTTGACAAACCCCTTCAATCCGGAAAATCCACGTTTTCCGGCGAGGCGCACCGCCTCATTACAGGCTGCAGACGCTGGCACACTGTCCATATAGAGCAGCTGGTACACACCACTTCGCATAATACAGCGGATGACCGGCTTCATCTTTCTGACCGGTGTTTTGGAATATTGATCGATCACCGCATCCAGTTCGATCATCCGCTCCAATGTGCCCTGCGAGAGTCTGCCGATAAACGCACGGCTCTTTTTTTCCAGATACTGATATTTGTCCAGCACTTCCCCGAGTGCAATATGGCTATGCACACCATCACGTGTCACCAGCAGCAAAATATCCAGTACCAGTTCCCGTTCATTGATCTTCGCCGTATCAGTCGCGGTCATTTCGTCCTCCAAACAAGATAATCAGTCGTAACATCTGTAAAATAGCTGCCGCCGCACTCGCCACATAAGTGAGTGCAGCTGCACGCAGCACCTTTCGCGTCTTTGGCAGTTCCGATTCATTTAAAATATGCATATCCTCGAGCATCACAAGTGCACGGCGGGATGCATTGAACTCTACCGGAAGTGTCACAAGCTGGAACAGTACCGCAAATGAGAATGCGATGATTCCAAGCTCGATAAACATGCTGCCTGTCCGGCTTGAGAATAACAGTCCGATTAAAATCAGCGGCCATGCCAATGTCGATCCGATATTTGCTACCGGCACAATGGCACTGCGCAGATTGAGTGGTACATAATTCACATCATGCTGGATCGCGTGCCCGCACTCGTGTGCTGCGACTCCGATCGCTGCGACTGACCGCGATGCGTACACTGCATCCGACAGGTTGAGCGTCTTGTTTCTCGGATCATAATGATCGGTCAGCCGGCCAGACACATGCCGGATCTGCACATCATAGATGCCTGCTGCGTTTAAAATCTGCTCAGCAGCCTGTGCCCCTGTCATGCCGCTCATACTCTGATAACGTTCATATTTGCTATAGGTTGTCCGCACTTTGGCTGATGCGACCATACAGATGACTGCACCAATCACTACCAGAACATACGTCGGATCCCAATAATAACCTAATCCATAATAAGGCATAGCAATTCCTCCTTTTATTCACCCAGCCTGCTGCCGGCTTCCAACGCATTACCACGCAGGAAATCTGCTGCCGACATCCGCTTTTTTCCTTCCAGCTGCACCTGCGTGCAGATGAGCACCCCATCACCAGTCTGTACACCAAAGCGGTCTTTTTCCACCAGTACAACTGTACCCGGCAGTGCATCTGTCTGCCGGTCACTCACCTGTGCCGCCCATAATTTTAACGTCTTTCCACCAAGAGAAGTATATGCACTCGGCCACGGATCTAATCCGCGGATCTGGCATTCGATCGCATGTGCACTACGCGTAAAATTGATCCGGCCATCTTTTTTTGAGATCTGTCCGACCTTGGTAGCAGCCTGCTCATCCTGCGGTGTATAGACAGCACTTCCATCTACAATAGAAGGGATCGTGTCTACACACAGCTTTGCCCCTGTCTTTGCCAGGCGGTCAAATAATGTGCCGCCGGTGTCTTCCGGTGAGATCACAACCTCTGCCTTTGCGATCATATCTCCGGTATCCAGTCCGACATCCATACGCATGATCGTGACACCGGTCACGGCATCTCCGTTTAAAATCGCCCACTGGATCGGTGCAGCTCCCCGGTATTTTGGCAGCAGGGAGGCATGTACATTGATGCAGCCATATTTCGGCAGGTCCAGCAGTTCTTTGGGCAGGATCTGCCCAAACGCTGCCACTACAATCAGTTCCGGCTCGTAGCCGCGCAATACCTCGAGTGCCTCCGGCTCACGCACGCGCTTCGGCTGAAATACCGGAATACCGAGTTTTTCTGCTGTTTCCTTGACAGGCGGTGCCACCAGTATCTGTTTTCTGCCCTGGGGCTTGTCCGGCTGGGTCACTGCCAGCACAACCTCATGTCCGGCTGCGGCCAGTGCCTCAAGTGTACCGACGGCGAAGTCCGGTGTTCCCATAAAAATAATACGCATGTTGGTCTCCTTTTTCTTTCTTAATACGATAAGCGTTTGCGAAACTATTTTTGTCAGGTTTTTGGTCATGCAAGCACATTGTTAAGAACCCGCAGCTCCCGCAAGCATGTCTGTTTTGCTTTCGTTGCACGAACCATTCCGATGAGCCTCGGAAAAACCTAACTCGTGTTCAGCAGAGGCTTCCACGAGTTACGAGTCTCATCTCCATCGTGCAAAGGCAGCAAAATCAGACACGCCTTTGCTCGCGCTGCTACTTCTACATCTGAGTTCATAGTGCTTGCATGTTCCATTCACCTACTAAAATGTTTCGCAAACAGTATATACCGCAGGGCTAATGGCTGCAGGCACAGGGATTTCTGTCAACTGCGACTTTTGTCCGGCGAAGTGCGAGCGATTCGTAAACGAACTTCATGTCATAGCTGAAAGCCGC
>CAKRIZ010000048.1 GCA_934351445.1 uncultured Eubacterium sp.
CGAGGTGGATTTCCTCGTTCAGCGGGAGAACGACATCTTCCCCGTGGAGGTCAAATCCGAAGCCAACACAACCAGCAGGAGCATGAAGAAGTTCAAGGAACTGTTCCCTGATCAGGTCAAGCTCCGCATCCGTTTCTCATTGGACAATCTGAAACTGGACGATGATGTGTTGAATATCCCACTGTTCATGGCAGATCAGGCGGATCGATTGATTGGATTGGCATTGGAACAGAGGAAGCACTGATGTATATGGCTAAACTATATGAACCTAAATGCAATCCTAAATGGATGCATTCTTCACTATCTGGATTCCAATCTGGGGTAATGGAAAAACTTCCCCCTTCTTCTATATGGTCTCATTAAATGAATTGAAGTTTTTTTAACTCCTCGCGCCTGATTGTAGGTTGCTAACTTGTTATATTTTATTTGCTTTTTTCTTTTTCATACCGCTGGAGATACTGATTGTATGTATTAATGAGATGAGGATGCAAAAGGAGTGTACAAATTTGAGCAGGGAGGGTATAATATTACAAACGGACATAATAGGAGTGGAGAGGGGAGATGATATCAAATGGACATAGATCAGATTAAAGTGCTGTGCAGGGACGCAACGATTGAGGTAACACAACATATTCTGATGAGATGCCAACAGCGGAATATTTCTTATGAAGAAATCAAAGAAGTTATAAAAAATGGGGAGATCATAGAGGAATATCCCGATGATTATCCCTATCCAAGTTGTTTGATATTGGGTATGACGCTCAACGGGCGAAAGATACATGTGGTTGTAGGTATTGGTGAAAGCAAGCTTTGGCTAATAACAGCGTATGAACCAGATCCATCTCAGTGGGACGAAGCGCTGAAAAAGAGAAAGGAATAATCGTATGGATAGATGTTTTTATTGCAAGGGAGAAATGCGGGATGATTTCTGCAATTATATGGTGGACTTGGATGGACATTTTATTATTATAAAGCATGTGCCGTGTCATAAGTGCAGTCAGTGTGGTGAAGTATCCTATAGTGGTGAGGTGGTTGCTCGGATTGAGGAAATTGTAAAGAAATTGAAAGAAGCCCTGACAGAAGTTGCAATTGTAGAATATGCGGCATAAATAAATAGGCGAATATTGAAAATGTTACTTCGCTGAAGACAGATAAGCAAAGAGCCCTTGTTGTGATGTATTGTCCACAAGGGCTTTTTCTTATTCCCCCCTGATCAGATAGACAAAGGTAGTGGCGATAACTTGTGCCAGTTCCTGAAGTTTTATGTCTGTGACATACTGTTTCGGTTTCGATGCGAGTAATGACACTTGAAAAGGCACGGTATCTCGTTTTTTGTGAAATATATATTATAACTATGGTATGGATCAATTGATGTCAGAGTTGATGTCAAAAGTGCCGTTGAGAAAGCAAAAAATGTGTAGGTAAAAAAAGAAAAGACCCTCGAAACTCTTGATAAATCAAGGGTTTGATGGTCTTTCATGCGGATAACAGGACTTGAACCTGCACGTCGTGGACACTAGAACCTAAATCTAGCGCGTCTGCCAATTCCGCCATATCCGCCTGCTGCGTACCTGAGCGTCTGAGCGCATCCTAGTACGTCTGCACTATCCAGTATACGATACCGTTTCATAAAAATCAATCAAAAATAATTGAAAAGTGTTGACAAATGGGTTGTGCGGTGATATGGTTAATTACACAAGTAATGAACCGCACAACTAAATAAGTGAAAAGAAATAGAGAGTTATGTAACTGTCAGAAACAGATGCATAGACAGGGAGGTGTAACATTTGAATGAACTGTTATCTCAGGATAAATCCATTTATTTGCAGCTAAGTGAGATGATAGAGACAGATATCCTGCGTGGGATTCTGCTGGAGGAGGAACGGGTGCCCAGTACGAATGAACTGGCGAAGCTCTATACCATCAATCCGGCGACTGCAGCGAAGGGAATCAATCTGCTCGTGGATGAGGGAATCTTGTATAAAAAGAGGGGGATCGGCATGTTTGTAGCAAAGGGTGCAAAGGAACAGATCATAAATAAGCGTAAAGATGCATTTTATGAAAATTATATGAAAGGCCTGCTAGAAGAAGCAAAGAGCCTGGGTATCAGCAGTGATCAGTTAATTGAGATGATCCGCGCGCATGAATAGGGGGATGAATAATATGGGACAGTTAGTATGTGAGAATCTTACAAAACAGTATGGAAAGAAACAGGTGCTGGATGGCATTGACCTGACGATTGAGCAGGGAAAGATCTATGGACTGATCGGAAGAAATGGAGCCGGTAAGACGACGCTGCTGTCGATTCTGACAGCACAGAATCCGGCAACAGGCGGAACCGTCACATATGATGGCATGCCGGTGTGGGAGAACCGTGAGGCGTTGGATCATCTGTGCTTTTCCAGAGAACTCAATACGCTCTCTGTGCTTGGTCCGAATACGATTAAGGTCAAAGAATATCTCCGGATGGCACGCACGTATTATCCGAACTGGGATGTCGGGATGGAAAAACGATTGGTAGAGCAGTTTGGTCTGGATGTGAAAAAGAAGATCTCCAAGATGTCCAAAGGCATGCTGTCGATGGTGACGATCATTGTCGCGCTGGCGAGTAAAGCGGAGATCACGATCCTTGATGAGCCGGTGGCTGGTCTGGATGTGGTAGCCAGAGAAGATTTTTACCGGCTGATCTTAGAGGAGCATGAGGCTACCGGCAGAACATTTGTGATCTCCACGCATATCATTGAGGAGGCGGCAAATGTTTTCGGGGAAGTCATTTTCTTAAAAGACGGTAAGATCTTATTAAAGGAGGATACGCAGGAATTGCTGGAGCGCGCAGTACATGTGAGTGGTCTTGCAGAGGAGGTAGATAGCGCATGCGCACATCTTACGGTGCATCATACAGAGATGATCGGACGCAGCAAGGGCGTGACGGTACTGCTCGAAGAAGGACAGTCGCTGGCTGACGGCTATGATGTGACGGTGCAGCCGGTATCGCTGCAGAATCTGTTTGTAGCATTGTGTGGAAGGGAGGCATCATAATGAAAATGAATGGATTGACACGTTCACTGCGTTATGCGGGCTTTCGAGCCGGGCGGGTGCTTGGGACGGCAATATTGATGACCGCAGTATTTGTGTTGTATTTTACACTGATAGCCGGTGAAGCATTCAGCATGCAGAATCTGGTGTCGCGCCTTCCGGAGACCGTGTTATTTATCGGTGCGCTTATATTTATGATCTATGGAATGCTGGACCTGGTGACCTACACGCAGTTGACGCTCAGCTACGGTTCCACGCGAAAGGATGCAATGATCAGTGTGATCTACATGGATCTGCTGCAGATTGTCGGGATGCTTTTCGTCGTATATCTGATTTTCACATTTGCACCGGCAGCATGGATGCCGATGGGTACATTAGAGGCATGCGCACTGGCGCAGAATATATTTTTTATTGCCAGCAGCATTGCGCTGATAAACGGTATGCTGATCTACCGTTTCGGAAAGGTGGCATACTATATATTTACGTTTCTGGCGGCAGTGATCAGTGGGGCGGTTGCGGGTTTTACGACTTTTATGGGCAAGATGTCTGTATTGGGCAATGTGTTCCAGATCGGTGGCTTGTCAATGTTTGATCTGATCGGAGTTGTGTTATTTGTGACTGTATCGGTCATCTGCTGGCTGTTTATCCGTAAAATAGAGGTACGTGTGTAAACAATAGAGTGTTGACGGTAGGAGGGAATTGATAGATGAAACGGTATATACAGGATGTGTGGAAACAGCTCTGCCTGATGCGGGATCTGCTGCTTGCTGGAGTACTGTTCCTGGGTGGTCTGTATGTGGTAGGTATGGTGATTGCGGTTGTATTGATGTCGGGTGCAGAAGAGGACAGCGTATTTTTGATGGGCAGCCTGATGGTAGTAGGGGCACTGTTCTATATGTGTTTCTTTTCGGCTGCCCAGATGGTCACAAATTACAATTATGCGATTGCCATGGGGCAGACGCGCAGGCAGACGCTGCCGGCATATATGGCGGCGACATGGGTGGTTTATCTGGTCTTTGATCTGGCAGTTGTGCTATTGCATTGGATCGAACAGCGTTTTCTGGCAGTGATCTATCCGGGAATCGTACAGGAGGACGTTGTGCAGCCGATCCTGCGCTGGCAGTATCTGCTGCTCATTGCGCTGGCAGGCATGGCAGTGACGATGCTGATGGGTGCAGCGGTCACACGTTTCGGGCGGACGGCATATTATGTATTCTGGGTAGTGATGCTGGTCATCCTGATCGGTTTGCCGCGCGGGTTTACTTATCTGGAGCAATATCAGTCAGGCAGTGCGCTCACAATAGCGTTGCAGCAGATGATCGCATATGTGGGTGCGCATGTGCGGCTTGTCCTGACGGCAGGTGGCGTGATTGGTTCGGTGATCTGCATCATAGCAGCATGTCTGATGCTGCGCAGGCAGCAGGTATCTATTTAATGATGGTTAATGATAGTTAATGATAGCTGCTGATATCTGGTGGTCAGCCAGCGGATCATCATAAAATAAGAGCGTATGAGGGAAGAAAAGATGGGTAACATACAACAATTTGCAAAAAAGCATACATTCATCTACTGTATTCTGGCAGAGATTTTTGTACTCGGGGGCATGATGCTGTGCTCGGTTGCATGGCAGATACTGTTTAAAAATGTACCACTCGGAGAATACCAGCTGCTGGCATTGCAGGAAGCGTGCGGCGCATTGCTCGCTTACGCGGTGCTCAGACAGTGTGGACGCGGTGATGTGTTGGCAGAAAAAGGGATCGGTTTTTCGAAAGGTCTGGCTGTCGGCGGCTATTTTCTGGTGGTCGGTGTGATCGCTGCAGCTGCTCAGCTTGCTTCTTATGAAGGTGAACGAATATTGTGCCCCGGATATGAGATCGTGGCGTTTGTAGTCTGCATGTTTCTGGTCGGTATGACAGAAGAATTTCTGTGCAGAGGGGCGATTGCGGGGCTATTGCTTGAACGTTACGGAGCGACGAAACAGGGTGTGTGGAAGGCGGTGATCGTATCCGGCATTCTGTTTGGAATGGCGCACCTGACAAATCTGATTGGTGCAGATCCGGTCGGTGTATTTGTGCAGTGCGTGGTTGCAGGAATGATGGGGATGGCGTTTGCGGCGATCTATTTCCGCTCGGGAAATATCTGGGTGGTTGTGTTTTTACATGGATTTATAGATCTGTGCGGATTGATTACGAGTGGATTGTACGGAACGGGCGGTGCATCAGAGGTGATCTCGGGATATCAGCTCGTGCAGCTGATCGGCGTGATCTATTATGTGATTTTATTGGCAGTATTACTGCGTAAGAAGAAAATGAATGAAATTCTGATGCGGATGAATCCGGAGCAGTAGCCAGAAATTACCTCTCATATTTTATGTGTGTGCGGAAACACTAGCAATGAGTACAAAGCTACTCAAAAAGCAAAAGTATGATGGAGGAAACAACCATGGCAACAAGCAATTCAAAGAGTGGTACAAACCAGATGGAAGTACCTGAGGCAAAAGACGCAATGAAGCGTTTTAAGGAAGAAGTCGCAAGTGAGTTAGGCGTACAGTTAAAGGACGGCTACAACGGAGATCTGTCTTCACGTGAGGCAGGTTCTATCGGTGGCGAGATGGTCCGCAAGATGATCAAGAAGCAGGAGGAGCAGATGAAATAATTTCATCGCTTCCGTTGCAAAAAAAGACAGGGTATATCCGGGTGCTGCTGGTGCGCGTGAAGGCGCAGAAACAGGTGGCTGCCATCGGATATACCCTGTTTTTGTTGCCTGATGGGGCATTTTTCTATAGATGATATATAAATTCTATATAAAAAATGAAAAAAGTTATGGAAATTCCAAAATTCCTATGTTATAATCCATAAATGACTGCATAGGCGTTGCTATGCCCTTTTGCAGCAACGCTTTTCATTTATATATATTTATTTTAAAATTTTTAAGATAATGTTTAAGGAGGAAACAGTTACAATGAATGTACAGGTTGAGGATTTAGGAAAGAATATGGTCAAGCTCACCGTTGAGGTGGAGGCTGAGGCAGTAGATGCAGCGATCAAGGCAGCATACAACAGACAGAAAAATAAGATTTCCATCCCGGGCTTCCGTAAAGGAAAAGTTCCTCAGGCGATGATCGAGAAGATGTATGGTGCAGAGATCTTTTATGAGGATGCTGCAAATGAGCTGTTACAGAAGAACTATCCCGCAGCCGTAGACGAGAGTGGTGTTGATGTGGTATCACAGCCGACCGTAGACGTGACCCAGATTGAGAAAGGCAAGCCTTTTATCTTTACTGCAGAGGTAGCAAAGAGACCTGAGGTAACATTAGGAAAATACAACGGTGTGACCGTAACCAAGATCGATACAAGCGTATCTGACGAGGAAGTAGATACCGAGATCGAGACACAGAGAAATGCAAATGCGAGAACGATCACCGTGACAGACCGTGCTGTCCAGGAGGGCGACACAGCAGTGATCGATTTTGAGGGATTTGTAGATGGTGTTGCATTTGAAGGCGGAAAGGGAGAGAATCATCCGTTAGAGATCGGTTCACACTCTTTCATCGATACATTTGAGGATCAGCTCGTAGGCAAGAATACCGATGATGAAGTCGAAGTAAACGTGACTTTCCCTGAGCAGTATCAGGCTGCTGAACTGGCAGGAAAGCCCGCTGTATTTAAAGTAAAGATCAACGAGATCCGCGCAAAGGAACTGCCGGAGCTGAACGATGAGTTTGTTCAGGACGTATCAGAGTTCGATACAGTGGCAGAGTACCGTGAGGATGTAAAGAAGAAGCTGCAGGAGCGCAAGGATAACGCTGCAAAGGGAACCAAGGAGGATGAGGCGATCCAGAAGATTATCGACAAGTCCAAGATGGAGATCCCTGAGGCAATGATCGATATGCAGGCACAGGGCATGATCGATGAGTTTGCACAGAGAATCGCAGCACAGGGTATGTCATTTGACCAGTATCTGCAGTTCTCAGGTATGACAATCGACAAGCTCAAGGAGCAGGTTCGCCCGGAGGCATTACAGCGCATTCAGAGCAGCCTTGTATTAGAGCAGATTGCAAAGGAAGAAAATATTGTGGCATCTGATGAGGATGTGGATGCAGAGATCGAGAAGATGGCTTCTATGTATGGCATGAAGGCCGAGGATCTCAAGAACTATATGGGTGATTCCGAGAAGGAGTCCATGAAGAGAGATATTGCTGTAAAGAAGGCAGTAGAGTTCGTAATGGCGAATGTGAAGGAGCGAGCAAAGGCAAAGCCCAAGACTACTACAGAGACAGACGCTGAATAAACGAAAGATGATGGCAGGCTGACCTTGTATAAGGTCAGTCTGTTTTGTCCATTTTGCGAATTGGTTTTGAAGGAGGTTTTTTGATATGAGTTTAGTACCTTATGTCGTAGAGCAGACGAGCAGGGGAGAGCGTTCTTATGATATCTATTCCCGTTTGTTAAAAGAGCGTATTATTTTCCTCGGAGAGGAAGTCAATGAAACGACTGCCAGCCTGACAGTCGCACAGTTATTATTTTTAGAGTCCGAAGACCCTGGAAAGGATATCCATCTGTATATCAATTCACCGGGAGGAATGGTCACTGCAGGTCTGGCAATCTATGATACGATGCAGTACATCAAGTGTGATGTGTCTACGATCTGTATCGGAATGGCTGCCAGCATGGGTGCATTTTTATTGGCAGGCGGTGCCAAGGGCAAACGTTTTGCGCTTCCGAATGCGGAGATCATGATCCATCAGCCGTCCGGTGGAGCAAAAGGACAAGCAACTGAGATCCAGATCGCAGCTGAGAATATTTTAAAGACAAAGAAGAGATTAAACGAGATTCTAGCTGCCAATACAGGAAAGCCGGTTGAGCAGGTCGCTGCCGATACCGAGCGCGATAACTATATGAGTGCGCAGGAAGCCGTAGAATACGGATTGATTGATAGCATTATTACGAATCACAGTAACTAATCAGGAGAGACGATAGTGGCAGGTAAAAATATGGAAAAGATTCGCTGCAGCTTCTGTGGAAAGACACAGGATCAGGTGCGCAAGCTGATCGCAGGCCCGGGTGGCGCTTATATCTGCGATGAGTGTGTGGACATCTGCGCAGAGATCATTGAAGAAGAATTTGAAGATGATGCATCGCAGCAGCCGAAGGCAGATTTTGAGATCAATCTTCAGAAACCGAAAAAGTTAAAGGAATTTCTCGATGAATATGTCATCGGACAGGAAGAAGCAAAAAAAGTATTGTCTGTAGCTGTATATAATCATTATAAGCGTATTACGAGTGAACAGGAGATTGATGTCGAACTGCAGAAGAGTAATATTCTGATGCTTGGACCGACTGGTTCCGGAAAAACATTGCTCGCCCAGACGCTCGCCCGTGTGCTTAATGTGCCGTTTGCGATTGCAGATGCGACCACGCTGACGGAGGCCGGATATGTGGGTGAGGATGTGGAGAACATCCTGCTCAAGCTGATCCAGGCAGCTGATTATGATGTAGAGCGTGCACAGTGCGGTATTGTCTATATTGATGAGATTGACAAGATTACGAAAAAATCCGAGAATGTATCGATCACCAGAGATGTATCCGGAGAGGGTGTGCAGCAGGCATTGCTGAAGATTTTGGAAGGAACTCAGGCGAGTGTACCACCGCAGGGTGGCAGAAAGCATCCGCAGCAGGAGCTGATCCAGATCGATACGACCAACATCCTGTTCATTTGCGGTGGTGCGTTTGATGGTCTGGAAAAGATCATTGAGAACCGTATGGATCAGAAATCGATTGGATTTAATGCGGAGATCCGGGAAAAGCATGAGCGTAATACAGGAGAACTGTTTAAGCATGTCATGCCGCAGGATTTTGTCAAATTTGGATTGATTCCGGAGTTTGTCGGACGTGTGCCGGTGACAGTTTCACTCGATTCACTGGACAAGGATGCACTGATGCGTATTTTGCGCGAGCCGAAGAACTCCCTGATCAAACAGTATACAAAGCTGTTCGAACTGGATGGTGTTGAATTGTACTTTACGGATGATGCGGTGGAAGCGATTGCGGATAAATCACTCTCGCAGAATACCGGAGCGCGAGGCTTACGTTCAATTATGGAGCATACATTAGAGGATCTGATGTATGAGATCCCTTCCGATGAGGATATTGTAGCATGTACGATTACCCATGAGGCGGTCGAAGCGGACGGAGAACCGGAGATTGAGCGCAAGGGCGCCTGAATGATGCATGTAGCCCGCCTGTAAAATAGTTACAGGCGGGTTTTGTCATTGTTAAGAGGTCGCAGCTTCTGCATCTGAGTAGCAAACGCCTAATGGTATAAAATAGATGTTTGCGAAACTATTTTTATGATCCGGGTTATCTGGCTGTGGGCGCAGTAGTATTCTGATCAAGCTGCTCCGATTGTCCAGCGGTGTCTCGCTGTCTCTTCAGCCTTGGCTCGATGTGTTTTTCGCTTTGCTCACACACATAGCCTGCGGCTTTCGGTTATGACATGAAGTTCGTTTACGAATCGCTCGCACTTCGCTGGGCAAAAGTCGCAGTTGACAGAAACCACTGCGCCCACAGCCGTCAGCCCTGCGGCATATACTGTTTGCGAAACATTTTAGTAGGTGAACGGAACAAGCAAGCACTATCAACTCAGATGCAGAAGTAGCAGCGCGAGCAAAGGCGTGTCTGATTTTGCTGCCTTTGCACGATGGAGATGAGACTTGTAACTCGTGGAAGCCTCTGCTGAACACGAGTTAGGTTTTTCCAAGGCTCATCGGAATGGTTCGTGCAACGAAAGCAAAACAGACATGCTTGCGGGAGCTGCGGACTCTTGATCATGTGCTTGCATGACACAAAACCTGACAAAAATAGTTTCGCAAACATCTAAGTGGTATAAAAGAGGGAAAGGATAAAAGTATGACAGATATTATATTGGAGCTGCCTGCGGTCGCGCTGCGCGGCATGGTGATACTGCCGGGAATGCTTGTGCATTTTGATATTAGCCGCGAACGCTCGATTCATGCGGTGGAGCAGTCGATGATGGAGGATGAGCGTATCTTTCTCGTCGCGCAGAGAGACGCGGATATAGAAGAACCGGCACAGGATGATCTGTATCAGATCGGTACGATTGCACATATCAAGCAGGTGATCAAGATGCAGGGCGGAGTGATCCGTGTGCTGGTGGAAGGAAATGAACGCGCAGAGCTGGGCGAAGTATTGGATGAGCAGGACTATCTGAAGGTACAGGCGATCCGTTTTAGCGAAGAAGATATGGAAGAACTGGCAGAAAATGTGCAACAGGGTATGCTGCGCGGTGTGCAGGAGACGTTTACAAAATATGCGGCTGTCAATGGAAAAGTCAGCAAGGAACTCGTGCGTCAGATCTGTGAGCAGACAGATCTCGGTGGCACACTGGACATGGTCGCGAATAATCTGGCGATTGATTATCATGGAAAGCAGCATTTACTGGAAGCTATCACACTGACGGAGCGTTATGAAGTGCTGGTTGCCATGCTCCTGCAGGAGATGGACATCATTGCGATCAAAAATGAATTTCAGGAAAAGGTTAGACAGGAAGTGGACCAGAACCAGAAGGAGTATCTGCTCAGGGAGCAGATGAAGGTCATCCGCAAGGAACTCGGTGAGGACAATACGGAGAGTGATATCGATCATTTCCGCGCGGAGCTGAAAAAACTCAAGGCAGATGCACAGACCAAGGCAAAGATCGCAAAAGAGATCGATCGTTTTAAAAATATCCCGTCCAATTCATCAGAAAGTGCAGTGCTGCGTGGATATCTGGAGACAGTTCTGGAACTTCCGTGGAAAAAGGTGTCCAAAGATAACAAGGATCTGAAACATGCGCGGGAGGTGCTCGAAGAGCAGCATTTTGGGTTGGAAAAGGTCAAGGAACGTATGCTGGAGTTTCTGGCGGTGCGCAATCTGACGAATAAGGGTGAGAGTCCGATCATCTGTCTGGTAGGACCTCCGGGAACCGGAAAAACAAGTATTGCGCGTTCGGTCGCGGAAGCGCTGGACAAAAAATATGTGCGCATCTGTCTCGGTGGTGTGCGCGATGAGGCTGAGATCCGTGGACACCGGCGTACCTATGTCGGGGCGATGCCGGGCAGACTGGTGACGGCGCTCCGGACAGCGGGAGTGAGTAATCCGCTGATTCTGCTGGACGAGATCGATAAAGTGAGCAGCGATTACAAGGGAGATACCTCGTCTGCATTATTGGAAGTATTAGATGGCGAGCAGAACCAGAAGTTCCGTGATCATTATGTTGAACTTCCGGTAGATCTGTCGGAAGTACTGTTTATCTGTACAGCGAATTCGACCGAGACGATCCCGCGTCCGCTCTTAGACCGGATGGAACTGATTGAGGTCACAAGCTATACGGCGAATGAAAAATATCATATTGCTACAGATCATCTGCTGCCCAAACAGATGAAGAAAAATGGATTGGTGACCGGACAGCTTGAGATCAGCCGCGCAGCGATGGAACAGATCATCTCCGGCTATACGAGAGAAGCCGGTGTGCGTAATCTTGAGCGCAAGCTGGGAGAGATCTGCCGGAAGACGGCGCGCAGAGTGTATGAGGGTGAGAAAAAGCAGGTGCGGGTCACAGCAGGGAATCTGGAACAATATCTCGGAAAGGTGAAATACACAGAAGACAAGGCAGGACAGACAGATGAAGTCGGCATAGTGAGGGGACTCGCGTGGACGAGTGTCGGTGGCGTCACATTGGAGGTCGAGGTCAATCTGATGCCTGGAAAGGGTGAGATGAAGCTGACCGGACAGATGGGAGATGTCATGAAAGAGTCGGCGCAGACGGCGCTCAGCTATGTGCGTTCGATCAGTATGGATTATGGGTTGGATAAGAACTTTTTCAGTGAGCATGATATACACATCCATATTCCGGAGGGAGCAGTGCCCAAAGACGGACCATCCGCCGGTATCACGATGGCTTCGGCGATGTTGTCTGCGGTGACAGGCATTCCAGCCAGGGCGGATGTGGCGATGACCGGAGAGATCACGCTGCGCGGCCGCGTACTTCCGATCGGAGGATTGAAAGAGAAGCTGCTGGCAGCAAAAAATGCCGGTGTACAGACCGTCTGTGTACCGGGAAAGAATGCGAAAGATCTGGAAGAGATCTCGGCTGAGATCACGCGCGGGCTGTCCATCATACCGGTGGAACACATGGAAGAGGTGCTCGATATTGTGCTGGTAAAGGAGAAAACTTTAAGTAATCAAAATCATTGCCAATAGTGATTAAATGTGTTGAAATATACTCATGGAGGGCATTGTTATGAACACATCTAATATCACTAATTACAAACCAAAAGATTTTGCTGAATTATTGGGTGTCTCAGTCAAAAC
>CAKRIZ010000049.1 GCA_934351445.1 uncultured Eubacterium sp.
TCCACGAGTTACGAGTCTCCTCTCCATCGTGCAAAGGCAGCAAAATCAGACACGCCTTTGCTCGCGCTGCTACTTCTACATCTGAGTTGATAGTGCTTGCATGTTCTATTCAACTACTAAAATGTTTCGCAAACAGCATATAACGCAGGGCTAACGGCTGTGGGCACAGTGGTTTCTGTCAACTGCGACTTTTGTTCGGCGAAGTGCGAGCGATTCGTAAACGAACTTCATGTCATAGCTGAAAGCCGCAGGCTATGTGTGCGAAGGACACATCGAGCCAAGGCTGAAGATACAGCGAGACACCGCCGGGCAACCGGAGCAGCTTGATCAGAATGCCCCTGCGCCCACAGCCAGATAGCCCGATGATTAAATAGTTTCGCAAACGTCTATCTTATACGATCATTACATGTGGCGCAATTCCACCGCTAATCTTCCTCGTAAGTCACGTCATGCAGCTGTCCTTCCACCTTTTCGGTGTACATATGTCCGTCCAGATGATCAATCTCATGGCAGAGCGCCCGCGCGAGCAGTGCCTCTCCTTCTACTTCGATCTGTTCCATATCCGGGTTTAATGCACGCACAACTACATGGTTCGGACGCGTAACCTGTCCTGCTTTTCCGGGGAGGCTCAGACATCCCTCATCTCCGGTCTGTTCCCCATCAGATGCGATGATCACCGGATTGATCAGCACGATCGGTCCTTCCCCGATATCAATGACACAGATACGTTTTAACACGCCAACCTGCGGTCCTGCCAGTCCCACTCCGTTTGCGTCATACATCGTATCGAGCATATCATCAATCAACTCGCGGATACGCGGAGTCATCTCTTTGACCTCTCTACAGGTTTTTTCCAATACTGCATCCCCCTGGATGCGAATCTGACGTAAAGCCATTTCTATTTCCTCCTTTAAAAACCATTCATTGGATTAAAATCAAACTGCACACTCGTCTGACGCCAGGTATTCTCCGCCAGTAAATGCTCGATCCCCTCTTTGGCATGGATCAGCACCTCATAATCTTCACTCTTGATATAGATCACACGGCGGTAAATATCATTGACTTTTGCAACTGCGGCCTCCGTCGGGCCAATCACCTGCATCTGCATATCCTGTGCACACAGCCATCTGCCGATTGCAGCAGCGCAATTTTCAGCCTGCATCTCTGACGGTGATGCCACTGCTACGAGCAGCAGATTCCATACGGGAGGATAACACATCATCTCCCGATAGGCAAGTTCCTGCTCATAAAACTGTTCATAATCCTGCGCTTGTGCGGTCTGCACGGCATAATGATCCGGCTGGTAGGTCTGGATCACGACCTCGCCCGGCCGGTTTCCACGTCCCGCGCGGCCCGCTGCCTGCGTCAGCAGTTGAAATGTCCGCTCCGCTGCACGGTAATCATTGCTGTGCAGCGACAGATCTGCTGCCAGTACACCTACGAGCGTCACTTTTGGGAAATCATGTCCCTTGACAATCATCTGTGTGCCAATCAGTATATCTGCTTCCTCATTGGCAAATGCAGACAGGATCTTCTCATAGCTGCCCTTTGTCCGCGTCGTGTCATAATCCATGCGCAATACCCGCGCATGCGGAAACCGTTCTTTCACGATCTCCTCGATCTTCTGCGTCCCTGCACGGAATGCCCCGATATATTTTGAGCCACAGGACGGGCAAACCGATGCCTGCCCCGTCTCATAGCCACAATAATGACACTTGAGCCTGCCATCATTATGCAGGCTGAGCGACACATCACAGTGTGGACATTTCAATACTTCACCACACGCCCGGCATGAGACAAAGCCCGCCATACCGCGACGGTTCAAAAAGAGCATCGTCTGTTCCCTGCGCGCAAGCCGATCCTCCATCAACTGTTGCAGTCTGTGACTGAGAATTGAACGGTTGCCACTGCGCAGCTCCTCACGCAGATCCACGACCTGACAGGCTGCCAGACTACTGTCTGCCTTCGCGCGTCCCGTCAGATAAAAACGTCTGACCATACCTTTCTGCGCATAATAACTGCTCTCGAGCGATGGAGTCGCCGAGCCGAGTACTACGCTGGCTCCTGCCATACGCGCACGCGCAAATGCAGTCTCCCGCGCATGATAGCGCGGCACAGTCTCCGACTTGTAGCTCGTCTCATGTTCTTCATCAATTATAATATATCCAAGATTTGAAAACGGTGTGAACAGCGCAGAACGCGGTCCGATCATCACATCCAGTTCACCGTTTTTCGCACGCAGAAACTGATCATAACGCTCTCCCTGTGATAACCGCGAATGCAGGATACTGACACGGTTCCCAAACCGGTTATAAAAACGCATCACGGTCTGAAACGTGAGCGCAATCTCCGGAATCAGCACAATCGAAGCCCTACCAACAGCTGCCGCCCGCGCGATCAGCTCCATATACACCTCGGTCTTGCCACTGCCGGTCACACCCTGTATCAGATAGTTTCCATACTGCCCCACCTGAAAGTCCGCATCGATCGCATCCACGACCATCTGCTGCTCCTGATTCAAAGTCAGTGCATAACCCCTTTGTTCCAGATGTGCAACCGGATTGCGGTAGCGATCCTCACATTCGATACGAATCACATGCTGTTCTTCCAGCGCCCGCATGACGGCTGCTGTCACATTCAGCTTGTGCAGGACAACCTCATAGTCAATCGCCAGATTTTCAATCAGGGCCTCCAGCAGCCTTGCACGTGCCGTCTGATGCTTTTTTTGCATCTGCATAAGCAGATCCACAGCCTCTGCATGGTCAGTAAGTACCAATACAACCGTGCGCTTTTGCTGCAGCCGCTCTTTCGTCTTGACCGGTATCACAGTCTTTAGCGCCTGGTTCATCGTACCACCATAATTGCGGCGCATCCACGCTGCAAGCGCAATGAGCTGGGATTCAATCGGCACAGATTCCTCAATGATCTGTACAATTTCCTTTATTTTTGAAGGATCATAATCTGTATGATCCGTGATATCTGTCACATAACCGGTGCGCAGCCTGTTGCCGCCCCCAAACGGCACACGCACCTGCATACCGGCCTGCAGATGTGCGAGCATCTCATCCGGTATCCGATACTGAAAAACTTTATCCAGTTTTTCATGTGAGATATCGATAATGATATCTGCGTACATCCTATGCCTCACTTTTCAGTTCGGCAACCACTTCTGCGATCAGTTCACGTTCATCCATGTGATGTTTGACACCACAGATCTCCTGATAATCCTCATGGCCTTTTCCTGCCAGCACGATGACATCGCCCGGTTTTGCATGTGCGATCGCATAACGGATCGCTTCCTTACGGTCAGCGATCTCGACAAACTTACCATCCGTCTTTGACATACCGATCTTGATATCATTGATGATCGCCTGCGGCTCCTCATATCTGGGATTGTCTGAGGTAATGATCGTCAGGTCTGCCATATTACCGCTGACCTCCCCCATCTCATAACGGCGCAGCTTCGAACGGTTGCCACCGCAGCCAAACAAACAGACCAGTCTGCCCGGTTCATACTCCTGCAGCGTAGACAACAGGCTCTTCAGGCTCATCGCATTGTGCGCATAATCAATCATCAGTGTGAAATCATCCGATACTTTCACGATCTCGATGCGGCCCTTGACCTTCGCGGCACGCAGCGCTGACTGGATATTTTCGGTTGTGACTTTAAAATGATGGCATACGGCGATCGCTGTGAGCGAATTGTACACACTGAAACGGCCGGGCACATGAATCTCCACCAGGCAGTCCACCAGTCCCTTTGCATGGTATTTCACACCAAGATATCCTTTTCCCTTGATCAGTTCCATATCAGCCGCACGCAGATCCGCTTTTTCTGATAATCCATATGTCTCTATCTCACACGTATGACCGGCAAGGAGTTTCTCCGTGTGCTCGTCATCCGCATTCACAATACCGAGGCGGCACTGTTTAAACAACATGCCCTTACACTCCATATATTCTTCAAAAGAAGCATGCTCATTCGGTCCGATATGATCCGGTTCGAGGTTCGTAAAAATACCAATATCAAACACAAAGCCGCCGACACGGTGAAGCTTCAGCCCCTGTGAAGATACCTCCATCACAACGACATCAATCCCTGCATCCACCATCTTCCGAAAGCTTTCCTGGATCACATAAGACTCCGGTGTCGTATTAACCGCCGGGATGTGTGTCTCCCCGATAATCGTCTCGATCGTACCGATCAGACCGACCCGATAACCCGCATGCTCTAAAATAGACTTAATCATATAGGTCGTTGTCGTCTTTCCCTTCGTGCCGGTGATACCGATTGTCTTTAACTGCTCTGCGGGATAGCCAAAATAAGCTGCTGACAGCTCTGCTAACGCCAGTCTCGTATCCGGTACACGGATCACGGTCACGCCATCTGGCACTTCTACTTCATCCTGCACAACGACCGCTGCCGCACCAGCCTTGCACACAGCCGGCAGAAAGGTATGTCCGTCTACGACCGCACCTTTGATACACACAAAGACACTGCCCTGCGCCACCTTTCTCGAGTCATATACAAGATCTGTCACTTCAATATCCGCACTGCCCTGCGGACAAGTATATTCCATACGCTCTAATAATGTTTGTAATCTCATCGTCTACCTCCTAATTCACAGGCCAACTATATCCATATAGACTATCTTATTGCTTTTTTGTAAGTGGCGCAAGTATCTTCCTTATAAAACTGCTTTTTCCGGGCATACTTTTTTTATGAATATGCAGACACACAAGACTTCATTTCCACAAAATTTTATGCTCTGCGGTCTGACCGGCTGGTGTATGGAGATTCTGTTCAGCGCCGTAAAAAATGTGCACCACATTGACCGCCGATTAATGGGACAGACATCAGTCTGGATGTTTCCGATCTATGGGTGTGCCGCACTGATCAAGCCACTGTACCAACTCACCGGCAAACTGCCTGCGCTTGCGAGAGGCAGCATCTATTCCGCTGCGATCCTGACTGGCGAATTCATCAGTGGCAGCCTGTTAAAAAAGCATGGCTGCTGTCCATGGGACTACAGTCATGCCAGATTGAACATCCACGGTGTCATCCGCCTGGATTATGCGCCGTTATGGATGGGCGCTGGATTATTATTCGAACGGATTCTGGGCTGCCATCAGAACCGCACCCGGTACTGATCCAGAAATTTTTTATAAAAGAAGCAGCCAAGCAGCGTCGTCAGTGTCTCCGTCACCGGAAACGTCAGCCAGAACATATGCAGCCCGAACCGCGAAAAGATATATCCTAATGGTACAAACAATACGACGGTACGCACAATGGTGAGCAGGGAACTCTTGAGTGCACTGCCGATCGCCTGAAAAAACACCGGAAAGATCAGCGATGTCACCATCGGGATAAATCCGATCCCAATCCAGTGAAATCCATATGCCCCGATCTCGATCACCTGCGGATCAGAGGTAAACACGGACAGCATCTGCGCCGGAACCAGTTCAAAACACAACGTGCCGATAAACATCAGTGCCATTCCCCACACCAGGGATACCGACAGTGTCTTTTTACAGCGCCCAATATCCGCGGCAGCATAATTATAGCTGAGTACCGGCACAATACACGTCTGCAGCGCACCGAGCGGAATGAAAAAGAATGTCTGCCATTTATAATACAATCCGAGTGCAGTCACCGCCTGATCCGAAAACGCCGCCAGAATCAGGTTCAGTCCCAGAATGTAAAATGTATATGCTGACTGCATGATGATATTTGGGATTCCCAGTACATAGATTTTCTTTACGATCGCCGGATACCGTCTCCATGCCGGCGAACGGTGATATGCTTTTTTCATAACAATGAGTGCCGCAGCAATCTGACCAACGACTGTCGCGGCTGCCGCTCCGGCAATCCCCATCTGCGGTACACCGAACAATCCAAAAATCAGAACCGGATCAAGCACGATATTGACAACTGCGCCGATAATCTGTGCCGCCATCGGCGTCTTCATATCGCCATTCGCCTGCAGCACCTTACTCCAGACGCTCTCTAAAAACAGTCCGATACTGCATACGCAGACGATCCTTCCATAACAGATCACCTCATCAATCACGATCTGCGAATCCGTAGACATGCGTGCATATGCAGGCATCAGAAAATAAAAGATGAGCGCAAACACTCCCCACAGCACCAGCCCAAGCGGCGCAGCGGTTCCTGCCGCTTCATCTGCCTGCTTTTGTTCACGGACACCCAGATAATATGCCACACTCGTATTGATACCTACTCCGGTGCCGACACCGAGCGCAATCATGAGAAGCTGCAGCGGATATACGATCGAGAGTGCTGTCAGACCGCTCTCCGAATACCTGCCGACAAACAGGCTATCCACAATATTATATAATGCCTGTATGAGCTGCGCCAGCATCACCGGCGGCGCAATCTTCCATATGATCTTCGTGATTTTCTCCGTACCAAAAAAACTACTATCCATTTCCCCTTTTTCTCCTGCGTAATTGTTCTCTTATTCTTTTTTGAAATTCACAATGCATATTCCGATGCAGACGAGAATCAATGCAGCCAGTGCGTTCCAGCCAAGCTCACTCGTGCCCTCACCGAGCCACCATGCGGACAGCAGCACGCCAAACACCGGATTGGCAAATCCAAAGATCGCAACTTTTGACACCGGGTTATATTTTAACAAAATACTCCACAGCGAATAGGCCACAGCAGAAATACATGCCAGATAACATAACATCAGCACTGCACGCGGCGATGCATGCGTGATCCTACCACCCATCGCCAGACCTAGCACAATCATCACGATCCCGCCAAAAATGAACTGATAACCGCTCAGCATGACCGGATTGTCCTTCTTCGAATACTTTTTCATCAGACAGGAGGAAAACGCATATGACAATGCGGATAAAAACAGGCTGCCATCTCCCATCAGGCTGAGATTCCTATCGATCTTCTGCCCATTCATACTCACGAGAATGACTCCTGCAAAACCGATCACACATCCGGCTATTTTTTTCAGATCCAGCCTTTCCTGACGGAAGATCAGGCTCGCAACCAGAATGACAAAAAATGTGCTCGATCCGTTTATAATCGAAGACTTCACGCCACTGTTATGCGCCAGTCCAATATAGAAAAAGATGTATTGCAATATTGTCTGAAATACTGACAGCTTCAAAATACTCGGCAGTGCACTTCGATCCGGTACGAGCATTGCCCCTCCCGACAGACTGCCGATCAGTACCGTGAGCACTCCTGCAAGTACAAACCTGCTGCCTGCAAACAATATCTGTGTCCAGGTGTCACCAGCCTCCACCCCAAACCATGCATATCCCAGCTTGATACAGGGGAACGCACTCCCCCACAAAAATGTGCAGACAAGTGCCAGTGCACACACGACCCATGTCTTTTGCAAATAATATGTCTTGTTATCTGTTGCATCCATTTCTCATAACTCCTCAAGTCTCTAAAATATGAATATCATAGCACAAATCAATCCGTAAATCCAGCAAACAGCATTACCTCATACGGAAGTTTTTGCACCGGCTATGGAGAGACTCCTATGGCAGCTATCGAAACATCTTTTTTCATTCGTATATATGTGCTATGATACAATAGTAAACCATCTCAAGGAGGGAACATTATGTATCAGGCAAAAGACACTAGATATGATAACATGGTATACAACCGCTGTGGAAACAGTGGTCTGAAGCTGCCGGAAGTATCTTTGGGATTCTGGCACAATTTCGGAGATACCGGCGTATATGAAAACATGCGCAAAATGGTATTCACCGCCTTTGACAACGGTATTACACATTTCGATCTGGCCAATAATTATGGTCCGGAGTATGGCAGTGCCGAATCAAATCTGGGGAAATTATTAAAAGAGAATTTTACCGCCTACCGTGATGAACTGATCATCAGTACGAAGGCCGGTTATGATATGTGGCAGGGGCCTTACGGTAACTGGGGAAGCCGCAAATATCTGCTGGCCAGTCTGGATCAGAGCCTGCAGCGCATGGGACTCGATTATGTCGATATCTTCTATCATCACCGGATGGATCCCGATACACCGTTGGATGAGACCATGGGTGCGCTCGACCAGGCAGTAAAGAGCGGCAAAGCGCTATATGCCGGAATATCCAACTATGATGGGGCGACTATGAAACGTGCGGCAGCGATCTTACGTGATCTGCACTGTCCGTTTGTCATCAACCAGAACCGTTATTCTATTTTCGACCGCACGATCGAGAAAAACGGTCTGAAGCAGGCCGCTCAGGAAGAGGGCAAGGGAATCATCGCTTTCAGCCCTCTGGCACAGGGAATGCTGACCGACCGCTATCTGCATGGCATCCCGGCAGACAGCCGCGTCAATACAGACGGCCGTTTTCTCAAGAAAGAACAATTTACCGATCAGCGGATTCATCAGATTCAGGCTCTGAACGAGATCGCCGCCCAGCGTGGTGAGAGTCTGGCTCAGATGGCTCTCAAATGGGTTCTCAAAGACGATGTTGTGACAAGTGTACTGATCGGTGCCTCCAGACCCGGACAGATACTGGATAACATCAAAGTCGTAGAAAGCGCCGCATTTTCAGATGAAGAGATCCGTAAAATAGACGAGATCGCAGGTGTATAAATATTTATTACCGTTCAAATTCTGTTGCGGCAGCCTGTAACAGGTTTCTGATTTTCAGGTGCTGCGGGCATACTTTTTCATATGAATTTTCTATATTTCGACAGGCTTTATTTCTGCACGGATCACCTGTCCAGCTTCTACTTCCACCACTGCATAGGTGCTCCGTGTAGGTGAATGATAGCCGGTAAAACTTCCCGGATTGACAAATGTCCTGCCATCTGTCTCACGAATCTCTGCCCGGTGTGTGTGTCCGTAACAAATTAACTGCGCGTTCTGTTTGACCGCTTCGTACTCCAATACCGAATCGTCCTGTTTGACCGCCTGCTTATGTCCATGCACAGCCAGAATCTCTACACCTTCCAGGGCAAACCGTGCCATCGGGCGAAACGGCAGGAAATCACAATTCCCCTTTAAATAAATAGATGCCATGAGCGGAGGCAGCAGCCGCTCATACTCTGATTTTTGGCACTCACCATCTCCACAGTGTAAAAATAAATCAAATGGCAGTTCCCGATCAATCACTTCGCGTAACTGATGCGTGTAACCATGATTGTCTGAGATCACTAATAGTTTCTTCAAATACTTTTACCCACCTGTTCTTCTCAATAGAATTGATTTCAGCTATAAACATATTTCACATTAACTGATCAAATATGAAAAGTCAGGGGGGCGCGAATTGGTACAATTGGAATCTTGTTAAATTCCTTTATCCAGCCTGTAGGACTTTCTGAGAGAACACCAAATTCCTCAACGATTTCATATTTAAAATCTGCCATCTGTTAACGTCTCCTTAATTACTCTCTGCTATGCCAAATTTGTTTCTAAAGTCATCATAGCTGTTTACCCAGTCAAATTTTATCTGATTGGATACAGCCTCAAAATGAAGTTTTCCGCAACGAATCTTGTTGCGTTTACCTTGAAATCTTTCTTAAGAAGTTATATGAACTGCACAGTTATTCGCCAGTCTGCTAAAAAAGTACAAAAAATTAGAGCTAGCCGAAGATGACTCTATATCTTTACATCATAAACTTGGAAATTTATCCACTGGCTCTTTAGTTGAAAAACAAATATTGATTACCTATAATTAAGAACTAATGCTACATACTTCTATTCTTCTATTCTTCTATCCATTCATCGTCTGTAATATATAACTCGCTTGGAATATTCCCTCTATATCCTGAATTTATGATTTTCAAGCGTTGCGATGGATTGCAAGAAACAGTACACATAGTATTATGTATCAACTGATCACTCAAACAATATATCAACGTGGCTTCTGCGTCATTAATTAGTTGCTTCATATCTTCCTCTGAGATTTTTTTAGGTTTAACAATTTTTCCTAATCTTACAAATTTCTTACCTCGATAATTGTCCAACCAATACCACCAATGAGCCTCTAAACGACTCTTGTAACTATAAATGGTTTTTCCTATGTATAAGTCAGACACATGACTACCAAAATTACGTGTTATGTAATAAATCCCAATGTCAGACATACGTTTATCAGTCAAAATATTGTTTATTTCCATTGGATATGACCAATCAATTGTAATACTTCGCATAGTTCTCTCCTTATTTGTATACTGTATATAATCTATATTTATTACCTTTAACACATTTTCATTTTTTATAATCACTCAATTGTTCTATTAGGAAACATATTTAGTATAATACCCTCACCAATATAAAGCAACTGGCGTTTACCCATACCCCATGAGATTTTCAAAATACTTCTCACATTAAAAACTACGCAAAAATATAAAGCCAATCACATATTTCACATCTACCTGAAAAGTACCTGTTTGCAACACCTAAGCACAAAAACGCCAGTCACTCAAAGGTTAGAGATTTGAAAATGCTTTCTATGCTGAACATCTATAAGAAATATTCATTACCATACAATAACCTTGAAGTTTTATATGCTGCATATAGCATATAAAATCCTCCAATCGTATAATTTTTGAACCCAATCATGGGTTTGTGCTATGTTAGCTCTCGTCTTGATTTCTGTAAACAACGTCTTGGAATCTTTCTAAAGAAGTTATATGAACTGCACAGTTATTCGCCTAGCTGCGAAAAAAGTGCAAAAAATTAGAGCCAGTCTTTCGACTGACTCTGCTCTACCCCAAAGCATATTATAATTTGCTCTGATAATTCTCTAGCTGGTGGAATATACCAACTACATTCACAACATCTGCTCGCACATCAAATATGACAATATAATTCATCTGTGGAACTACTGCCTCTCGATACCCTTTCTTGGCAAAATATGTATCCCTACACTCCGGATACTGATATGGGTTATTTTCCAATCTGTCATATACGGCATCAATGCTATCTAACAGATGTCTGGCTGCCTGTTTATTCTTTAAGCGATTAACCAGATGATATACAAGATTATCAAGCAATTCATCGGCATGCTCAGTAACATTCAATTTATAAGCCATACTTTGCCCTCGTTTCTCTAAGTGCTGTTCTGGCATCCTTTACCTGTCCTGCCTCTATCTGCTTTTCAGATATCTCTATATCTCTGTACATGGCGATCTGTCTCATGGTTGACTCATAAATCTCCATGCTCATAATTACCATATCGCCATAGCCATTTTTTGTAACATAAATTGGTTCCTCTGACTTATGACACATATCAGATATCTCCGATGTATTCTTCAGGTCTTTAATTGGAATTATTTGTGGCATAATATACACCTCCTTGTTTGGTCTAATTATACCATAATTATATCCTTTTTCAACTCAATATTTGACCTTTTAAATTTTAAAGAGAAGTCAGCTCTAACTCAACTAACTACAGGACTTTTAAATTTGTATATGAATGCATACGATAAAATTGACTAAAGTTAACCATAGGTCTATACATACATCCAAACCCGAAAATAAGGGTGTACAGTGCATCTAAACTATATACTCAATCAGAACCACCGGCTTAGCCGGTGGTTTGTTCTAGCCCTATAAGGGCTTGTTACCGGCACTGAGTCTAAAGACCCACCGAATGGTTCGCCAGCCGCAACATCACTTCTCTACTGAGCCCCTTGGGCTCTTCTATTTGTTTTGCTTTACCGGCTCACCCGTAAACGGGTCAACATACTCTTTTAGCGTCATTTGATCATATTCCAAATCTTCTTTTAGCTGATTTTGAATATACTCTTGTATCTTCTTTGCATTTTTACCTACAGTGTCTACATAATATCCCCTACACCAGAAATGTCTATTTCTATACTTATACTTTAAATTTGCATGTCTTTCAAATATCATCAGCGTGCTCTTTCCCTTGAGATATCCCACAAAATTTGAAACACTCATACTTGGCGGTATACGTACTAGCATATGTACATGATCCGGACATATTTCTGCCTCAATGATTTCTACACCTTTTCTTTTACATAACATACTTAAAATATTGGCAATGTCCTGTTTTAATTCTCCATATGCTACTTTTCTTCGAAACTTTGGTGCACACACAATATGATACTTACATTCCCATCTCGTGTGTGATAAACTATTAACGTCCACTTGGACTACCTCCTTTGCTTTACTT
>CAKRIZ010000050.1 GCA_934351445.1 uncultured Eubacterium sp.
GAACTTCATGTCATAACTGAAAGCCGCAGGCTATGTGTGTGAGCAAAGCGAAAGACACATCGAGCCAAGGCTGAAGAGACAGCGAGACACCGCTGGGCAACCGGAGCAGCTTGATCAGAATGCCACTGCGTCCACAGTCAGGTAGCTCAATAATTAAATAGTTTCGCAAACGCCTAACTGAGAAAAAATCAGAAAGGAGTACCAATTATGTTTCAGTCATTAGAATATAAACATCCGAAATTTTATCAGGCATTCCGCCTGTTTGTCGTTATTTTTGCATCTGTATTTTATGCATGGAACCTGCGTTGCTTCGCCAAGACTGCCGGCTTGTTTCCGGGCGGTTTTTCCGGGCTGTCGCTGCTGCTGCAGAAGATCTTTCTGGAATATCTGCACATTTCCATTCCGTTCTCCGTGTTCAATATCCTGTTGAACCTTGTGCCGACCTATATCGCTTTTAAATATATCGGCAAGCGGTTCACCTGCTACTCGATCATCGTGATCATCCTGTCAAGTTTTTTTGTGGATATTCTCCCTCCGTACCTGTTTACGAAGGATGTCCTGCTCATCAGCGTATTTGGCGGTATTTTAAACGGCGTAGCGATCAGTCTGTGCCTGAACGTAGGCGCGACGACCGGCGGCACGGATTTTATCAGCATCTTTCTCTCTCACCAGAAAGGCATCGATGCATGGAACTATATTCTGGTCGGTAATGTCATCATGCTCGTGGTCGCCGGTGCACTGTTCGGCTGGTCGATTGCACTCTATTCAATCATCTACCAGTTCTGCAGTACGCAGGTGATCCAGTTTCTGTACAAGCGCTATCAGAAGCAGACATTATTCATTATATCGGATAAGTCCAATGAGATCTATCTCGCGATCCGCGATTTGACAAATCACGATGCCACGTTGTTCCGTGGCATCGGATGTTACGAAGAAAAAGAACGGACACTCATCTATTCCGTTATCAATTCAGAGGCAAAGCGTGAACTCATTCCGCTCATCCGTTCCATTGATCCGCACGCATTTATCAATGTCGTAAAGACCGAGGAGCTCGACGGACGTTTTCACGATATTCCGCATGATTGATCCGCTACGATAGCAGCACGCCAAACACACCGAAGCTCGCGATCATCATGATCACTCCGGCGAGAAGCACGCCGCACATCACGGCTAATACACTGGATTTAAAATCCATATCGAGAATGCTCGCAGCCAGTGTTCCTGTCCATGCGCCCGTTCCGGGCAGCGGAATACCGACAAACAGCATGAGCGCGATAAAAAGCCCTCTGCCCGCTTTCTCCTGCAATTTCTGTCCGCCGGACTCTCCCTTTGCGAGGCACCAGCTAAAGAACCCGCCGATGAGCGGTTTGTCTGCACCCCATGTGAGTACTTTACGCGCGAACAGATAAATGAACGGAACCGGCAGCATATTCCCGATAATGCTGACCACATAGCTCCATCCAATCGGCAATCCGAGCCCCTGTGAGATCGGAATCGCGCCTCTCAGCTCAATAATCGGCACCATCGATACAAAGAATACCCATAAATATTTTTTCAGCATATATACTCCTTCAGACATGCAATCAGACGATCCATCTCCTCATCCGTTCCGACCGTCACACGCAGCATATTATGAATGCGCGGCTTGTCAAAATAGCGCACATAGATATTCTTTTCACGAAGCATCGCAAACAGTTCCCTTGCAGCTACCTTGGGATGGCTGATAAACAGGAAATTGCTCTTCGAATCGGGCATCGTAAAGCCAAGCTCCCGCAGCTGTCCCTTCACACGCTCACGTGTCGCGATAATCTTTGCCAGCGTCTCCTGAAAATAAGCTTCATCGGATAATGCTGCTGCCCCTGTCACGAGCGTGAGCTGATCCATCGTATAGGAATTGAATGAATATTTCACATCATTCAGATATTTGATCAGCTTTTCTGAACCGAATACATAACCGATCCGCGCCCCTGCCATGGAGCGTGACTTCGAAAACGTCTGGACGACCAGCAGATTATCGTAGGTTTCGATGAGTGGCAGTGCACTCACTCCGCCAAAATCAATATATGCCTCATCCACGATACATATGACATCCGGGTTGTGTGCAACAATATCCTCAATCCGTGACAGATCCATCAGCACGCCAGTCGGCGCATTCGGGTTCGGAAAGATCACGCCGCCGTTTTCCTTATAATAATCTTCCACGCGGATGCACAGATCTTCATCTAACGGCTGCACCTCATACGGGATACGGAATACATCTGCCCACACATCATAGAATGAATACGTGATATCCGGAAAGAGAATCGGCTTTTTAGAATTAAAAAATGTCAGAAAACACATCGCAAGCACATCATCACTGCCTACACCGACAAATACCTGTGAAGGCTTTACCTGATAGCGCTCTGCGAGCGCATTGACGAGCGCCCCCGCGGTCGGATCCGGATACATCCGCAGCCGATCCTCATCAAAATTCCGGATCGCCTGTGCCACTTTCGGTGACGGCGGATACGGATTTTCGTTTGTATTGAGTTTGATCATGCCCGGCCGGTTGGGCTGTTCCCCAGGTGTATAGGGCACGACACGTCGTACATTTGCTTCCCATTTTCCCATAGCTACTCCTAACGCAGACCCATATCGGCTGCTAACTGCTCAAACGCAGGCATTGAACGGCAGATCTTCTCATAAGAAGTACAGTACGCGATCCGCACATAACCCGGACATGCAAACGCAGATCCCTTGACAAACAGGATATGATGCTTCTTTGCCGCCTGTACAAATATCTCTTCATCCGCTGCCGGTGACTTTACCCACAGATAGAATGCGCCCTGTGGCTTGATGCAGGTGAATCCCAGTTTCGTGAGTTCACTGTAGAGATACTCACGGTTCTTGTCATAATATGCCACATCGGTTTTCTCATCGAGGCACTTTGCGACTGCCTTCTGGATCAGGGACGGTGCATTGACGAAACCAAGCTGTCTGTTCGAGATCTCAATGCCGCTCTGTACATCCGCTGCGTCAGTCACTTCGTTCGGAACGACCACATATCCGATACGCTCACCCGGCAGGGACAGTGACTTACTGAAGGAATAGCCGACAATCGTATTGTGATAGAACTTCGTGAGGAAACGCACCGGTGCTCCATCGTATACGAGCTCACGATACGGCTCATCGGAGATCAGATAGATCTCATGTCCATATTCCTGCTCTTTTTTTGAGAGAATCTCACCGATCTGTGTCATAGTCTCATCGCTGTAGATCACACCGGTCGGATTGTTCGGTGTATTGATGATCACCGCCTTTGTCTTGTCCGTGATCTTACTCTCAAAATCAGCCAGATCCGGCTGGAAATCTTCCAGATTCGGCTCTACCTCTACGATCACACCGCCAAAGTTGCCTGCGTAGGCACGATACTCACCAAAATACGGTGCAAATACAATCACCTCATCACCCGGATCGAGGATCGTCTTTAAGATAATATTCAGTCCTCCCGCTGCTCCGACGGTCATGATGATATTCTGAAATGTAAAATCAGTGCCAAACCGCTTGTTCAGGTTCTCTGCCACTGCGGTGCGCACATCCGGATAACCTGCATTGGCCATATAACCGTGCAGCTCCATTGAATCCAGCTCATCCACCGCATCCTTGATTGCCTGGTTCACACTGGCCGGAGCCGGTGTTGCCGGATTGCCGAGAGAAAAATCATATACATTCTCTGCGCCGATCTTGGCAGCCATCTCCTTGCCTTCGTTGAACATCGCCCGGATCACGGAATTACCCTTCAGTGCGATCTGAATTTGTTTTGATAACATATTTGTTCCTCCTGTATGATCATTTCTACTAAAATATTTATAAATGAAAAAGACGGATCCGTCCACGCGAATCCGCCTATAGTTTACTACATTACAGTGTAAATGTAAAGTTTATTCCTCGCCGCACTCCCTGTAATCCAGGCACCGGAATCCATGCAGGTTCCCACCAGGAAAATTCTCACCCCTTGTGACGTAATTATCAAACCTATTGAATCTTTTTTCTTTTCGCCATTCTATGTTCCTATTGCTCATTAATCAATCTCTACGATCCATCCTTCCGGAGCCTCGATGCGTCCCATCTGGATACCGGTCAATGTATCATACAGCTTCTTGGTCACAGGTCCCATCTCTTCCATACCACTCGGGAAGCAGATCTCCCTGCCGTGGTCGTTGATCTTGCCAACCGGCGAGATAACGGCTGCGGTTCCGCACAATCCACACTCTGCAAAATCACCTAACTCGTCAAAACGAACCTGACGGTGCTCTACCGTCATACCAAGATACTTCTCTGCTACTACCATCAGTGAACGACGGGTAATAGAAGGTAAGATACTGTCAGACTTGGGTGTCACCAGCTTGCCATCTTTTGTAATAAAGATAAAGTTCGCACCACCGGTCTCCTCTACATAAGTTCTGGTAGCGGCATCGAGATACATGTTCTCCTCAAAGCCCTTCTGATGTGCATCCACGATCGGATACAGACTCATCGCGTAGTTTAATCCAGCCTTGATATGTCCGGTTCCGTGCGGTGCTGCACGGTCGAAGTCACTGACACGGATTGTGATCGGCTTTGCGCCCTCTTTGAAATAAGGTCCTACCGGTGTACAGAACATACGGAACTGATACTCCTCAGCAGGCTTTACACCGATGACCGGTGAGCTGCCGAACATGTAGGGACGGATATATAAGGTAGCACCTGATCCGTAGGGCGGAACATATGCTTCATTTGCATGTACAACTGCTTTTACAGCCTCTACGAAACGATCCTCCGGAAATACAGGCATCTCCAGACGCTCACAGGAATCCTTCATACGGCTTGCGTTCAGGTCAGGACGGAAACATACGGTTCTGCCATCCTCCGTGGTATATGCCTTCAGACCCTCAAAACAGGTCTGTGCATACTGAAGCACTCCGGCACACTCACTCAGTGTAATCGTAGCTTCATCGGTCAGCACACCGTCATCCCATGCGCCGTTTTTATAGTTTGAGACATAACGCTTATCAGTCACCTGATAACCGAAGCCTATATTTGACCAGTCAATGTTTTTCTTTTCCATAGCTGATTCCTCTTTTCTATTGTTAATTTTATCTGAAAATAGTTTAGTCCCATATCCGGTAACTGTCAAGCGCCAGAGTGCAAATTCTGATATTTTAAAGTCTTAAAGTATTGCTGTCCGCTCCTCTCCCGACAACCCGGAAGTCTCTCTTTTCAAACCGCATTTCCCGTATACAGCCGGTAATATTTTCCATGCTCAGCCATGAGCTGATCATGATTCCCACGTTCAATAATACGTCCCTGCTCGAGTACCATGATACAGTCACTGTTGCGTACCGTCGAGAGCCGGTGCGCGATGACAAATGTCGTCCGTCCCTTCATGAGCCGGTCCATACCCTCCTGCACAATGCGCTCGGTACGCGTATCGATCGAACTGGTCGCCTCGTCCAAGATCAGCACCGGCGGATCTGCAACTGCCGCGCGCGCGATCGCAAGAAGCTGCCGCTGACCCTGGCTGAGCGCTGCGCCGTCCCCGGTCAGCATCGTGTCATAACCATGCTCAAGATGCCGGATAAAGCCGTCCGCATTCGCCAGTTTTGCAGCTGCGATGACTTCCTCATCAGTCGCATCCAGCTTACCGTATCGGATATTTTCCATGACAGTACCTGTAAACAGGTGCGTATCCTGCAATACCATGCCGAGCGAGTGGCGCAGGTCTGCCTTTTTGATTTTATTGATATTAATGCCATCATAACGGATCTTACCGTCCTGAATGTCATAAAAGCGGTTGATCAGGTTTGTGATCGTCGTCTTTCCGGCTCCGGTCGATCCGACAAACGCGATCTTCTGTCCCGGTGTCGCATACAGATCGACTTCATGCAGCACAGTCTTTTCCGGTGTGTAGCCAAAGTCCACCGAGTCAAAGACTACATCTCCGGTCAGCTCGCGGTACTCCACACTGCCATCTGCCTGATGCACATGCTTCCATGCCCACAGACCGCTGCGCCCGGTGCATTCACGCAGCTCTCCGTTTTCTTTTTCCGCATTGACGAGTGTGACATAGCCCTCGTCCGTCTCCGGTTTTTCATCTAATAATTCAAACAGACGATCCGCTCCCGCCAATGCCATCACGACCGCATTGAGCTGCTGGCTCACCTGGTTGATCGGCATGTAAAAGCTCTTATTAAAGGTCAGGAAGCTCGCAAGTGATCCGAGTGTGAAGCCAAAGCTGCCGTTTAGCGCCAACACACCGCCGACCATTGCACACAGCACATAACTCACATTTCCGAGCTGCGCATTGATCGGGCCGAGCAGGTTCACGAACTGGTTCGCGTTATAAGCACTGTCGTAGAGCTGTTCATTTAACTCACAAAAATCCTCAATCGACTGATTCTCATGGCAGAATACCTTCACGACCTTCTGCCCCTCCATCATCTCTTCGATATAACCGTTGAGCTGACCGAGATCCTTCTGCTGCTGTACGAAATAGCGTCCGCTCAGCCCGGTCGCCTTTTTCGTCGAAAACAGTACGATCACGACCATCACCATCGTCACGAGTGTCAGCGGAATACTCAGCATAACCATACTGATGAACACACTCACGATCGTTACGGCACTGTTTAGAAACTGCGGCATACTCTGCGAGATCATCTGACGCAGCGTATCGATATCATTCGTATACATACTCATGATATCGCCGTGCGGATGCTCGTCAAAATAACGCACCGGCAGTGTCTCCATATGTACAAACATCTCATTACGCAAGTGCATAAGCGTACCCTGTGTCACATAGACCATCACCCGGTTCTGGATAAAGACCGCGACAACTCCGAGCAGATAAAAACCACCCACGCGCGTGATCGCATGTAACAGACCGCTGAAATCGGGCTGGTCAGCCAACAGCAGCGGTTTTACATACCCGTCGATCAGAGCCTTAATAAACCATGTTCCCTGCACATTGCACAACACACCCGCAAAGATCGCCACGACAACGACTGCGATGTGTACC
The DNA here is from genome assembly GCA_934351445.1 of uncultured Eubacterium sp. GTDB lineage: Bacteria > Bacillota > Clostridia > Lachnospirales > Lachnospiraceae > W0P33-017. The sequence continues at coordinate 7,034 of CAKRIZ010000050.1, forward strand.
GGATAATACTGCATCAGATAACGCATGATGCGAAGAAAGCTGCGGAACGGATGCGCGAGCTTCGGACGCGGTCCTCTGGGACCTTTTCCACCTTTAAATTCTCTCACTTTTTCTTCTGCCATCAGTGCTCACCTGCCTTCTCGTCAAAATCTCCGCTGCCCTTGGTCTGCGACTCGTATATATCGCGGTAAATCTCATTCGTTTCTAATAACCGCTCATGTGTATCGAATCCCTGGATCTGACCATCCTCCATCACGATAATACGGTCTGCCCCCTGCACGGATGAGATACGCTGCGCGATTATGAGCTTTGTCGTGCCCGGGATCTCTTGTGTGAATGCCTGCCGGATCTTCGCATCCGTCGCCGTATCTACCGCACTCGTACTATCATCTAAGATCAGGATCTTCGGCTGTTTGAGCAGCGCACGTGCGATACACAGACGCTGCTTCTGTCCGCCAGAGAGATTGCTGCCGCCTTGCTCAAGATATGTCTCGTATTTCTGCGGCATCCGCTCGATAAACTCATCGGCACACGCGAGACGACAGGCACGCTTACATGCTTCCTCGCCCGCATTTTCATCACCCCAGCGCAGGTTTTCTAAGATCGTACCCGAAAACAGCACATTTTTCTGTAAAACGACTGCCACCTCATTGCGCAGCGTATCGAGATCGTAGCTGCGGACATCTTTTCCACCGACGTAGACCGTACCGTCCGTCACATCGTACAGGCGGCTGATTAAGTTCACAAGACTCGATTTGGAGCTGCCGGTGCCTCCGATGATACCGATCGTCTCTCCAGCACGGATCGTCAGATCAACATCTCTTAAAATCGGATGCTCTTTATCCCCGTGGTAATCAAAGCTGACATGGTCAAACCGGATGCTGCCGTCCGGCACTTCCATATCTGGATCGGTAGGATTTGTAAGCGTACTTTTTTCCCCGATGACCTCTGCCACACGCCGTCCGCTCGCCGCAGACATCGTGATCATGACAAATACCATCGACAGCATCATCAGATTCATCAATATATTCATGCTGTACGTCAGCATACTCATCAGATCTCCGGTCGTGAGCCCATCCAGTACAACCAGCCGCGCCCCGATCCACGAGATCAGCAAGATGCAGGAATACACGGTAAACTGCATAATCGGCGCATTTAATGAAATGAGCTTTTCTGCCTTTACGAACATGCTGTACACATTTTTACTCGCCTTTGTAAAACGTTCCTTTTCATAATCTTCCCTGACATATGCCTTGACCACACGGATACCGGACACATTCTCCTGCACGCTGGCATTCAGTTCATCGTATTTTTCAAATACCTGTGAAAAATAGCGGTGCGTCCGCATCAGTAACAGAATCAGGATCGTGCCGAGAATCACTACCGCAATCAGGTAAATGTTTGCCAGCTTCGGGCAGATCACATAGCTCATGACCATCGCACAGATCATGCTCAGCGGCGCACGTGTACACATGCGCAGGATCATCTGATATGCATTCTGCAGATTTGTGACATCGGTTGTCAGACGCGTGACGAGTCCCGCTGTCGAGAAACGGTCAATATTTGCGAAGGAAAAGGTCTGGATATTGCGAAACATCGCCTCACGCAGATTTTTCGCAAATCCTGCGGATGCCTTAGCGCCGAAATGACCGCCGCCGAGTCCGCCGAGCAGACCGATCAATGCGATCAGAAACATCGCGCCTCCTACCATATAAATATGGTGCAGATCTCCTTTATCCACACCATCATCAATGATCGATGCCATCAGAAACGGTATGATCGTCTCCATCAGCACCTCGATCGTCATACAGATCGGTGTTGCGACCGATGCACCGCGATACTCCTTGATCTGTGCCATCAATGTCTTTAACATGTATGTACCTCCTATTATTTATGACATAACCACTCCGGCTGGTGCGGCGGCTTTTCATCTTCGCTGATATTTGTGGTTCTCTGATCGAGTACGCGCGAAATCACCGCATCAGTGCGAGCGCCTCCATATCATAGATCATGTTCTGTCTGAGATCATAGCCCCACGCAAGATGTGCCGTATCTGTCACATGCAGTTCTGACGGATCTGTACGCTGTTTCAAATCCGTGAGCGCCTGCCATGCACCCTCCACACTACCTGCTACTCCGGCGCGTGATGCCTCAGCGGATACAAGCAGTCCCTTGTCTGCCGCCTTACACAGCTGTTCGTTGACCTGCGCTGCGATCCGGCTGTTCTCCTGCGATATCATCTGAAAGACCTGATCCTCCCTCTGTCCGAGCACCTGCATATATGCCTCCCAGATCCACGGCAGCATGTGGTTGATCTGACTATGTACACCACTGACCGCCACGGCATCAGCCCGTGGCAGCGTGAGTTTGTCTCTGCGCCCTGCCGCGCGTGCATACATGGACTGTGCCAACGTGAGTGCTGTCTGCGCCAGTTGTGTGATGTCCGTCAGCTTTCCGCGCCGGTTGACCTCATTTTGGATCACAGTGCAAAACTCACGGTATTCCTCCGGTGTGATCCCCAACAGATCACCCACAACACAAGTGATGCGGGTTCTGTCTGTTTCTGACACCCGCCGCAGCGCCTCCTGCATCGACTTCACATCCACATCATAGAGCGTGATATGATCAAAAAATGTCAAAAGATGTTTCAGGTCATAGTCATTGCAGGCGCCTGCACCCACAATGAGCAGCGAACTACCCGGTTCACAGTGGCGTAGGATCCATGTGCTCCATGCACTGCGATACGCCGCCCAATCCTCCCATGCGCGCGGCATCACATGCCGTTTCTCCAACGTATCATATACTGTCATTGTCTCACTCCTATTTCATTTTAGATTCCTCATTTATACGATAAAAATCCATATTTTTTCCTAGATAGTACAACAAAACAGGGAGATAAGTATCTTATCTCCCTGCAATTAACGATTCGCATTTTAAGTAGCAACGCACTTAAATCAAGCAATCTTTCTTGCTCATTTATTATATGCAATTATCATGAAAAATACAATAAAAAATTCTCAATTTTTATTTAGCTCGCTGTTCAGTACATGCCTCATATTGTCTATAAAATGCTTTCATATGTATAACCTCTAATCAAATTTAGCAATTTTAAATTTGCCAATCATCTCACGCAAATTATCAGCTTCACCACTTATCTCCTGACTCGCAGCTGCACTCTCTTCTGAAGTTGCTGAATTCGACTGTACCACATCATTAATCTGTTCAATTTCTGCATTGATCTGCATAATTTCCTCCTTTGAATCTTATTATCTAAAGAATAATGTTCAAAGTAAAGCAATCTTCACATTACATTGCATATATAGTTACGCAAAGATTCTTTGACAGGTGCTTTTTAACAAGTACAACTGCTCTGCCTTATTAACAAAAATGCAGGAGCCGAAACGGGCAATGTCAGCTCTCCAATTTCATTTATCCTATTTATTATTTTTTTGCCTTGCAAAAATAAAAAGCATGATTAATAAAGTAACCGGGAACAAAAGTCCAACTCCCATACCTACACGAATATTGTCTCCTGCACTTTGTGTAACACGTCCAACAATCCCCGGACCGATGCTTCCACCCAGATCCCCCGCCATAGCAAGCAACGCAAACATAGCCGTTCCGCCTGACGGAAATTTTTCTGATGAAATACTGATTGTGCCGGGCCACATAATCCCAACAGAAAAGCCACAGACGATACATCCAATCAAACCTGATATCGGATTCGACGATACAGAAGCAAGCAGGTAGCATATCACACATAAAATTCCAGATCCGATCATAAATTTCATCAGATCCATTTTATCACCATATTTTCCGAAAATCACACGACTGATCCCCATTGTAACAGCAAACATGCAGGGACCGGCCAGGTCACCAACTGTCTTTGACAGCCCCAGAGCAGCCTCCGCATAAGCAGATGCCCATTGTGCCATAGCCAGTTCTGATGCACCGGAGCAAATCATTAAACATATGGAAAGCCAGAAAAGAGGTTTTCGAAACAGTTCTTTTATTCCCATTCCTTCCCCCTCATCTACCAAATACTCGATCGGACAGGTTGCAAAATTATAGATATTTATGGCCGGAACAAGTGCCCATAAGACAGTCAGCCATTTCCAGCTGTCCATACCAAACACCGCAAAAAACAGTGTGGAGATCACAATCGTTCCAACTGCTCCCCAACAATAAAAAGAGTGAAGCAGACTCATCGTTGCCTCTTTGTTATCAAACGGACACGCCTCCACGATCGGGCTGCAAAGTACTTCAATCAGACCACTTCCGACTGCATATACAATCACACTCAGAATAATTCCAACAAACGGTTCCGGCAAAAGATCCGGCAAAAAAGCCAGACCAACCAATCCTGCTGCGGAACATACCTCAGACGTGACAATACAGATACGATACCCTATTTTGTCCACAAACTTTGCACAAAACAGGTCTACCAACAACTGTGTAAAGAAAAAGCAGGTAGAAATCAATGCGATTTTTCCAAGTGTAATCTGATAATCATTATGAAATTTTAAAAATAGCAACGGGGCAAAATTAGCTGCAATTGCCTGTGTAATAAATCCCATATAACAGGCTCTTTTTGTTTTACGATAATTCGGCATGGTCATCACTCCTTTTGTTCTCTACAACATATTTTAATTACATTTCCATCCTCACACAGAAAGCATCCTTCATAATTCCCCGATATATAACGAGGCTCATAATTAACGGTAAATCCCGCTTCTATAAGATTGATCATTAATTTATTTACCTTACTCTTATTCTCAACATACAGAGAAAGGCTCTTTCCTGATATGCAATTTTCTATTTTCACCATTATTTTCATAAGATATTAAGAATCACCAATCCTTATTTTCTAGCTCTGATATTTTTTACTGTCCTTCTCTCAATAGACAAATTTTCATATACACGTTTTCCCCCCCTGCAGACGCGAATATTTCAATTTTATCCCCCTCCATCATTATTTCACTTTCATTTAACCATTTAAATATCATGTTCTTTCACCT
>CAKRIZ010000051.1 GCA_934351445.1 uncultured Eubacterium sp.
TTACTTGAAGCTAAAGCTGTCTGGGGACACACCTGCATAGCAGGTGGTTTATTTTTACTGTGAATACAAAGAAAAACGCTTCCCGGTATGGAAGCGTTTTTGTGTAAACATATTATTTATTGTCTGCTGCGGGGGTATTCGACTCTAACGGCATATAATTGATGCTCACTTGGATGTCCTGTGCATAGTTGCCGAACGTTTTGCCATAGAGCGTCAGACCGCCGACATGAACCGCGTCATCCTCGACTGCCAGACGAAGACGGATGCTGCTCGTATAATCAAGGTGCAGCATATTGATCGTGACATCCGAGATCTTCATACCATCAATGTAGGTGCCTTTTTTATTGATGACGAGCAGCTTGAGCAGTCCGTACTGGTTGCAGTTTGACGGCCACCATTCGGGAGTGAAGATGCCTCGTACATCTCCGAAGTCTCCGGGGGATGTCCAGAAACCAAGGCGTGTATCGTTGATGTAGAAGCTGATGTCTGACGGCCAGTTGTTGGCGCTTCCGGGTGCCTCCGAGCCGATCTCCATAGAGATCGAGATCTGGGAGATCTTTTGCTGTACCGGAATCAGGTTCGGGATTGCGTATTCGACAAACCCCTTGGAAAACCATATGAGATCGGCATTGAAGCGGTCCGGGTGGTCAAAGTAGCGCACATCGTCCAGCTCGCCGATGGCGGATTCACTCGTGGCGACACCGCAGGTCGGGCATACATCATAAGCGGAGAATTGACCGACACGTATCTGCGTATTGAATACATTCGTATAATCGATTGGTTTTTCGATATCTACAATAATGCGATCCTGAATAATCGAGCACATTTTCTGGTTGCCGTGGCCGGCGGATTCGTTAGAAGTGCTGATCAGCCCACATTCCTCCAGTTTTTTGATGTGACCGGTCAGTGCACCGTTGCTGATATTGAGCTCGCTTGCCAGTTGATTCATGCTCATCTGGTCATTGTCCAGCAGGATATTCAATATCTGAAGCCGGATCTCTGATCCTAATGCCTTAAAAGTCTCCAGACCTTCGTCAAGAGATGTGATATGAATCATTTGTCTGTTCTCCTGTCTGAGTAAAATTATGGATAAACCATTAATTTTTATTATAGAAGTTTCGCTGTAGTGTGTCAATGAAAAATCCTCTAAATATTTAGTTTGTGATGAATTACTTTAGGAATACGTGATATGCAGAGCGAAAAGTGCGGATAGAATATAAAAAATACACAAAGCATATCGTAAATACACAAAATAATTGTGACGTTTTTGTGCAATTTGCGGAAAATCTAAAATACTTTAAATAAAACTAAAATAATAATTGACACAAGCAGGCAGAAAAGGTATAGTAAATGCATAAGGAACACGCGACCGCGTGAAACACTTAAAACTAAATTATTTTAGGAGAGGGATTAAAGGAGGACAATCATGAAGAAGAAACTCATTAGCACACTGATGTGTACCGCTCTTGCAGCATCCATGCTGGTTGGATGTGGCAGTGGGGAGACCAACCCACCGGCAGATGCAGCTACGGATGACGCAGCTACCGATGATGCATCGGCAGATGACACTGCAGATGATTCTGCATCAGCAGATGACTCGGAGGATGAGGCAGAGACTGCAGAGGCAGATGTAGTGACCAACACATTCGGTGATCCGAACGGTACACATTTAGAGATGTGGACATTCGTTGAGCTTCACGGACAGCATTACGGCAAGATGGCAGAGGTATGGAATGAGGAGCATCCCGATGAGACGATCGAGATCACATGTACTACATATCCGTATGCAGATATGCACACCAAGCTGCTGACTGCTTTACAGTCCGGCGTAGGAGCACCTGATATCTGTGACGTGGAGGTCGGACAGTTCCCGAACGTGGTGGCAGGTCTGGATAACTGGCTCGTTCCGTTAGACGACTATGCATCGGATTACATGAGCACAATGGTACCTGCTCGTATGGATACATATGCAGGAGAGGACGGCAAGCATTATGGCGCTCCTTACCACGTAGGTGCAACTGTTATGTATTACAATGTAGCAGCAATGGCAGAGGCAATGGGCATCTCCGAGGATGAGGTAACATCAAAGATCGATGCAGTAAAGACATGGGATGATTATACCAAGCTGGGCGATGAGTATGTAGCAGCTATCGGAGAGGATGGCAAATACTTCACATCCGTAGATACAGGCGGAACAGACTGGCTGTGGCTGGCAATGGCTGAGTACGGCGAAGACTGGACCGGTGGATTCGACAATCCTGCAAATGTACAGCTTGATTCTGTAAAGAAGATGTTAGAGATGCAGCAGGGATGGTTAGACAGCGGATTTGCTGAGGTATCACCGGATGGACACGTTGATCTTGAGGCTGGTTTCCAGAACATCATGGATCACAATATTGTATCTTTCCCGAAGGCTATGTGGTATATGAGCCGTTTCACCAACTATATGCCTGAGGAAAAGGGCAACTGGTATATCGCTAAGTGTCCGGTATTCGAAGAAGGACAGCCGATGTCAGTAGGTATCGGCGGAACCGGTACAGTCGTTACACAGCAGTCTCAGAGCGCAGATCTCGCATCCAGATTCCTTTGCTGGGCAAAGATGTCTGAGGAAGGTGAGCAGAATATCTGGGATACATTAGGATTTGATGTATGTAACACCGCTTGCTGGACTCTGGATTCATTCGCACATGATGACAACAACCAGTACAATGCTTACTTTAGAAATTATCCTTACGATGTATTAAACGACATCGGACTTGACAATATCGGAAAGATCTCTGTCGTAGCGATCAGCCCGACAATCAATGAGTATGTATGCAATACAACTTTAAATGAGGTACTTGAGGATAAGATGGATGTATCTGAGGCACTTCAGGAATTACAGGATGCAGTTGATTTAGAGCAGTAAAATCAAATGGTCTTTGAGTGATGGGGATGTCGGGGAGGTTCTCCTCTGACATCCCCATTTTCATCCGTAAGGAGGGTTTTGGTTTGAAAATAAAGAAGATATTATATTCACAAAAAGTGGCACCGTTTGTGTTCGTACTTCCTTTTATACTGAGCTTTCTGATCTTCTGGATCTATCCGCTCGGTTCTTCGGTCACAATGAGTTTCCAGAAAATCGGTGCAGTAAAAACGGAATGGATCGGAACGGCAAACTACGCAAAGCTGCTAAAAGATACTGTATTCCATACAGCAATCTTAAACAGTGCAAAATATATGCTGTTTACGCTGCTATTACTGATTCCGTTTCCGCTGTTGTTTGCAGTATTGATGGACAGCCGTCTCGTGAAGGCAAAGGGTGTCTGGAAGGCGATTTTGTATATGCCGGCACTGACATCTGTTGTTATTTCAGGAACACTGTTTCGTCTGATGTTTACTGAATATCCGACCGGACAGATGAATCAGATCACACAGATGCTCGGTCTTGGAACGTATAAATGGTTGAAGATGGGCTGGTCCGGTATGCTGGCGCTGTTGATCGTCGCATGCTGGCGCTGGACAGGTGTCAATATGCTCTATTTCCTGTCGGGTCTGCGGTCAATCGATACCTCCCTTTATGAGGCCGCAGAGATCGACGGGGCGAGCTCATGGCAGAAATTCCGCTATGTGACCCTGCCGCTGTTAAAGCCCACGACAGTATATGTACTGACGATCTCCATCTATGCAGGACTGGCGATGTTCCTGGAGTCCTACATGCTATGGGCGGGCAACAATTCGCCAAACAACATCGGATTGACGATCGTAGGATACCTGTATAAGCGTGGTATCGAGAAGAATGATATGGGATATGCATGTGCAGTCGGTGTTGTACTGCTTGTCATCGCACTGGCAATCAATATCGTACAGTTAATTGCAAACGGAACATTTAAGAAGGAGGAGGACTAATCATGGCAGATATGGATAGGAGTGCCTCCAGACAGGGCAAGCAAAAGAAAATCGTAAGTACGGTTCTTGCGACTGGTTTCTTTGCGGTTTTGAGTCTGATTATTATTTTTCCGGTATTTGCCGGACTGCTGGCATCGTTCCGGCCCGGAACAGAGTTGATCCGTCGTGGTCTGTCGATCAATCTCGACTTCTCGACGATGAACCTGAATAATTATAATTATCTCTTTTCCGGCAATGCAGACAGCCAGAGATATTTTATGTGGTACAAGAACTCACTGGTGATCACGATTGTGAGTGTGGTGTTGACACTTCTCATCTGCTACTTTGTAGCGTATGGACTGACAATGTACAACTTCCCGTTGAGAAACTTCCTGTTTTTCCTCGTGATCGCAACGATGATGGTACCGTTTGAGATCCTGATGCTTCCTTTATATAAGGAAATTATCGGATTAAAACTGATCAATACATACACCGGTGTGATCATTACCGGACTGTGTAATGCGTCGACGATCTTCTTCTTCCGCCAGTTCCTGTCAGGACTGCCGAAGGAGCTGCTCGATGCGGCACGTATCGACGGTGCGAGCGAGTACCGCATCGCGACAAAGATCATCCTGCCGCTGGCAAAGCCTGCATTTGCCTCTATGGGTATCCTGCAGGCAATGGGTGTGTGGAATGCGATCCTGTGGCCGCTGCTCGTATTAAAGGGTGCGGAGAAATTCACACTGCCGATCGGTCTGAACACACTGCTCACACCTTACGGAAACAACTATGATGTGCTGATCGCAGGATCTATGTTTGGTATTCTGCCGATCTTTGTGATCTTCTTGATCTTCCAGAAATATATTATCGAAGGTATGACTGCAGGAGCAGTCAAAGGCTAAAAGGAGTAGAAAGATATGTCAAAGCTGATTATAAACAACGAGAGCAAAAAAAGCACAATCGCACCGGAGATCTACGGACATTTTTCCGAGCATCTCGGTCGGTGTATCTATGAGGGATTGTATGTAGGAGAGGATTCTGACATCCCTAACGTAAACGGAATGAGAACCGATGTGGTCGAGGCATTAAAGGAGATGAAGGTTCCTGTGCTGCGCTGGCCGGGCGGATGTTTTGCAGATGAATACCACTGGATGGATGGTATCGGACCGAAATCTGCCAGAAAGAAAATGATCAATACCCACTGGGGCGGAGTCGTAGAGGATAACAGCTTCGGAACACATGAGTTTTTTGAGCTGTGCCGTCAGCTCGGATGTAAGACCTATATCAATGGTAATGTCGGCAGCGGTACCGTGCGCGAGATGAGCGAGTGGGTCGAGTACATGACATTCAACGGTGTATCACCGATGGCTGAGCTGCGCAAGCAGAATGGTCATGAGGAGCCGTGGAAGGTCGATTATTTCGGAGTTGGCAATGAGAACTGGGGCTGTGGCGGAAATATGCGTCCGCAGCATTATGCGGATGAATACCGCAGATACCAGACCTACGTGAGAAACTATGCGGGCAACGCACCGATCAGCAAGATCTGCTGTGGTGCGAATGTGGATGACTATGCATGGACAAAGGGTGTGTTAGAGACCTGCTTTGACCACTGCGAGCCCCGTTTTCACGGACTGATGGATGGACTCTCCCTGCATTATTACACACTGCCTGAGGTCGAGGATGACTGGAATAGCAAGGGCAGCGCGACAGACTTTACCGAGGAGATCTTCTATCAGACATTGAAGCGCAGCTACTATATGGAGGAGCTTGTACAGAGGCACGGCGCGATCATGGATGAGTTTGATCCGGAGAAGAAGATCGGCATGATCGTTGACGAGTGGGGTATCTGGGCAGATGTAGAGCCGGGCACCAATCCGGGCTTCTTATATCAGCAGAACACGATGCGTGATGCGCTCGTTGCAGGTATGAACCTGAATATTTTCAACAAGCATTCTGACCGTGTAAAGATGGCTTGTATCGCACAGTTAATCAACGTGTTACAGTCCGTCATGCTGACCGATGGCGAGAAGATGATCAAGACACCGACTTATCATGTCTTCCATATGTATCGCTATCATCAGGGAGCAGCCCTGCTGTCCAGCGAGTTAGTTGATGCAGGAACAGTCGGCAGTGGCAAGAATGAACTGCCGAAGGTATTCGAATCTGCTTCTGTAGATGCAGATGATGTGATCACTGTGACACTCACCAACAACTCTCTGGAGTCAGGGGAGAGCGTAGAGCTTCAGCTCACCGCAGACGGAGCTGCTTACGAGGTTGCAGAAGCAACATATGTTGCAGGTACGATGAATGCACACAATACATTCGAGGCACCTGAGGTCGTTACTGAACAGAAATTTGAGGCATATACAAAGACTGCAGACGGTGTGCGCGTAGAGCTGCCGGCATGTAGTGTGGTCAGCATCCGCCTGAAGAAATAAGGGTTTGCAAATGCGATAAGAGGTGGGAATTGATTTCCCACCTTTTACTATATAAGGAAGTTTTGGAAAAGGAGAATCTATGAGTAGTGAAATCAAATTAAACCAGGTGCAGATCAGTGATGATTTCTGGTCGCATATGCAGGATCTGGTCACAGATGTCGTCATTCCGTTTCAGGAACGTGTATTAAATGATGAGGAGCCTGGTGTGGAGAAAAGCCACGCGATCGACAATTTCCGTATCGCGGCGGGACTGGCTAAGGGCGAATTTTACGGTATGGTATTTCAGGACAGTGACGTTGCAAAATGGTTGGAGGGTGTTGCCTATTCGCTCATCATCAAGCCGGATGCCGAGCTAGAGGCGCGCGCAGATGCGATCATCGAGATCGTTGCAGGGGCGCAGCAGGAGGATGGCTACCTGAATACCTATTTTACGATCAAAGAGCCGGAACACCGCTGGCAGAATCTGCTCGAGTGCCATGAACTGTACTGCGCCGGGCATATGATGGAGGCAGCCGTGGCATATTATGAGGCGACCGGAAAGGATCGTCTGCTTGGTGTGATGGAGCGTATGGCAGAGCATATCATCCGCCGTTTTGGGGATGATGAGGGAAAGGTGACCGGTATCCCCGGACATCAGGAGGTCGAGATCGGTCTGATGCGGATGTACCATGCGACCGGCAAGCAGCAGTACAAGGATATGGCGCGCTATTTCCTTGAGGAGCGCGGCAAAAATCCCGATTTCTTTAAAGAAGAAGCCGCAAAGCGTGACTGGGAACACTTTGGCATGAAGCCGGAGGATACGAAATACAATCAGAGCCATGCGACTGTCTATGAGCAGGACGAAGCAGTCGGACACAGTGTGCGCGCCGTTTATATGTACACGGCAATGGCAGATCTGGCAGCAGAGGATGGCGATGCGCGTTTGCTCGAAGCGTGCAGACGTCTGTGGGACAATATCGTGCAGCAGAAGATGTACATCACAGGCGGTATCGGGGCGACTGTAGCCGGTGAATCATTTTCTGTGCCCTACGAACTGCCGAATGATACTGTGTATGCGGAGACCTGTGCGTCAATCGGACTCGTATTTTTTGCAAAACAGATGTTAAAGAGCGAGAAAAAGGGCTGCTATGCAGATGTGATGGAGCGTGAATTGTACAATGGCATCATCAGCGGCATGCAGCGCGATGGCAAACGGTTTTTCTATGTGAACCCGCTTGAGGTCAATCCAGGTACATCCGGTGTGGCAGCAGGTTATGAGCATGTGATTCCGGAACGTCCGGGCTGGTATGCGTGCGCATGCTGCCCGCCGAACCTTGTGCGCATGGTGACTTCGCTCGGAAAATATGCGTGGGATGAGGAGAAGGATGTGATCTATTCACATTTGTTTATTGGCAGTGATGTATCGTTTGCACATGCCGATATTCACGTTGAGAGTAAGTATCCATGGAATGGAAAGGTATCGTATGAGATCAAGGCAAATCAGAACAATGCATTTACGTTTGCGATCCATATTCCTTCTTATATAAATAGGAAAACTCTGCGCGTGTGCCTGAATGGTGTGGCTGTAGATACACAGACACTGGTTCGTGATGGATATCTGTATCTGGAACGGAACTGGGGCAGAGCTGATCAAATCACACTGGAATTCCAGATGCCGGTGCGCAAAATCTATGCCAACACAAAGGTGCGTGAAGATGTCGGCTGTGTCGCACTCATGCGTGGTCCGGTTGTCTATTGTTTTGAAGGCGTTGATAACGGCGGGCAGCTGCAGGCATTGTATGTGAACCGGACATTGGATGCTGCGGTTGTCGCAGGAGAGGGAAATCTCTTTGAGGGCATGAGTCTGCTGGATGTAGCAGGGCATCGTCTGGTTTATTCCGGCGGCACGGAACTATACAGTGAAGAAGAACCGGTATTTGAATCTGTCATGCTGCGGGCGATCCCTTATTTCGCATGGGGCAACCGCGGTCTGAACCAGATGCGTGTATGGATGCATGAGCTGCGGTAAATCCGTCCATTTCGGTGCCAGTTTTGGTAAAAATGTTGCAAACAGTGTCTGGGTGATTGCAATGCCACAGGTGCGCAGTTATAATAAAATATAAGAAGACGGTGGTGGAATGCAGGCGCGTTTTCACCACCTTTTTTTGTAGCATACTATTATCAGGAGGAGGAAAATATACGATGCAGCAGAAATTAGTAGAAAAATTTACGGAATTATTCGGATCGGACGGGGAGATCCGTACCTATTTTGCACCGGGACGTGTGAATCTGATCGGTGAGCATACCGATTACAACGGAGGACATGTATTTCCGTGTGCACTGACGATCGGTACTTACGGTGTTGTGCGAAAGAGAGAGGATCGCGTGCTGCGCTTTTATTCCATGAACTTTGAGCAGCTTGGCGTGATTACATCAAGTCTGGATGACTTAAAGCCCGATCCGGCAGCGGATTGGACGAATTATCCGAAGGGAGTGATCTGGGCGTTTGGCGAGAAGGGCATGGAGATCACACAGGGCATGGATCTGCTGCTCTACGGCAATATCCCGAACGGATCAGGGCTGAGTTCTTCCGCATCTGTAGAGGTGCTGACCGGATATATTTTAAAGGATCTGTATGGCTGTCAGGTCACGAATCAGGATATCGCGCTGATCGGACAGTATTCCGAGAATAAGTTTAACGGTGTCAACTGCGGTATCATGGATCAGTTTGCGATCGCAATGGGTAAGAAGGATCATGCGATCTTTTTGGATACTGCAACACTGGAATATACCTATGCACCGATTGTGCTGGAGGATGCGAAGATCGTGATCTCCTGCTCGAATAAAAAGCGTGGGCTCGGCGATTCAAAGTACAACGAGCGCCGTGCAGAGTGTGAGAAAGCACTGGAAGAACTGCAGCAGTATGCGGGTATCAGCAGTCTTGGCGATCTGAGCGAGGAAGAATTTGAAAAATATAAGGGCGCGATCAAGGACGAGGATCGCATGAAACGTGCAAAGCATGCAGTCTATGAGAACCAGCGGACGATCCATGCAGTTGAGGCGTTGAAAAACGGTGATCTGGAGCAGTTCGGAAAACTGATGAATGAGTCCCATGTGTCACTGCGCGATGACTATGAGGTGACCGGTATTGAGCTGGATACACTGGCAGAGGAAGCGTGGAAGGTCGATGGTGTGATCGGTTCGCGTATGACCGGAGCCGGATTCGGTGGATGCTCCGTCAGCATTGTGAAAAATGATGCAGTGGATACATTTATCGAGCAGGTTGGCAAGGCTTATCTGGAGAAGATCGGTTATGCGGCAGATTTCTATGTGGTAGAGATCGGAGACGGACCGGCGAGACTGGCATAGGCATTTTTGCCGAAAGGAGATTATTATGAGCGGACAAACGATAGAGAAAAACATACTGGATCTGACTGACTATGCACTTGCGACCGGATTGATCGATCCACTGGATACGACTTATACGATCAACCAATTGTTGGAATTGTTTGAGCTGGATGAGATTGATGCCCAACTGTTGGCAGACTGGAAAAAGCGTACACCGATGACACAGGAGCAGGCAGAGGATGTCTTGGAGGGTCTGTTGAATGACATGTGCGATTATGCATATGCAAAACATATTACAACAGAGAACAGCATCGTATACCGCGATCTGTTTGACACAAAGATTATGAATGTGCTCATGCCTCGGCCGAGTGAGGTGATCGGAAAATTCCGTGATCTGTATGCGAAGGATTCTGCACAGGCGGCAACTGATTATTTTTACAAACTGAGCCGTGACAGCAACTACATCCGCCGTTACCGCATTAAAAAAGATCTCAAGTGGACGGCTGATACACCTTACGGCACACTCGATATCACAGTCAACCTGTCCAAACCGGAAAAAGACCCGAAGGCAATCGCGGCTGCCAAGCTCGCAAAACAGAGCGGCTATCCGAAATGCCTGCTTTGTCCGGAAAATGAAGGTTATGCCGGTCGTGTAAACCATCCGGCGAGACAGAACCATCGTGTGATTCCGGTGACGATCAATGAGAGCGACTGGTGTTTCCAGTATTCACCGTATGTATATTATAACGAGCATTGTATCGTGTTCAATCAGCAGCATATCCCGATGAAGATCGAGCGTGCGACCTTTGGCAAGCTGCTCGACTTCGTTGAGCAGTTTCCGCATTATTTCGTCGGCAGTAATGCCGATCTGCCGATTGTCGGAGGATCGATCTTAAGCCATGACCATTTTCAGGGTGGACATTATGAGTTTGCGATGGCAAAGGCACCGATTGAGAAGCCGCTCACATTTGAGGGCTATTCTGATATTGAGGCTGGTATCGTAAAATGGCCGATGTCCGTGATCCGGCTGAGTGGTACTGACAAGCAGCGCCTGATTGACCTGGCGGATAAGATCCTGCTGGAGTGGCGTGGTTATACCGATGAGGATGCATTTATCTATGCCGAGACAGATGCAGAGCCGCACAATACGATCACACCGATCGCACGTATGAGAGATGGACGGCTCGAGCTGGATCTCGTATTGCGTAATAATATTACGACAGAAGAACATCCGTTAGGTGTGTATCACCCGCATGCGAAGCTGCATCATATTAAAAAGGAAAATATCGGTCTGATTGAAGTCATGGGACTGGCAGTGCTTCCGGCACGGCTGAAGGATGAGATCGCCGGACTCGCAGATGCAATTGTAAATGGCAAAGATCTGCGCGCTGATGAGCAGCTTGAGAAGCATGCTGACTGGGTCGATGAATTCCTGCCGAAGTACGATTCGGTCACAGCGGATAATGTGACGGATATCATCAAAAAGGAGATCGGACTTGTATTTTCACAGGTGCTTGAGGACGCGGGCGTGTACAAATGTACACCCGAAGGACGTGAGGCATTTGCGCGGTTTATCGAGGCGGTCAACCAGTAGTGTCGGAGTCTTGTTCGGTGATGAATTGAGAGAAGGTAACTGTGAGGGTACTGTACAGTTATGGCTTCTCCCTTTTCGGAAATGTGTTCCTATTGCCTGTTAGATTAAACTAACACGAATATTTATTCATTCCTACATATTTTATTCATTTTTTCTTTAGGTTGATAAGCAATTCGTGAAATTTGAATTTTGAAAAGGCTACCACACCTGGGAGGTGAGGTAGCCTTGGAACTTATTAGTCTAAAGCAATTGTTATGTATCCTCTTTCATCACTATTATCCCAGTCAAATTTAATGTATACACCAGATTCTATTTTGATTTGTTTCTTTCTGACAGCCGGAAGTGGCAGTTATACAGTGGAAGGACAATGTGATGCACTTGTTACGACAATCCGTGGATGGCGAGAGAACTTGCTGATTACATAGAGAATCTGGGAATCGGGGAAAATATATTCCGGACATACCGGCGAGATCGCATGTGATCATTATCACAGATATAAAGAAGATGTTCAGTTAATGAAGGAAATGGGACTGAAAGCATATCGCTTTTCTATCGACTGGTCACGAGTTTTACCAGAGGGATTTGGGAGAGTGAATGAGAAAGGAATTGAATTCTATAACCATCTGATTGATGAACTTGTGGAAAATAAGATCGAACCATATATTACTTTGTATCACTGGGAACTTCCGTATGAAATCTATAAAAGAGGCGGATGGATGAATCCGCAGATCGTGGAATGGTTTGGAG
>CAKRIZ010000052.1 GCA_934351445.1 uncultured Eubacterium sp.
AACTGCAAGTTCCAAGAGCGGCTCATCGGAATGGTTCGTGCAACGAAAGCAAAACAGACATGCTTGCGGGAGCTGCGGACTCTTGCTCATGTGCTTGCATGACACAAAACCTGACAAAAATAGTTTCGCAAACGCCTGGCATCAAATAAGAAAAACAGGAGAAGAATAGGATGTTTTACAGATTTCTGGCGCTGGCGGCCGCGGGGATTTTAGACCAGATGTTTGGTGATCCGCGTGTGCGCTGGCATCCGATCTGTCTGATCGGAAATCTGATCAGCTGGATGGAACAGCATACGAGGGGATTATTTCCACATACAAAAAGAGGGACGCGCGCAGCCGGTGTATGTCTGGTGATCATTGTATTGCTCATTAGCACGGCGGTTCCGCTGGCACTTGTGAGCGGCGCTTATGATCTGCATCCGGTGGCCGGAGTCGTGGTTGAGAGTATTTTGATCTATTTTACGTTTGCGGCAAAGTCGCTTGGACGGGAGAGCATGGCGGTGTATAAAGCGTTAAATAAGGATGGACTGGAGGCCGGGCGCAGGGCAGTGTCCATGATCGTCGGCCGGGATACGGCACAGCTTACAGAGACGGGCGTTATCAAGGCGGCAGTCGAGACTGTAGCGGAAAATACATCCGACGGAGTCATCGCACCGGTGCTATATGCAGCACTTGGCGGTGCACCGCTTGTCTATTTTTATAAAGCTGTCAACACGATGGATTCGATGGTAGGTTATAAAAATGAGCGCTATGAATGGTACGGAACGGCTGCGGCACGGCTGGATGATCTGGTGAACCTGATCCCGGCGCGTCTGTCGGCACTGCTCATGCTGCTTGTCTGCCAGCCGCTCAAATGGTACTGGCAGCGAAGGGATGATATTGCGTGCAGCCCTATCGCTGAGACATGGCGCATCTACCGCAGAGACCGGCATGCACATGCGAGTCCGAATTCCGCGCAGACGGAGAGCGTCATGGCAGGTGCGCTAGGCATACAACTGGCAGGAAATGCCAGCTATTTTGGAGTCATCCACGAAAAGCCGACGATTGGGGACGATCACCGCGTCGTCCAGAGACAGGACATTGTGCGTGCTGTGAGCCTCATGAGATGGACAGCGTATGTTGGCTGGGGAGCAGCACTTGTGTTATGTGCTGTGAGTATCACAATATAGGAAAA
This sequence comes from uncultured Eubacterium sp., assembly GCA_934351445.1. Lineage (GTDB taxonomy): Bacteria > Bacillota > Clostridia > Lachnospirales > Lachnospiraceae > W0P33-017. The sequence continues at coordinate 1,175 of CAKRIZ010000052.1, forward strand.
CTGACGTTACACAGCGCAGATTACCGGTTCGACGGAATGGCTGCATGGCGGATCATCCGGTAGTAGCAGATGATCAGTAGTGCACTGGCACCCAGCCATGCCAGAGGGCTGGCAATACAGACAGCCAGATAGCCGAGGACAGATGACAACCCTAACGTGGCGGCGAGCCGCATGATCAGCTCGATGATACACGCCATAAACGGGGCACGTCCATTTCCCATGCTCTGTACCGTCGTCCGGTAGACTGCCAGCAGACCTAAAATGAAATAGCAGGGTGCTACGATGGTCAGGTACAGATCAGAGTAGCGGTAGATCTCGCTGGTCGGCTCCGAGAGAAACAGTCTCACGATCGGGTGGCGCAGGAGCAGGATACCTACGCACATCAGCACATTTAAGCCCTCTGTCTGAATCAGGCTCGCACGGACACCCTGACGGATCCGCTCCATATTACCCGCACCGAAATTCTGCGCGACATAGTTGGAGATGGCGGTCATCATGGCATTATTTACCAGTACAGACACTTGATCTGCCTTTGAGGCTGCGGTATATCCGGCAACAGCACCGGTTCCGATCGAGTTCACGACAGCCTGCATGGCGAGCTGGCCGATACACATGACCGACATCTGAAAACCCATCTGAAATCCGGTCTTTAGATGCAGCAGCAGGGAATTCTTTAGATGATGGAAATCCTGAAGCTGTATATGTAAGACCGGATATTTTTTCAGCCCTACGAAAAGACTTAGCGAGGCAGAGATGAACTGTGATAAAATCGTAGCCCATGCGGCTCCTGCAACACCCATATTACAGGGGAGAATAAACAATAGGTCTAAAAAAATATTTAAAATAGAGGAAACCACCAGAAAATATAACGGTGTCCTGCTGTCACCCAACGCACGCAGAAGATTGGAAATCGCATTATAAAAAACAGTCGCCCCGGTACCGAGGAGTACAACAAACATATAGTCATATGCCTGGCCTGCGATATCCTGTGGGATCTGCATCACGCGGATGAGTGCATGGGAGGACAGACAGCAGATGGCAGTTAATAAAACCGAAAATAAAATACTTAAAAGTGTCGATGATGCGATACTCTGGCGCATGCCGGATTCATCTTTTGCGCCACAGCGCTGACCGAGACAGATGCCAAAGCCGCCGGTCAGACCGTTGATGAAACACAGCACAAAATAGATGATGATACTGGTGGAACCGACAGCGGCGAGCGCACTGGTGCCCAGCGTCTTACCTACGATGACAGAGTCTGCCAGCGTATAAAATAATTGAAACAGATTACCTATAATTACAGGAATGGCAAATTTCATGAGACAGGAAAACGGATTGCCGACCGTTAAATCCATATTTTTAGAATCCGACATGGTGTCTGTAACCTCCGTATTTTTATGATCCAGTGTATGGGATACAATTCAAACGAATGGTATTATAACACTGCAGCGGAAGAAAAAATAGTATAATTACATTATTTTATAGTACAATATCACCAAAAACTGTGAGAGGATGATGCATGGCAAAGCCCCCCGGGCAGCGGTGTGGCGGTTACGATTCCGGAGCCTGCTTTTTTGAATAGCGGCTGCGATATTGCCGTGGAGTCATACCTGTTTTCTTGCGGAAGATCTGCGAGAAATAGGACTGGGAAGAAAAACCGGCGCTGGAGGCAACCTGTGCGACAGACAGATTGGAGGAGATTAAAAGCTCCTTGCATGCGGCCAGCCGCCGGTCGGTCAGGTAATTGATCGGAGACTGACCGATACATTCCGTAAAGGAGTGAGCCAGATAAAATTTATTGATATGTGTAATTGCAGCCAGAGAATCCAAAGTGATATTTCTGGAATAATTGACATCAATATAACGCTTGGCAAGTGCACATTCCTTCGATAGCTGGAAGGACGAATCAGAGATAACGGACAGGTGCTGTTTTCTGGAAATATATACCAGAAGAACCTGCAGCAGACCGTGGCACACCTGTTCAAAGCCCGGTTTTTTGTCATGGAATTCATGCATCATCAGCTGGGCAAAATTGATAAACTGTTTTTTGTCAGAATGATAACTGTAATAGCTGTAGCCTTTTGTGCCGTTCCGTTCCGGTTCGGTAAAAGAAAAGGCAAGCCCCTCTACGCCGAAGACGATGTATTCCATCGGATCAGTCGCTAATGTTTTCTCCGTGTGTTCTACATGCGGATTAATGATGATCAGATCATCCGGCTGGACAGAGATCGTCTCATCTTCTATATAAAAGGTGCCTGCGCCGCTTATGACATAGAATAATTCAGAGAACTGGTGCGTGTGTGGGAGTGACTGCCAGTCTTCTTCATATTTTGAGATCGAGATATAGCGGAGCTGAAAGGCAACATGGCTGCAATCGGCAGCGTTCAGATTAATAAATTCATTACTCATCGTGGATTCCTCTTTTTATTTTTAATAGATTTTGTCACTACCCGGTACAGGTCGAAGCACTTGCTGCCGGAACTGTAGTAAAATAGCAATATTTTTAAAAATGCATTTGTGAAAAAGACGAAAAAATATAAGATTCTAACAATGTGTTGTACATATTATACATAATCTGCTGCAAAAAAACAGTATTTTAGTAATGAAAAAACAAGATATATAAAAAAGCGAGCAACAATGAAATTGATATCACGACCAGAACTGATTATACTATAAAAACAGTATATAACTGTGAGGGGACGATACAGTTATGATCGTACAAGTTACGATCCTACAAAAGCGATTTGGAGGTAATCATATTGATGACAGGAAGATTGACACTGCCGACAGATGCAGATGTCATTGATGAGACACTGCGTTTGAAAAATCTTTTGGGAGCAGATGCGCTCAGGGATTGTGATGGAACAGAGATGCCAGATGCGCTTTTATCAGAACCGGTGAAAAAATATGCGACCTATTATACGACCAGAAAAGATAATGAATGGGCAGAGAACAATCCGGATGAGATCCAGCAGGAATATCTGATCAGTGACCGTGTGACGGCAAGGAGTGAGACACTTCGCATCCGTCTGATGGAGGGTTTTCATACGGAGCAGTTAAAGGTAAATACACTGGATGATCCGAAGCGCTGGTGGGAAGTGATCGACCGGACGACCGGAGCAGTTGTCCCGACAGACCGGTGGGAGTTTGATGAGACTGCCGGAGAGGTGGAGATACAGACTACGCCGTACCATGAGTACACAGTCAGTTTTTTAGCTTTTTTAATCTGGGATCCGGTACATATGTACAATTTTCTTACAAATGATTGGAAAGATACACCGCATCAGCTGACGTATGATGTGAGACAACCGAAAACTCAGAAATATGTAAAAGAAAAGCTTAAGAAATGGTGCGAGGAAAATCCGCATATAGACGTTGTCCGCTTTACCACCTTTTTCCATCAGTTTACATTGACATTTGATGACAAAAAACGCGAAAAATACGTTGAATGGTTTGGATATAGCGCGAGCGTGAGTCCATATATTTTAGAAAAATTTGAAAAGTGGGCAGGATATACTTTCCGTCCGGAGTATATTGTCGATCAGGGATATCACAATAGTATGTTCCGGGTGCCGAGCAGACAGTTCAGGGACTTTATAGAGTTCCAGCAGATGGAGGTATGTGCGCTTGCAAAGGAGCTGGTGGATATTGTTCATTCCTATGGGAAGGAAGCAATGATGTTCCTTGGTGACCATTGGATCGGAACAGAACCATATGGTAAATATTTTGCGGGAATCGGGCTGGATGCAGTCGTAGGTTCTGTTGGAAGCGGTGTGACGCTTCGCATGATTTCAGATATTAAAGGTGTTGATTATACAGAGGGACGTCTTTTGCCATATTTCTTCCCGGATGTATTCTGTGAGGGCGGAGATCCGATCGGAGAAGCGAGAGACAATTGGAGAAAAGCAAGACGCGCACTTCTCCGTTCCCCATTAGACAGAATCGGATATGGCGGATACTTAAAGCTGGCAAGCAGCTGGCCGGGATTTATTGATGAAATCCAGAAAGTTGTTACCGAGTTCCGCGAGATTCATGAAAATATGCAAGGCACAGCCGCGTATGTAGCGCCTTTTAAGGTGGCAGTCCTCAATTGCTGGGGCGGGCTGAGAAAATGGATGTCCAATCAGGTGCATCACGCGATCTGGCATAGAGAAACTTATTCCGCAGAAGGTGTACTGGAGTGCCTGAGCGGGATGCCGTTTGAGGTAACATTTATTTCTTTTGATGATGTGCGGAATGGAATTCCGGAGGATATTGGAGTGATCATCAATGTCGGAGATGCTTATACCGCCTTCAGCGGTGCGGAGAACTGGATTGATGAAAAAGTGGTGACAGCGATCCGGCGGTTTGTTGATGAGGGAGGCGGATTCATCGGAGTCGGTGAGCCGACTGCTTACCAGTATCAGGGCAGATACTTCCAGTTGTCTGATGTGCTTGGTGTAGACCGCGAGATGTGCTTCTCGCTCAGTACAGATAAGTATAATGAGATGGATGCGGAGCATTTTATTTTAGAGGATATTGACGGAGCTGTGGATTTCGGAGAGGGAACGAGCCGGGTCTATGCACAGGGCAGGCATTATCAGATCCTCGCAATGGATGGAGCGTACAGCCAGCTGGTTGTTAATGAATATGGAAAAGGACACAGCGTATATTTCGCGGGTCTGCCGTATTCCCCGCAGAACTGCCGGATACTGCTTCGTGCGATCTATTATGCAGCAGGCATGGAGACAGAGATGAAGCGTTATTATGTCACAAATGTAGAGACAGAAGTCACCGTGTTCCAGAAAACGGGAAAGATCGCAGTCATCAACAATTCCTCAGAAGCGCAGCACACAGATGTGTACATGAAGGGCAGTTGTGTATACGAGCTGGATTTAGAGCCGGGTGAGATGCGCTGGGTAGATGACATCATGGAGTAAAGGCAGCTGTGAGAGTACTGGACAGCTATAACTAACGGTAATTTATGAAAGGCACAAGCTGCGTTTCATATTTTATAAAATCATACTTTTCAAAGTATAAGGAGGTAAATTTTTATTATGAAAAAGAAAATGTTAAGTGTGCTTTTAGTAGCAGCAATGACAGCATCTATGTTTGTCGGATGTGGAAACAAGACAGATAGCACAGACAGCAGCAATGATGCAGCACAGGACGCAGACAAGGCAGATGCTGCAGACGATGACGCAGATGCAGATGCATCAGATGCCACAGACGCAGATGCAGCCAGCGAAGGGGACCAGACACTGACCGTATGGTGCTGGGATCCGAACTTCAACGTGTATGCGATGAAGCAGGCTGAGGCGATCTATCAGAAGGATCATCCGGACTTTAAGCTGGATATTCAGGAGAAGGTGTATTCGGATATTGAGACTGCGCTGATCACAGCAGCAGAGGCCGATGATTACAGCACCTTGCCGGATATCTTCCTGATGCAGGATTATTCTTACCACAAAAATGTCACGAATTATCCCGGAATCTTTACAGAGCTGACAGATTCAGGAATTGATTTCTCACAGTTTTCTGCCGGTAAGTTAGCAGATTCTACCGTAGATGGAAAGAATTACGGTGTACCCTTTGATAACGGTGCTACTATTATGGCGATCCGCTCTGATATGGTAGAAGCAGCGGGGCTGAAGGTTGAGGATTTCAAGGATACGACATGGTCACAGTTCATGGAGCTTGCCAAGAAGGTTGTTGATAAGAACGGTGTTCCGATGCTGACATCTTCAGGTGGTTCTGAGATCATCATCGAGATGCTCCAGTCTGCCGGCGCTTCTCCTATGGTAGATGGCAAGATTGATTTAGTTGGAAATAAGGCACTGAAGAAAGCCATCGAGACATATAAACAGCTGATTGATGAGAAAATCATGGTTGACTATACGGATTGGGATCAGTACATTGCGTCCATGAATAAGGGCGAGGCAGCAGGTGTTATTCAGGGATGCTGGATCATGTCTTCCATCCAGGCAGCAGAAGATCAGTCCGGCAAATGGGCAATCGTAAATATGCCGAAATTAGATGATGTGGATGGTGCTACAAACTATGCAAACTGTGGTGGCGCAAGCTGGGCGGTATCTTCCAACTGCAAGAACACAGACCTTGCATTTGATTTCATCAAAACAACCTTTGGTGGAAGCGTAGAGTTATATGATGACCTTCTTCCGAACGCAGGCGCGATCGCAAGCTACTTACCGGCAGCAGAGTCTGATGTTTACAATGAGTCATCTGAGTTCTATGGCGGACAGGCAGTATACAAGGATATCGTAGAATTCGCAGGAAAGGTACCCGGAATTGACTATGGTGCATACTACTCTGATATCAGAAGTGCATTGACAGATGCGATCACAAATGTGGTTCAAAACAACGCAGATATCGATGAAGAGATCCAGACAGCTCAGGATACCGTAGAATTTAATATTGGAGAGTAATCTCATAGTATGACAACAAAGGATAGTACCGGGGATGCAGTATCGCGTTCCCGGTACTGTTGTAGGAGAGGAACATGGAAAAGAAAAAAGCAAAATTAAGTTTGGAAAAAAAATATAATCTTACCGGATGGGCATTTCTGCTTCCGGCAGCGCTTTTCATATTTTTGTTTTGTTTTTATCCGATGGCGCAGGCGATCCTGCTTTCTTTTAGAAAAACAGGAGGAGTATTTGCAGGAGTAACCAATTATGCAAGAATCCTAAAGGACAAAACATTCCAGCAGTGCCTGTTTAACACGATCTTCTATTTTGTAGTTCAGGTTCCGGTCATGCTCATTCTGGCATTGATTCTGGCACAGCTTTTGAACAACCCGAAGATCAAAGGAAAAGGAATTTTCAGAACCCTGATCTTTCTTCCGTGCGCAACGTCACTGGTATCTTATTCCATGATATTCAAGTCATTGTTTGCTCCGGATGGAGTGGTGAACCGGGTACTCACTGCGATCGGTTTGTCTTCTGTGGACTGGTTCCAGAGCACCTGGCCGGCACGCTGGGTGATCGTGATCGCGCTGATCTGGAGATGGACCGGCTACAATATGGTATTTTATCTTGCAGGATTACAGAATATTGATTATTCTGTGTATGAAGCAAGCTACATAGATGGAGCAACGCCGTTTCAGCAGTTTACAAGGATTACGATCCCGCTGCTCAAGCCGACGATCCTGATGACAGCGATCATGTCGACATCCGGAACACTGCAGCTCTTTGATGAGTCTATGAACCTGACTGCCGGAGGTCCCGGAAAGTCAACGATGACACTGGCGCATTACATTTACAATATCTCCTTTGTAGAGACACCTAAATTTAACTATGCGGCAGCATTGTCTGTATGTATTCTTGTTATGGTAGCAGTCCTGTCTGCGATTCAGATGAAAGTAGGTGACAAACGTGACTAATATGAAAAAAATTATTTCCTACGCCGTGTTAGTCCTTGCGAGCTTTTTGTCCGCATTTCCGTTATATTATATGCTTTGCGGAGCAACGAACGCCAGCATCGATGTTGTCAGAGGCCGCTTGTATCCGGGTCTGCATCTGGCGGAAAATTTCAAGACGCTGGTCGATATGCAGAACCTCGGACTTGCGATGTTTAATTCCTTCCGGAACGCGATCATTATTACACTCGTGACCCTGCTTGTATGCTCGATCGCAGGATATGGCTTCGAGATCTATCACGATAAGGGCAAAGATCTGTTGATGAGCATCCTGCTGCTCGCCATGATGCTTCCGTTTGTAGCGATCATGATCCCGTTGTTTAAGATGTTCACCTCATGGAAATTGGTGAATACATGGATTGCTTTGGCACTTCCGTCTATTTCGACGCCGTTTATGATCATGCTGTTCCGTCAGGCGGCCCGTTCCTTCCCGCATGATATTATCGAGGCTGCGAGACTCGAGGGACTGAGCGAGGTGCAGATCTTCTTTCAGATGTTCATTCCGGTTATGAGGTCTACCTATGGCGCAGCCATGACAGTAACCTTTATGAATGCATGGAATAACTATCTGTGGCCGACAATCATCCTGCAGGACAACAAGGCGATCACTATGCCGCAGCTGGTGGCAAACCTAAAGAGTGGCTATAGTGTAGATTATGGTATGTTGATGCTTGGTGTATTGATCTGTACGCTTCCGACGGCGATCATCTTCCTGTGCTTACAAAAGAGCTTTGCAAATGGAATTACAGGAGCGGTGAAGTGATGCAGCAGAGAGAACCAATGAATAGAGAATTTATGAATCGAGAGCACATGAACAGGGAGCGCATGAGAGAGGCAGAAGGTGCCCTCCGTCTGGCGTATCAGCTCGGATTGCTGGAGGATCCTTCGATGAAGGGGCTTGAGGTGAGACGCTGGAGGCATAATGAAAAGCTGCAGCAGATGGAACAGGCACAGGAGGTGTTTTATGGCCCGCGCTATTTTTCGGCGCCGGCGTATCTGCAGTATGAGCTGACCCGCCTGAAGCTGGATTTTGTACAGCCATCGGAGGCCGTGAAAAAGACTGGTGTGTGTCCGGACTTTACGGAGCAGCAGAAGAGGATGTTTTATGAGCAGAACATGGATCTGTTCGGACGTTATCAGGGGGATTTTTTTTCCTATGAAGAAGTGGCGCAGATGATTGAGAAGCGATTGAGGGAGGATGCATATGACAGGCTTGTCCAGAACCTATTATGTGAGCGCGAAGACGGGCAGTGATCAAAATGACGGACAGACACCGGAGCGTGCATTTGCCAGTCTTTTTGCGGTCAATCACATGTCGCTGCAGCCGGGAGACCGGGTCTTGCTTGAACGGGGCAGTGTATTTTACGGACAGTATCTGCAGGTGACTGACAGCGGCAGCGCGGATGCGCCTATTGTGATCGGGGCATATGGAGATGAGGAAGAAGCGGCACCGTGTATCGAAGCCTGCGGGCAGGGAATCTGGTATCAGGATTATGGACAGCCTCTGGACGCGCCGACACATGTCTATCATGGTTATGTATCATCGGCGGTACTGCTGTACGATGCCCAGTACATCCTTGTGGAAGATCTGGAGCTGACGAATTCGGGGCAGGAGATCATCGGAGAGCGGTATTCACAGGCAGATAAGATGAACCGCACCGGTGTTGCAGTGGTCGCAAAGGACAAAGGTGTCCGGCGTGGAATTACGCTCCGCCGGCTTTGGATCCATGATGTCCATGGAAATGTGTATGATAAGCACATGAATAACGGTGGTATCTACATGACAGCGCTTCGCCCGGAACGTGAGGAAGTGACAGGTGCTGCCCGTTACAGCGATATCACGGTGGAAGGCTGCTTTGTCTACCGTGTCAGCCGCTGGGGAATCGCAGTGGGGTACACCTATGCGCATGAACAGTTTCGGGGCGCACAATTAAGCGAGGATACCTTTTTGAAGTACGGACATGAAAATGTGCGGATCAGTGATAATTATGTCAAGGAGGCAGGCGGTGACGGTATAACAGTCATGTATGCGCTGCGTCCGCTGGTGGAGCATAATCTGTCAGATTCGGCTGCATGTGAGATCAATGACCGGATCTATCGCGATCCGGGAGATCGGATGGGCAAGGTGGCAGCCGGCATCTGGCCGTGGAAATGCAAGGATGCCTGTTTCCGTTATAATGAGGCGGCGGATACGAGGCTGAATCAGGATGGCATGGCGTATGATGCGGATTCCGGTGACGGAACCGTGTATGAATATAATTACAGCCGGCAGAATGAGGGCGGCTGCGTGATGTTCTGCCAGCAGGAGGCGATCCACAATACATTCCGCAAGAATGTCAGCTATGATGACCTCGGAGGAACGATCAGTCCTGCAGAGAATCCGGATGCACTGCTGGAAGACAATGTTTTTTATGTGCGCGAGGGCGTGCCCTTTGTCCGCAAACATATGGATGGCGGCTGCTTTGAACAGATCAATAATCGTGTGATACAGTGCTGGTAGCAGTTCAGCCCGCGCCATTCCGGGAGACACCAAAACAAACAACCAGCTTATCTGTGGTTTTATACTACCACGAATAAGCTGGTTTGTGTAAAAATATCAAGTTTCCTGTCTGTTGTCATTTTGGTAAACTTGAAATTTCTTAATTTTTCATCTCTGTTTTTCTTTTCTCATTAATTAGTAGACCAATCGTGGAAATAACAAAAATTAATGCCGATGTTAGAGAAAAAATTCCATCAGTAACCACAAATATGATAAACGTGGCTAATGGAATATAATTAAGAATACTTTTCAAAATTTTCATGT
>CAKRIZ010000053.1 GCA_934351445.1 uncultured Eubacterium sp.
CATCTTGGAACTGCAAGTTCCAAGAGTGGCTCATCGGAATGGTTCGTGCAACGAAAGCAAAACAGACATGCTTGCGGAAGCTGCGACCTCTTAACAATTCACTTTCGCTCATTATATCATAATTATTGGCTGTCATCCAGTAGTTGTAAAGTCGGCAAAAGCTGTTTATAATAAAGCCATCACAAACACACCCGGAAAGGAGTCTACTATGTCATCTACATCATCTGAATCCCCCATGTCACCTGTGACACCTCCAATGGAAATCGAGCGTAAATTTTTGCCGGCAAAGCCGCCCGAACACCTTGAACGTTTCCAAAAGCATCAGATTGAGCAGGGCTATCTGTGCACCAACCCGGTAGTGCGCATCCGCCGCTCAGATGACGAATACTATCTGACCTACAAATCCAAAGGCATGCTCGCCCACGAGGAATATAATCTCCCGCTGACGGCAGAAGCCTACGCGCATCTAAAGCCCAAGGCAGACGGCCGCATCATTGAGAAAACGCGCTATCTGATTCCGCTCGATGATAAACTGACCGTTGAACTGGATGTATTTGCAGGCGATCTCGCCCCGCTCATACTCGCAGAGGTAGAGTTTTCTTCCGAGGCGGAGGCAAACGCTTTTGTGCCCCCCGCATGGCTCGGAGAAGATGTGACATTTGACCGGCGCTATCACAACAGCACGATGAGCCAAAAATCATAACATGGAATTTCCCATCACCTACAGAACCTGCCACCGGCAGCTTCTGTAGATGATAGGAAACATAAAAAACGGATGACAGGCAAAATGTAAAAGCCTGCCATCCGTTTTTGCATTCTGTGTGTCTCCTGTATCAAACACTTACCGAAACCGGCTGATCTCATATTTGCGTCTGGCCTCCAGACAGCCTTTCAACTGCCTGTAGCGGTCATCGATATCACCATCCGGTATGACTACGTCTACCGCCACCGCCATCGTATCGATCAGATAATCATTCAGATCCAACTGCATCCGATATAATATCTCCAGTTTTTCCTCATATGTCTCCGCATCCAGAAATGCCATCAGATTGTCAAACTGCGGCGGTTTTTCCTCCGTCTGCTGCCCATCTGCTGCCCTGTCATGTTGTCTGTCTAATTCCATCCTTTTATCCTTCTATCCTTCATCCCGGCACTTAGTTATACATGCGATTGAGCATATCTGTAGCTTCTGCCAGAAAATCACGTTCAAATTCCAGATTGCCACTGTAGCCTTTGACAATCAGGTCATTCACTTCATCCATCAGGTGATACGTGTCAAAATCATCCACGCCAAGCTGATTGCGCAGCTCTGTGCCATGTCCGTCCTCATGCTCACTATGGATATGACGCGCCTTTGCTTTATCTTTCATGATCTCATCACCAACCGGCACACGTCCCAGTTCTACAACACGATCTGACGGCTTTGTATCATCAGCAAACTGCTGCGAGGCGTTTGCCTTTGCCTTTTGCAGAATCGACTGCGATGCTGCCTGCTGCGGCTGTGAACGTTTTGCCGGCTGCGGCGGTCTCTGCTGCGGCGGGCGTTGTTGTGGCATCCGCTGCTGCGCGGGACGCGCTCTTTGCATCTGCTGCCCCGAATACTGCGATGCCCTCGGAACATTCGGTGTTGCCTCCCGCTCGTTTTTCTTTGCGTTTTTCGTGCACCGGATCACAATATAGATGATCACTGCGACCCATATTAATCCACCCATATACTTCCTTTCTGCTGCTCTATGCGGTTAGTTTGCTGCGTAACGCTCTAATTCCAGATTCATAATCTGCTGCATCTCCGTACTCTCTACCGGAGCCTCACCCAGATCTTCCGTCCTGCCGTTATCATGGATATAGATCAGTTTGCGGTCACCCTTTTTCTCCCCGCGCACAATCATATAATAACCCGGTTTGTCTGCATCCTTGTGCCAGGTCACATAGATGCGGATGCATGCACCCTGATCGAGTTTCTTTGCGGGCATAGAGATATGAATCATATCCAGCTTCGGATCAATGCCAAGCTGCATCACTTCGAAATCATTCTCTGTGTACGGCATCTGCAGCTTATTCTGATACTGGTCTTTAAAAAATGTATAGAGGACTTCTGCATTGATGCTGTCAAAATATTCCTTATCCTTTGTATAGATACTGTGCGGGAAAAGGACATATTCCACATTTTTTCTGGCAAGCAGATGGAACTGTGCCGGTGTCACCTGCTGCTCCTTGCGCGGCCGGACAACAAAATTGTTCGAAAACGGATTGACCACCACACCATACACCGGACTCTTGGCATTCTTTGCATAATTCATACATGCGTCAAATGTCATCTCTATCACGCCGTTTGAGTAATGCTCCTTGGGCAGCTGCGCCAATGTGGTGTAGACTGCCAGAAAATGTTCCTTATTCGGATTCTGGATCAGTACCGGAACCGGCTTTGCATCCTTTGGAAGCTTCACTGGCTGTCCGGTACGTTCAAGCTCTGCCTGCATTGCAGCCAGCGTCTCGTCCTTGGGGAATGTAACCGGTACGATAAAGCGTACCTGTCTCATCTTTTCCACCAGTTCGTGCGACTGCTCGGGTGTCATTCCTTTCTTATATTCCTCCAGCAACTGCTCGATTTCTTTAATCTGTGTCTGATTGTCTGCCATTGTGTTTCTATTCCTTTCCACTTTCATCTTTTTGTGGTTCTTTAACCATTTTCTTATTTGAATGAACCGAGTACGGTTCCGGCTCCATCGGTAATGTACCAGTTCATACTTGTCAGTTTTCCGCGCCAGCCATAGCTTTGATCTGTAAAATCAATACCTGTTACGCATACCAGATTATAAATACCGATCTGCTTCATCGTAACCGAATAGCTCACTTTCTTTTTCTGTTTAAACGGTATGGTGATAAAATTCTTTGTCAGCGTCTCACGGTCAGTTCCTGAATTAAATCTGGAGATTGTGACCGTCTTTGCATTTGACGTATCTGCCATATAAGTTTTATCGCCAAGGATCGTGTAGTCGATGCCCTTTTGTAATGCCAGCGAATATTTACTCTTTTTCTCAGTTGACAACTGGTATTTATAGTTATCTCCCTCCGGGGTTGAAAAATACAGTGCCTGACTGCCAATCACCAGCCGGTCATCCCCGGTGCTTTTCGCCACGGTTTTCTTTTTTCCATCTGTTGTCAGCTTGCGGATCGTACCATACCAGAAACTTCCGGTGCCTTCATAAGATCCGAAATCATAGTAGAGTTCTCCGCCGGACTGTGCCACATCACTGATCATGAGCGGTGAATAGGAGCCCTTGTCACTTCGTTTTTCCGTCGCCACACGGATCAGCTGTTTTTTATTTGTCGTACCCAGACGATACAGGTAGACTTTATCCGCCTGATTGTCAACCATATAATAGTAGCTGTCACTGCCAATATTTCCAATATAACTCAATGTCTGCCGAGCGGACACAGTCTTGATCTTTTGTTTCTCTCCTGTCTCAGGCGCAATACAAAACAGCCGTTCTTTTCCATTTTTCAATTCCTCTATGCCATATACATTTGCAGCGTCTGCATAACAGACCATACCTGTACACAGTACGCGCGCATCGCTGCCATCCAGCCGGCACATATACAGCAGCCATCCGCTATCATCACTGGTTGTATAATACAGGTACTGCCCACTCACAACAAGGCGTATGACACCGTTTTGTTCTGTCGCAACTTTTGATACTTTTCCATCTGACACCCGCTTCCGGCAGATCGTCGCCGTACTGCTGTCCTCCTGATTGCGGATAAAATAGATGTAACCGCCCTGTCCGATCATATCTGAACCTTCATATACGAAGGTAGCCGCTGCTGCTTGTGCCACCACTGTGTCCGCTATCAGACACCCGGCTGCCATGACAACTGTCAGCATCAGGCAGATCATTTTCTTGCTTATCTTATTTATCACATTTATCTTACGTATAAGCTGCAATTTTGTCTGTTTCATCCTTTCATCCCTCCGCTATACATTTCTTTTTTTTATCTTTACCCTGCAAACCGCGTATTTTTTACTTCCGTCCGCTGCCGTGGCTGTGATCTTTACTGTATGGCCGATGCCGGCTCTCTTGACACGTACTTTGCCGTTTTGATCCACAACCGCATATTTCTGATTGCTGCTCTTCCAGGTCACCCTGCCATCGGTCACATAACCGGGCGATACAGATGCTGTCAGCTTCAATGTCTGTCCGTACCGGACACTCGCCTGTTTCCGGTTCAATGTCACCTTCGAAGCAAGCGTCTTTAACTTGGACAGATCAATGATCCCACCTGTGATACACTGATCCGAAAGCGCATCCACCTTCCGCACACACTTCATCAGCCATCCGCGCAGCGTCTCCGCTGACATTGTCGGATTCGCCGCTGCCAGTGTCGCTACTGCCGCGCTCACAACCGGCGTTGCCATCGAGGTTCCGGTCAGATAGGTGTAGGCACCAAACCGCTGCGTATCGATATCTGCGGCAGATATCGCGATATCATCCAGATACCATGTCAACGGTGTTCCGACCACTCCTGCATTGATAGACAGACCCACAATCCGCATATACGTCCGGTCTGCGACTGTCACAAACCGTGATTCCTGCGGCGTACTCACCATCGTCTCTGAGTCCCAGCTAACCTCACCACCACTGCTTTCACCTTCCAGGAAGCCGACATAATACGTGGCATTCTGATCCAGATGCAGGTCTGTCACATCTACATAGATAGAACCGGCGACTTCCTCACCGCCCGTGCGCGCCCTGCGGGTCACACTCAGCTTCAAATAGCCGTTATCGCCATCTTTCATTTTTTTTACATCCACGGAATATATCGTCGGCAGACCAATCTCCTGCGCGGTATAAAAACTCTCCCAAGTCTGCCCCACCGGAAGAATATTGCCCGCATCCTCGCTAAAACGGTTAAAATATACCGATAACTGCCGCCGTCTGCTGTCACTGTAGATACCCGGTATATAAGTATCCGCTGTATAAGTAGACAACATATTGCTGCCGGGTGCAAACAGATCCACCTCATTCACACCGTAATCCGAATAATAAGCAGTCTCATCTTCCTCATTGGACGCGCCTACGATCACCACATACGGACTGTCCAGATCATAAGGCGTCACAAGCGCCTTGCGTGTCTGATCCCAGTTCACATGATCATTTCCTGCAGCAAATACAGATAATGCTCCCATCTCACCGACCACATCGACCGCCATCGAGAGCAGTCCACTGGTATCGGCACTGCCACCCCACGAACAATTGACCGCACGGATATTCACGCCCGCCTCCATCGCGCGGTATATATACTCATACGCTTCAATGATCGTCGAATCGGAAATCTGTTCTGAATCGCCTTCCGTGACTTTCAGAGCCATAATACGAGCCTGGGATACACCGGTGATGCCGATTCCATTATCCTGCACCGCAGCCGCGATCCCTGCCACATGTGTACCGTGTCCGTCCACATCCATCGGATCCGCATCATCATCACCGAAATCATACCCACAACTGCCCTCGAGCGTTCCCGGATAAGGATTATCCCACATACATCCATTCAGATCCGGATGCGTATAATCGACACCCGTATCGATGACTGCAATCACCGGTACGTCAGCCTCTGTCACCTGCTGTTGTGACCAACGGATTCCTTCACCGGATGTACCAGCTCCATCCAGATACCACTGATAATCCGCATATGGATCCGACGACATCAGCTTCTGATAACCATTCGCGCTCACTCCGTCTACATAATACTGCTGTAATGCAAGCTGCATGAGTTCCTCGGTTGTATATGTATCCGACACCAGATGTACGACATATGTCTCTTTGCCGCTTTGTGCATCTGTGCCAAAGCTGCTGACAGCTTCGATCTGCACTGCCGGATCATAGCGGTATGCGCCCTCCTGTGTGAGCGCTGTCGCAGAAGCCGCCTCCAGCGATACCAGCGCCTCACCTTCCTCATAGGATTGCGTTTCCAGATCAGAAAGTGCATTCTCTAATAATTGTTCTGTTTCCTCTACGCGCACCTGCGATGCCCATATTTCCTGCAACGGCATCATCTGTATACCAAGCACCAGCGCCAGCAGACACGCACCCGCACACTGTTGTTTTTTCATGCTGTTACTCCTATTGTTTTAAATATGAATAGTATACCACACAACCTATGAAATGTGTTATACTATTTATACCAATTCGCTGTGCCTGTCCATGTATATTTGCACGCAGGCATTGTGATGCGTATGGAAGAAGGAGGTTTTTTATATGCATATGATTAAAACAAATAGCCGTAAGCGGCTCTCTGTCACTCGGGCTGTATGGCTGCTGACCGCGCTTGTCATCCTGCTTTGCTGCGTACATACCGTGCCGGCGCAGGCTGCACTGCGCCTGAATAAGACTACACTGTCACTGACTGAGGGACAGTCGGCAGCCCTGAAGCTAAATGGCACAAATAAAAAAATCATCTGGCGCAGCAGCAACAAATCAGTCGCTGTTGTCACCAAAAAAGGGAAAGTGACCGCTAAGACTCCCGGTGAGGCAGTCATCACTGCATCTGCCGGCAAAAAAGTCAGGAAATGTACCGTCACCGTCACAACCGACTATGCAAAATATTACGAATATCAGATAAAATATGATAAAGTGACGATCAACAAGCTGCTCCGCATCTCTGAGACAGAGCTTACGGTTCCGGATACGATCGAAGGCTGTCCCGTCACAGAACTGACTGACGGTCTGTTCGAAAACTGCGATGGTCTGGAAAAGATCACACTGCCATCCGGCATCACCAGAATCGGGGCATCCACATTTGCCGGCTGCCATCAGTTGCGCGAGATTGTCTGCAGCGGCAGCATCTCCTCGATCGGTGCACGCGCATTCTACGAATGCAATGCGCTCGAAAAACTGCCGGATCTGTCAGCCGTAGAGACAATTGATGCAGAGACATTTTATAACTGTGATGCCCTCAGCTCACTCCCGATCGCATTAAATTTGAAGTCCATCGGTGACTATGCATTCTATGACTGTGACAAACTACTCACATTTTTTGGTTCAGACAGCCTGTCTTCGATCGGCAAATGCGCATTTAAAAGTTGTGATGCACTGCTCGGTATCTCTGGCTGCAAAAACGTACTGACGATCGGTGAGGAATGCTTTGCAGACTGCAAGCAGCTTGGCACTGTATCTGTAGGCGATAAACTGACCACGCTTGGCAACGGCTGTTTTTCAGGCTGTGAAAAGCTAGGTTCCGTGCATCTGTCCAACCTGCTCTCCGCAATCCCTGACCGATGCTTCTATAATTGTTATGCACTGAGCAACGTGACCGTACCTACAGGTGTCACCAGGATCGGAAATATGGCTTTTTACAACTGTATCAAACTATCGATCCTGACATTCCCCGGAACCGGTATCACAAGTATTGCAGCTGATTCCTTTGCAGGCGTTCCGCTCAGCAGTCTTCAGGTCTGGTACAAGGCAACGGCCAGCGCATCCAGCTATCTCGAAACATGGCTGAAAGCCCCCGCACAAAGTGCGATCCAGCTGCATGCGATCTGATGCAGGGACAATATGATAACCATTCATGTGATAGGAAATTCCTATCACATGAAAAAAATACCATGCAGGATCACCTGCATGGTATTTTTTTATTTTCTATATCTCATTGCCGTATTGATTAGAAATTCTGCATTCGTAGGTCTGCCATTCATATTGTCACACGGAAACGGATAGCGGCAACGCAAAGCATCCAGATTACTTCGTTTCCAGACAGATTCAATTGCATTCCGAATCGTGCGCTCGACGCTGCTCACGGAAGTCCCGTAATACTTCGCCACCTTTGGATACACATCATGCGTCACACGTATCTGCCTTCCATACCCCATTTTGGAAATCAGATAAATAGCTATCACGATGTTATTAAACCCCACTTGACCTCTACGAAATCCCATCCCCACGAGATCCGAAGCGATCTGCATCTGCAACCGATTTCCCCGATTGGCTGCAACCTCCGATAGTGTCTTCTTTTTCCGGTCTGATGAACCGGATTCTGCCGTCTCCATCTCATTCCATATGACGACAGTCATTCCCTGTGTCTGTAAGTACTCTAACAGTTGTGTCTCTTGTCCTGATTCGAATACTGCCCCATTCATAAGAACCCCTCCTTTTCTATGAAATTATATGGTAGATTAACCCTACCACATCAACGTAGAAAAGTGAATAAGAGACTGTCATTTGCAAAAAAATGGTAATTTTTTACACAATTTTGACTTTATGTGTAATATTGATGAAAACTCTCCTTTACAGAGACGTTATATTTTCTGCTAATCGGTATTTCTCTTCCATCCTGCATCAATACCGTATTCTTAAAGCAGGCCTTAACCGCATCGAGATTGACCACAAACGACACGTGCGTCTGCACAAAACGCTCATCCTCGAGCAGCGGCTTCAACTTCGCAGAAAAAGATTCCCGCAGTGTCACACTCTGGTAGACCCTGCCGCTGCTTGTCGTGATCCGGAGTGTCTGTCCGTCACGCTCCACATACATAATGCTCGAATAGCGCAATTTCCGTTCTCCGTCAGCCATGCGGATCGGGAAATATTTCTTTTCCTTTTTCCGCGCATCGGCAAATACATAATCCAGCATATCATATAATTCGCGCGGCCGCACCGGCTTTACAAAATAGCGCAGTGCATGCACGTTAAACGCATTCATGGTATCTTTCTTTGAAGCGGTGATAAACACAATAGGATTGTAATGATAATGAAGCCTGATTTTTCGTGCCAGATCGATACCATTCCCATCTGGGAAAAAGATATCCAGCAAGTACATATCCGATTCAATTTTTTCAAGATCTTCTTCCAGTGGGACCGGCGAATCGTATTCCAATATCTCCAGATCCGGTATCTGTCGTTTTTCTCGATACCGCAAAACCATTTCTTTTACGATAGTTCTACCGATCGGACTGTCATCACAAATGCTGATGATCATATAACGCTCCTGTTCATCTCCTTTTTAAAAATATCTTTTATTTTATCAATTTGAGATGTCGAATATTGTCACCAGCTATCTGCCCGTCCATCCGACCAGTTCATCCATCAATCCCCAGATCTCATCCCTGCCCTGTTTTGTCTCAGCCGAGAATGGAATAACCACATCCCCTGCTTTCAGTCCGAGACCGGCACGCACCTCTTTGAGCGCCTTTTGTACCTGTGAGCGTTTCAGCTTGTCCAGTTTTGTAGCAATAATGATGGGCTGATAACCCTGATACACGATCCAGTCATACATCGTCTTGTCGTTGGCTCCCGGTGTATGCCGGATATCAATCAGCAGAAACACCGCCTGCAGCTGCTTGCTCGTATGCAGATAGTTCTCAATCATCATGCCCCATTTGGCACGCTCACTTTCCGACACCTTGGCATATCCATAACCCGGCAGGTCTACCAGATACATCACGTCATTGATATTATAGAAATTAATCGTCTGTGTCTTTCCCGGCTGTGAAGAAGTACGCGCCAGTGATTTACGATTCATCAGTGCATTGATCAGCGAGGATTTTCCGACATTCGATTTGCCCGCAAACGCGATCTCCGGCAGCTGATTGTCCGGGATCTTACTCGTAATTCCGCATACCGTCTCCAGATTCACCTGTTTAATTACCATCTTTTTTCTGCCACTCAAAATGTGTTTAAATATACTCAAACACATCGAGAAATTGAAGTCCTTGCGGATACTTCTTACTGCTTCATTGTGTATGCTTTGGCGAT
>CAKRIZ010000054.1 GCA_934351445.1 uncultured Eubacterium sp.
CTGATTGCAACCGGAAACAGCTTTACGGGAAACGTGCTGAAAGCCGGTTATACAGAAAAAATGGCAGGTGACATGATCATGCCAAATGATCTTTCGGCTTACAGCAGTAAGATGAGCGGTGCTGAACTGAAAGAGACTGTTAAAAACTTTGTAGAAGGCTATGAGGGCGGTTTCATCCCATTTAACCGTGGCTCTCTGCCTGTGGTCAGTGGTATTTCTGTGGAAATCAGTGAAACAGAGGATGGCTACACATTGAGCAAAGTTACAAAGGACGGAAAACAAATTCAGGACAATGATACTTTCATGGTAATCTGCCTTGCGGTACCAAAACACATGGAGGCTTATCCGGCAGATGAGAGTATTGTGTTTGATAGAGGAGATATCTCTGTGAAAGATACCTGGACAGGATATGTTTCAGAGGGTGATGCCATTCTTGCGGAGCCTGAAGACTACATGACTCTGAGGTGAGAAGAATGGATATTAAATATCATTATAAAGACAGAAAGAGATCTGTCATGGGAAAACGATTTAGGATAGCAGTCTTTGTTGCTGTTTTTGTGGGAATCGTTTTGCTGTTTTTCCAATATTTTGGATTTGTATCGAAAACTGTTTATGGGGAAAGCGTTTCTCATCTGACAGAAGTTTTTCATCAGTCTGATAAGATGTTGACGGAACTGACAAATAAGAACCTGACTTATCTCCATATGTGGGGTGAGAGTCTGCAGAATACCTCCGATGAAGCCGAAATTCGTGATTATATAAAGAAAGCGCAGGAGGATGCAGGATTTTTAGAATTCTATTTTCTGTCAGCTGATGGGAATTATAAGATGGTAACCGGGGAAACCGGATACCTTGGATTACAGGAAAATATTGAAGAAGAGATCCGGCAGGGAAATGATGTGATAGCGAATGCAGCAGTTCCGGGAAAATCCCAGCTGCTTGTTTTTGCCGCACCTAAGGCTCATGGAACTTATCAGGGATTTGAATATGATGCGATTGCCATTGCTTATGAAAACTCTGATATCGTAGATGTACTGGATATTTCTGCTTTCAATGGAAATGCCCAGAGTTTTGTTGTTCATCCGGATGGCCGTGTTGTGGTTGATCATTCTTCTGAGGCATGGGGGGACGTGTATAATTTCTTTGGTTTTGTGAGAGAGCATTCTGATATGTCTGAAAAAGAGGTCAATGAACTTTTAGAGAAGTTTAAAGCAGGACGCACCGATGCGATGCTGCTAAATCTGGATGGAAGGAACTACTATCTGGTCTATGAAAAATCGGATATCCAGGACTGGATGTTTCTGGGACTTGTCCGGACGGATATCGTCAATGCCAGTATGAACCGTCTGCAGCGCAGTACGATACTACTTGTTGGTGCGGCCGTGTTTGGTATTGCCGCATTCCTGATCAGTCTTATTATTCAAAAAAACAGGACAAATCTCATGAGAAAGGATACGGAGATTCTGTATCGGGATGAGCTGTTTCAAAAGCTGTCAATGAACGTGGATGACGTCTTCCTGATGCTGGATGCAAAGACATATCAGGCAGATTACGTAAGCCCAAATGTAGAAAAGCTGCTGGGTATTACGGTAGAACAGATTCATAAGGATATTTGTATTCTGGGAAAACTGCATCCGGCAGAACATGAAGATCCGGAGAAAAATTATCTGGAGGGAATCCGGGTGAATGAACAGAGGGAGTGGGATTTTGAATATGTTCATCTGAAGACAGGGGAAAAACGCTGGTTCCATAATATAGCAATGGGCAGTGAGGTAAATGAGAAAAAGAAATATATCCTGGTTATGTCAGACCGTACCTCTGACTGGAAAATGAACCAGGCACTTTCGGAGGCAGTACGCGCGGCAGAGACAGCAAACAAGGCAAAGAGTACATTTCTTTCCAACATGTCTCATGATATCCGGACACCGATGAATGCGATTGTCGGTTTTACCACATTGGCGGTAAGTAATATTGATGATCAGAAAAGAGTCCGGAATTATCTGGGCAAGATTCTTTCCTCCAGCAACCATCTGCTCTCACTGATTAATGATATACTGGATATGAGCCGGATTGAGAGTGGAAAAATCCATCTGGAAGAAACAGAGGTCAGTCTCTCAGATGTACTTCATGACCTGAAGACCATCATCAGTGGGCAGATCCATGCAAAGCAGTTGGATCTTTATATGGATGCAATGGATGTGACAAATGAGGATGTCTATTGTGATAAGACGCGACTGAACCAGGTGCTGCTGAATCTTTTGTCAAATGCAGTTAAGTTTACTCCTGCAGGAGGAACTGTTTCTGTCCGGTTGAAGCAGTTCCCGGGGACAGCAAAAGGTAGTGAACTGTATGAGATCCGGGTAAAGGATAACGGAATCGGCATGAGTCCGGAATTTGTACAGAAGATCTTTTCTCCTTTTGAGAGAGAGCGTACTTCCACAGTCAGCAGGACTCAGGGTACAGGGCTTGGCATGGCCATTACCAAGAATATTGTGGATATGATGGGCGGAACGATTGAGGTTCAGACAGAACAGGGCAAAGGTACTGAATTTATTGTCCGTCTGCCATTTCGGATTCAGCCTGAGCAACACCATATAGAGAAGATCGCAGAGCTGGAAGGCCTGAAGGCACTGGTTGTAGATGATGACTTCAATACCTGTGACAGCGTGACAAAAATGCTTGTGAGGATTGGAATGCGTTCAGAATGGACACTTTCCGGCAAGGAAGCTGTTCTCCGTGCACGGCAGTCTATGGAACTGGGAGATGCGTTCCACGCTTATATCATCGACTGGCGTCTGCCGGATATGAATGGCATTGAAGTCACCCGCCAGATTCGCAGCCTTGGTGATGATACACCGATCATTATACTGACTGCTTATGACTGGTCAGATATCGAAGTGGAAGCCAGAGCAGCCGGGGTAACTGCTTTCTGTGCAAAACCAATGTTCATGTCAGATATCAGAGATACCTTGATGACTGCTATTGGCCAGAAGCAGGCAGAGGCAGAGGATATAATCCTTCCAACAGCAGGTTCAGATTTCAGGGGCAGATGTATATTGCTGGTGGAAGATAATGAACTGAACAGCGAAATCGCGGTGGAGATTCTTACTGCGTATGGTTTTCTGGTTGATACTGCAGAAAATGGAGCTGAGGCGGTGGAGAAGGTAAAGAATTCGACACCGGGTAAGTATGATCTGGTGCTGATGGATGTACAGATGCCGGTAATGAATGGATATGAGGCGACCAGACAGATCCGCGCGCTGGATGATCCGACACTGGCGGGAATCACCATTCTTGCCATGACTGCCAATGCTTTTGACGAAGACAGAAAGAGAGCACGGGAATGCGGTATGGATGGATTCTTATCTAAGCCAATAGTTATTGAGGAATTGATCGGTACATTACGAAATAAGCTGGTATGAATGAAACGGAGAGCGGAAAGCATGTCAAGCGTGTAGGAGAATATACACGGATCCTTGC
This sequence comes from uncultured Eubacterium sp., assembly GCA_934351445.1. Taxonomy (GTDB): domain Bacteria; phylum Bacillota; class Clostridia; order Lachnospirales; family Lachnospiraceae; genus W0P33-017. The sequence goes on from CAKRIZ010000054.1 coordinate 3,481, forward strand.
AGAAACTTATTATTCGATGTACTAGTATATCTGCGTGATCGCGTTTATGATTCTGCGGAAGAAAATGTATAAAAATATGAAAATGGTGGAACAATATAACTGTGCAATCCAAAAAATGTACGAAAATCAATAGTTTTTGCATTACAATGCAAAAACTATTGATTTTTTATTTCTTTATACAATATAATGATAATACAATAGGTTCGCGGTGAGGTGATTTTATGATTATTGAGAGAAAAGAGTATCTTAACAAATTGATCGCATGGAAAGACAAAAAAATCATTAAAATCGTTACGGGTGTGAGAAGATGTGGCAAATCCATGTTATTGGAAATTTATCAAAATTGTCTAAGGGAGCAGGGTGTAGAACAAGAACAGATAATTGCAATTAATTTTGAGGATCTTGATTATGAGGAGTTAACCGATTATAAGAAATTGTATCAGTACTTAAAAACACATCTGGTCGAAAATAAAATGACTTATATTTTTCTGGACGAAATACAAAATGTGGAAAAGTTTCCTAAAGTATTGGACAGTTTATATATAAAGGATAACGTTGATATTTATGTTACAGGATCCAATGCGTACATGCTGTCAAGCGAGATCGCAACGATAATCTCCGGAAGATATGTGCAGATAGAGATGCTTCCATTGTCATTTCGTGAATATATGGAAAGCACCGGAAGCATGAATGACAGAGGAATCAAATATGCAGAATATCTGCAAAACAGTTCGTTTCCGTATACCTTGGACTTAAAAAATCAACCGAACGAAATCCGGGAGTATCTGGAAGGCATTTATAATTCGATTGTCGTAAAGGACATCGTAAACAGAAAAAAAATAACCGACACATTTATGCTAAAAAGTGTGTTGCAATTTGTTTTTGATAATATAGGCAGTCCGTTGTCTTCAAAAAAGATCGCAGACACAATGACTTCTGCGGGACGGAGAATTGATACAAGAACCGTAGAAAAGTATCTGGAAGCTTTCTGCGAAAGTTATATTATCTATCAGGCAAAGCGTTACAATATTAGGGGAAAGCAGCATTTGAAAACGCTTGAAAAATATTATATTGTTGATATCGGCATGCGCTATATGCTTCTTGGAGCAAGGCAGGCAGATGCCGGTCATATTTTGGAAAATGTTGTATATTTGGAATTGCTACGGCGTGGATATGAGGTATTTGTTGGAAAAATCGATTCTTTTGAAGTGGATTTTGTGGCACAGGATCATAAAGGGATTATATATTATCAGGTGGCACTGACGACGCATGACGAAAGTACACTTCAGAGAGAACTTCGTCCATTACAGGCAATCAAAGATCATTATCCTAAGATCATTTTGACGATGGATGAAGAACCGGAAGAACAGTATGATGGGATCCGAAGGATCAATGCACGGGACTGGCTTTTGGGTTTGATTGAATAGAGAGGTAAGCCGTGGAACCGGACAATTTCAGGTGTTTAATAAGAACCGTTATCTGAGAGTGCTTAAAGTTAAAATAAACGGGGATTTCAGTATAAAATTCTGAAAAATAAACGGGAATTTAAAATTTCATTTTAGGGGGTAGGCACAGGCAGGCAGGGGCACGTGAAAAAACATCGACAGGACATGCATTTTATGATATAATTTTTCTGTTTATGGAGACTTAGATTCCGGCTTTGAATTTTTAAGGAGTTTATAGAAGAATGATACATAAAAGCATGTTGGCAGGTGTGCTGGCAGTCGCATTGTTGTGCGCACCGATGCAGGTACAGGCTGCGCAGGCAGATCAGACCAATCAGACAGAGCAGGTAGAACCGTTCAACCAGACGACGGACAGTGCACAGACCACAGGGCAGGAAGCGGGTGCAGCTGCGGATGCAGACAGCACACAGACGGAGAATGCTGCGTATTATACGGTTCGCTTTGAATCAAACAGAGGGACAATGGTAAATACTACCATAACATTGAGGCCTGGTGATAAATATGGCACCTTGCCGAAGACGAGCCGTGAAGGTTACAGATTCAAAGGCTGGTATACCAAAAAACAGGGTGGAACAAAAGTGACTGCGGCAACGAGATTCCGTATGTCGGCAGATCAGGTGCTTTATGCCCAGTGGAAGAACCAGACAACGACATCTGAAATACAGCCAAGGCAGTTATCAGACATCACAGGTTCGTTAGTAAATTACACAAAACATGCCGCAAATGATTATAAACAAAACGATTATACAGGGTATCTGGTGTTGAAAAATTTTAAACCCGGCTATCTGTATTGTCAGTATGACTATGACCGTTTTATCGGCAGCAGTGGCAAAAATGTCGGGTGTACAGCGACTGCGGATGCTATGCTGGCATCCATCTACCGGGACAAGCCATTCAGTCCGAATGATGAGGGCTGGATTCCGGGTGTCGGTGCGACATGGACGAATTCGGTTGTAGTAGATGGAAGTAAAACTTATTCGGTAAAAAAGCAGTGTCAGGTTATATATGACTATCTGAATCAGGGCATACCGGTGATGATCCGTGTTGTGGGTCATTCCGTGACTGCGATCGGGGTGCGCGATGGCGCATTGCGCAGCCAGTTGACACCGGCGGATATTTTGATTGCAGATCCAACGGATGCAAAAGTCAAATGCGCACATGAAATGGGCTGGCGTGTGATGGTTGATGCAAACGGATGGGGACTGCGAATACCCAAAGATGGAGGACTTACAAAATAAATGATAGACCAGAGCAAAATTCGTAACTTTTGTATAGTAGCACATATTGATCACGGTAAATCTACACTGGCAGACCGTATTATCGAAAAAACCGGCCTGCTGACAAGCCGTGAGATGCAAAATCAGGTGCTTGACAATATGGAACTGGAGCGTGAGCGTGGGATTACGATCAAGTCACAGGCGGTGCGTATCATATATAATGCACAGGACGGAGAAGAATATATTTTCAATCTGATCGATACACCGGGTCATGTGGATTTTACTTATGAGGTATCGCGGTCACTGGCTGCCTGTGACGGTGCGATTCTGGTCGTGGATGCGGCACAGGGCATCGAGGCACAGACACTCGCAAACGTGTATCTGGCGCTGGATCATGATCTGGAGGTGTTCCCGGTTATTAACAAAATCGATCTGCCGAGTGCGAGACCGGAAGAAGTCGTGCAGGAGATCGAGGATGTGATCGGTATCGAGGCGGAGGATGCACCGCGTATCTCTGCAAAGACCGGAGAAAATATCGAGCAGGTGTTAGAAGCGATCGTGCACAAGCTGCCTGCGCCGACCGGTGATCCGTCGGCACCGTTACAGGCGCTGATTTTTGATTCCTTATATGATGCATACAAGGGAGTCATCATATTCTGCCGGATCAAAGAGGGTACGATCCGTTCGGGTATGACGATGCAGATGATGGCGACCGGAGCAAAGGCGGATGTCGTAGAGGTCGGTTATTTCGGAGCCGGACAGTTTATTCCATGTGATGAACTGAGTGCCGGAATGGTAGGATATATCACAGCATCTTTAAAAAATGTGAAGGATACGCGTGTAGGAGATACGGTTACGGATGCGAACCGTCCGTGTGCGAAACCGCTGCCGGGATATAAGAAAGTCAATCCGATGGTGTACTGCGGATTATATCCGGCAGACAGTGCAAAATATCCGGATCTGCGTGATGCGCTGGAGAAGCTGCAGCTCAATGATGCCTCGCTGCAGTTTGAGCCGGAGACTTCGGTGGCACTGGGCTTTGGTTTCCGATGCGGATTTCTCGGGCTGCTGCATCTGGAGATCATACAGGAACGGTTAGAGAGAGAGTACAATCTGGATCTCGTGACGACCGCGCCGGGTGTTATTTATAAGGTACACAAGACGGATGGAACGGAGATTGATCTGACGAATCCGTCCAATCTGCCGGATCCTTCCGAGATCGAATATATGGAAGAACCCTTTGTGACGGCTGAGATCATGGTGACGAGTGAATTCATCGGTTCGATCATGGATCTGTGCCAGGAACGCAGAGGTGTGTATCTGAGCATGGAATATATCGAGGAGACGCGTGCACTGCTCAAATATGAGCTGCCGTTAAATGAGATTATCTATGATTTCTTCGATGCGTTAAAATCCCGTTCACGCGGTTATGCATCGTTTGATTATGAGATGAAGGGATATGTACGTTCTGAACTCGTGAAGCTGGATATTCTGATTAACAGGGAGCCGGTCGATGCATTGTCATTTATTGTGTTTGCGGGGACGGCATATGAGCGTGGCCGCAGAATGTGCGAGCGTCTGAAGGACGAAATACCCAGACACTTATTCGAGATTCCGATCCAGGCGGCAGTCGGCAGCAAGATCATTGCCAGAGAGACGGTAAAGGCGGTGCGCAAAGATGTGCTCGCCAAGTGTTATGGCGGAGATATCAGCCGAAAGAAAAAGCTCTTGGAAAAGCAGAAAGAAGGAAAGAAGCGTATGCGTCAGGTCGGCAACGTAGAGATTCCTCAGGAGGCATTTATGAGTGTCCTCAAGCTGGATGAGGGCAAATAAAATTAGAAAAGGAACATAGCATGGAATTATATATCCATATTCCGTTTTGTGTCAGAAAATGTGCATATTGTGATTTCTTATCCGCACCTGCGGATCAGGATACGATTGCGCGTTATATGGAGCGTTTAAAAGAGCAGCTTGTACAGCAGGCTGCTTTTTTGCGTGACAGGAATCAGGAGTTGGCGACAAAGACCGGGATACAGACCAGGATACAGGCTGTGGCAGATACGGTGAACGCGACAACGATTGACACGGTGTTTATCGGAGGCGGTACACCGACGATCCTGCATGCGTGGCAGCTGGAAGACTTATTACATACGATACAGAATAATTATGCACTTGCAGAAAATGTAGAGTTTACTGTCGAGGCGAATCCGGGCACGCTGACACCCGGAAAGGCGCGTGCGCTGGCAGCTGGTGGCGTGAACCGTGTGAGTCTGGGGCTGCAGTCTGCCTGTGAGCAGGAGCTGCGCCTGCTCGGGCGGATCCACACATATGAGGATTTTCTGAAAAGCTACGAACTGGTGCGGGAAGCTGGCATCACGAATCTGAACGTGGATCTGATGAGTGCGCTGCCTGAGCAGACGCTGTCATCTTACGAAAAGACGCTGCAAAAAGTGTTGTTGCTCCATCCGCAGCATATTTCGGCATATAGTCTGATCATTGAGGAGGACACACCCTTTTATGAGCAGTACCGTGAGGATGAGAGACTGCGGGATGCCGGGGAGATCCCGCACCTGCTGCCGGATGAGGAGAGCGAGCGCGCGATGTATGAGCTGACCGGGGAAATGCTCGCAGCACACGGCTATGAGCGCTATGAGATCTCCAACTATGCCAGACCGGGCTATGAGTGCCGTCACAATATTGGCTATTGGACAGGAGAACCGTATCTGGGAGTGGGACTGGGTGCGTCATCCTATATCGACGCATGCAGATATTGCAACACATCGGATCTGGATGCATATCTGGCAGGTGATTTCTCGGCGTATGAGAGGCAGCAGTTGTCGAAAGAGGACCGCATGGCGGAGTTTTTCTATCTGGGACTGCGCATGACGCGGGGTGTGGAAAAAGCAGCGTTCGTGCAGCGTTTTGGAATGCGCGCGGAGCAGGTCTATGGAGAGGTGCTCGCACAGCTTGTAGGGCAGCACCTGCTCGAGGATACCGGCAGCGGCTATCGGTTTACGCCCTATGGAAGGGATGTCAGCAATCAGGTGCTGTACCGGTTTTTGTGATGTACAACAGGCGTTTGCGAAACTATTTTTGTCAGGTTTTGTGTCATGCAAGCACATGATCAAGAGTCCGCAGCTCCCGCAAGCA
>CAKRIZ010000055.1 GCA_934351445.1 uncultured Eubacterium sp.
TGGGACCTATAGGGCTCGAACCTATGACCCTCTGCTTGTAAGGCAGATGCTCTCCCAGCTGAGCTAAGATCCCATGTCTGCGAGTCGTTTTCGCGACCCGACTTAATGAAGTATACAGAAAGAATTGGTAAATGTCAACACTTTTTTTGAAATTTTTTTTATAAGTTTTTTCGGACACGAAAATTGACACCCTTGTATCGAAAATGCTATACTAGAATGAATTATTGTAAATCACGAAAATATTACGAAAAGAGGAGAAAAATGGCAGGTTTTTTTAATACAGACAATAAGTTATGGTCAGCAGTCAATTCGGCGGTAGATGCGATTCTGCTCAATATGATGTGGCTGGTCAGTTGTGTGCCCATCATCACGATCGGAGCGGCAACAACTGCCTATTATTATACGACACACAAGGTTATCCGCAATCAGCGCAGCGGTATCTGGACAGAGTACTGGGCATCGTTTAAGGGCAACTTTAAGCAGGCGACCAAAACCTGGCTGATCTTTCTGGCAATCTTTGTGATGTTCTATCTGGATATCAATATCTGTGTAGCATATCTGAAGGCAGGGGACAAGATCGGAACGATGATCTATCTGTTTTACGGGTTGCTGGCGATTGTCCTGATCTGGTTTGTATTTGTGTTTGCATATATGGCTCGTTTTGAAGGTGGGATAAAGGCAACACTCAAAAATGCGGCGATCATGGCGTGTAGGAATCCGGTGAGTGCCATACTCGTGCTGGTAATTACGGCGGCAGCGCTGTATGCGAGCTGGCTGTTTATTCCTTTTGTATGGTTTATTCCGGCGATTGCCATGGTATTTCTGAATGCAGTGATCGAAAAGGTATTCCGCAAATACATGACGGAAGAAGAACTGGCACAGGAACAGGAAAACGACATGATGAGAAAATAATATATAACAAACTAGATGAGGAGATCAAAAATGTCAATGACAATTCATAACCGGCTCCCCGAGCCGGAGATATTAAAAATGGAATACCCGCTGTCTGCGGAGTTGACGGAGATCAAGCGTACACGTGACGAGGAGATCAAAAAGGTATTTACCGGCGAATCCGATAAGTTTCTTGTGATCATCGGACCGTGTTCCGCGGATAATGAGGATTCTGTCTGTGAGTACGTGAGCAGGCTGGCGAAGGTGAATGAGGAAGTGAAGGATCGTCTGATCCTCATTCCACGCATCTATACGAATAAGCCAAGAACGACCGGAGCCGGTTATAAGGGTATGCTACATCAGCCTGACCCGACACAGGAACCGGATCTGTACAAAGGCTTGGTAATGATCCGTAAAATGCATATCCGTGCGATGAGTGAGAGCGGTCTGACGGCGGCAGATGAGATGTTGTACCCGGAGAACCGCAGCTACCTCGATGATATTTTATCGTATGAGGCAATCGGTGCACGTTCCGTGGAGAATCAGCAGCATCGACTCACGGCGAGTGGTATGGATATTCCGGTTGGTATGAAGAATCCGACGAGTGGAGATCTGTCTGTCATGCTCAACGCGATCAAGGCAGCGCAGAATCCGGCGTCCTTTATCTATCGCAGTTATAATGTCAGCACGAGTGGCAATCCGCTCGCACACTGTATCCTCAGGGGCTATGTGAACAGCCGAGGAGAGTGTCACCCGAACTATCATTATGAGGATATGATGCAGCTGTTAAAAGTATACAGACCAGAAGAATTCGCAAACCGCGCGGTGATCGTGGATACGAATCACTCGAATTCGAACAAGCAGTACAAGGAGCAGATCCGTATTGCAAAGGAAGTGTTGAATAATCGCAGACACAACGAAGAACTGAGAAAACTGGTCAAGGGATTTATGATCGAGAGTTATCTGGAGGAAGGGAACCAACCGATCAGTGAGCATATGACTTATGGTAAATCCATTACGGATCCTTGTCTTGGATGGGATGATACGAGAAGACTGATCGATACGATAGCGGAAATGAGTGTGTAGCCATGCAAAAAAAATTACAGCAGGTATTGGCAGATCTGACCGAGATCTCAGGACTTCGATTTGCATTGTACCGCACACCGGAAGAATATGTGGCGGGCACATGGCCGGAGGATGCCTGTGATCCGGAACAGATTGCAGGTCTTTTTGCGCAGGTGACAGAGCATAGGAAGCCGCTGCTGATAGGTGACGTGTGTACGGCGTTTCCGGTGTATACGACGGGCGAGACGGCACTATTGATTGCGGAGGGTGCATCAGCGGATGTGGTTATTCCCGGCAGGATGGCGGCGCGCACGGTACAGTTATTTTTCGATGCGGTCCGGAGGGAACTCGATAAAAATACGTTTGCGGCGGCACTTTTGGCTGGGGAGATCCCGGAGGGAGAGCTATATAAGCTGGCAGGACGGGTAAAAATTAAAGATACGCCGCGTGTCCTGTATTTATTCGAACTGGCGCAGCCTTTTCCGGGGCACACGGCGCTGCGCATGCTGATGAGCCTGTTTGCGGATGGCAGACAGGATCTGCTGTTTTTGCAGGATGAGACACATCTGGTGTGTATCAAAGCATATGATAGTGATGTCACGCCGGAGCAGGCATACGAATATGCAATCTCTGCAGTCGATACGATGCTCTCAGAACTGATGATCAAGACGCGGGTAGGTTATAGCACGAAAAAGCTGACGCTCCCGGAACTAAAAGATGCGCGTCGCGAAGCGGCCTTGGCGCTGCAGATCTCAGGTATCTTTCAGGAAGAACGGGAAGTGGCGGCATATTCACGGCTGGGCATTGCCAGACTGATCCATGAACTGCCGGCAGATCTGTGTGAATTATTCCTGCACGAGGTATTTGGGGAGCATCTGCCGGATCAGGAAATTGATGAGGAGATGCAGGTCACGATCCGGCTGTTTTTCGAGAACAACCTGAATATCTCGGAGACGGCCAGACGGTTGTTTTTGCACCGGAATACGCTTGTGTACCGGTTGGAGCGCTTTGAGAAGCTGGTCGGACTGGATATCCGTAAATTCGATGATGCGATGACCTTCCAGATTGCGATGATGGTGCTCGCGCATTACCGGCAGTTGTAGGTCACAGCTCCGGCGCGCATGCCAATGGTCTTCAGATATGCCTGCGGGAGTTGCGACCATATATGGGAGAACCGGATATAAATGAAAAAGGAGGATCGCAGCCCGGCACACATGCGGCTGCGGATAGAAAATATGAGAGTAGGAACCGGATATGATGTACATCGTCTGGTCGAGGGGCGCAAACTCATTTTAGGCGGAGTAGAGATCCCGCATACGCTGGGACTGCTCGGACATTCGGATGCGGATGTACTCGTGCATGCGGTGATGGATGCGCTGCTCGGAGCGGCGGCACTCGGAGATATCGGACAGCATTTTCCGGATACAGATCCGGAGTATGAGGGCGCAGACAGCCTGAAGCTGCTCGCACGCGTCGGAGAACTGTTGCAGGGCGAGGGATATGTGATCGAGAATATCGATGCGACCGTGATCGCGCAGAAGCCCAAGCTCGCACTGCATATTCCACAGATGAGAGAAAATATCGCAAAGACGCTGGGGCTTGAACTATCGCAGGTGAATGTCAAGGCGACGACCGAGGAGCATCTGGGCTTTACGGGCAGGGAGGAAGGCATCAGCGCACAGGCGGTCTGTGCATTGAATAGTATGTTTGACGCGAGTATCGCAGTCGCGGATTCCGGACGCAGCTGCAGTGGCTGCGGGGGCTGTGCTGCCAGACAGCAGTAGAAGCTGCCGGTGACAGTTTTTGCCGGAGAACTCAGGATGAGACAGCCGATGCAGGAGCAGCGGATGAAAGGTTACTGTTCACTCGTACCTCGTTCCAGTAACGGATTTTGCCGATGCTTCGCATTCCAAATCGGCAAAATCTGCTACCATCGCTGTATCATACGGCATTTTCAGTTCAGAAAATGCCTGCCTGTGAACAGTAACGATGAAAGCTCCCCGAAAAGGAAATAAGAAGAAAATAAAAAGGGAATATAGAATGAAATATAGAAGCGAAATAAAGAATGGAATATAGAAGGGATAACAGCATGAAAATTTTTAACACAATGACCAGACAAAAAGAAGAATTTGTACCGCTTGAGGAGGGAAAGGTCAGCATGTATGTGTGCGGACCGACCGTATATAACCTCATCCATATCGGCAATGCGAGACCGATGATCGTGTTCGATACATTCCGCCGCTATTTAGAGTACAAGGGCTATGATGTCAATTATGTGTCCAACTTCACGGATGTGGATGACAAGATCATCAAAAAGGCCAATGAGGAGGGTGTCGATCCGTCTGTGATCTCTGAGCGCTATATCGCAGAGTGCAAAAAAGATATGGCAGATATGAATGTGAAGCCTGCGACGACACATCCGCTCGCAACCAATGAGATTCAGGGCATGATCGACATGATCTCCACCCTGATCGAAAAGGGTTATGCGTATGCAGCGGCAGACGGCACCGTATACTACCGGACACGTAAATTTGCAGACTATGGCAAGCTGTCGCACAAGAATCTGGATGATTTGCAGGCAGGACACCGCGATATCAAGGTGACTGGTGACCTGAAAGAGGATTCACTGGATTTTGTACTCTGGAAGCCGAAAAAAGAGGGGGAGCCTTACTGGGAGTCACCGTGGTGTCAGGGCAGACCGGGCTGGCATATCGAGTGTTCCGTCATGTCTAAAAAATATCTCGGAGATGAAATTGACATTCATGCAGGTGGCGAGGATCTGATCTTCCCCCATCATGAGAATGAGATCGCACAGTCTGAGGCAGCCAACGGCGTACCGTTTGCAAAATACTGGATGCACAACGGATTTTTGAATATCAATAACCAGAAAATGTCCAAATCACTTGGCAATTTCTTTACGGTGCGTGACATTGAGGAAAAATATGACCTTCAGGTACTGCGCTTTTTCATGCTGAGTGCGCATTACAGAAGTCCGCTGAACTTCTCGGCAGACCTGATGGAGGCAGCGAAGAACGGACTGGAGCGTATTCTGACAGCGGGCAGCACGTTAAAGAGACAGATGGAGGCTGCTGCGGATACACAGATGAGTGATGCAGAGCGTGCTTCTTATGAAGAGACTGCTGCTTATGTAGAAAAATTTGAGGCTGCGATGGATGATGATGCCAATACGGCAGATGCGGTATCGGCAGTATTTGAACTGGTAAAGTATATCAATACCAATGCCAGTTCGGACAATAGCAGAGAATATTTACAGAAGCTCTATGAGCGCCTGAACACGCTGTGCGATGTGCTCGGCATTATCTTAGAGCAGAAGGAAGAACTGCTGGATGCAGATATCGAAGCATTGATTAAAGAGCGTACCGATGCCAAGAAGGCAAAGAACTTTGCCAGGGCAGATGAGATTCGTGACCAGTTGAAGAATATGGGGATTTTGCTGGAAGACACCAGAGAAGGCGTAAAATGGAAACGGGCTTAAACGCATATATTAAACAGCAATTTGGAATTGACCGGAATGTGGATATCCGCACGGTAAATCCGCTCACTCTGGCATATATCGGTGATGGAGTCTATGAACTGGTTGTCCGATCCGTGATGGTGGCGCGGACGAACACGCGCGCGGGGCTTTTGCACCGGCAGACGAGCCAGTATGTGAAGGCAGAGGCACAGTCAAGGATGATGGATCTGCTGCTCCCGGTGCTCACCGAGGAGGAGGAGAGCTTTTACCGGCGCGGGCGCAATGCCAAGTCTCCGACGATGGCGAAGAATGCATCTGTCGGTGACTACCGCCGGGCGACCGGTTTCGAGGCGCTGATGGGCTACCTGTATCTGACCGATCAGATGGAGCGCATCGTGGAACTGACGAAGACCGCGCTGGATGGATATCATCCGAGAGAGGCGCGGTATGCGGAAGCACGCAATAAACACAGACAGGAGTAAAAATGAGTATGGAAGATACACAGTTACATGGACAGGGGACAGTGGGTGTCACTGAGACAAAGATCGAAGGCAGAAACGCTGTGCTGGAGGCATTCCGTTCCGGCAAGACGATCGACAAGCTCTATGTACTCGATGGCTGTCAGGATGGACCGGTGCGCTCGATCGTGCGCGAGGCGAGAAAACACGATACCATCTTAAATTTTGTATCGAAGGAGCGCCTGGATCAGATCTCTGAGACCGGAAAGCATCAGGGTGTGATCGCGCAGTCAGCGGCATATTCATATGCGGAAGTGGCAGATATTTTGCAGATTGCAAAAGACCGAGGAGAGGCACCGTTTGTGATCCTGCTCGATAATATTGAAGATCCACATAACCTCGGTGCGATCATCCGTACTGCGAATCTGGCGGGCGCGCACGGTGTGATTATACCGAAGCGCCGGGCAGTCGGACTCACAGCGACAGTCGCCAAGGCATCTGCCGGAGCGATCAACTATACACCGGTCGCCAAGGTGACGAATCTGACGAATACGATCGAAGAATTAAAAAAGCAGGGCATGTGGTTCGTGTGTGCGGATATGGGCGGCACGCAGATGTATGACCTGGATCTGAAAGGCGCAATCGGGCTCGTGATCGGAAACGAAGGCGAGGGCGTGAGCAAGCTGGTGCGTGAGCACTGTGACATGATCGCATCGATTCCAATGAAAGGCGACATCGATTCCCTGAATGCATCCGTGGCATGCGGTGTGCTGGCCTATGAGATCGTGAGACAGCGGCTGAATGCATAAGACGGCTGCAGACCATATTACACAGACAAGGCGGTAGGATTATGAATAAAAGTCCGTATGAAGATATCCGTGATGAGGAGCTGCTCGCACAGTTGTCAGCGGGAAACGACAGCATCACGGAGTATCTGTGTAAAAAATACAAACATCTGGTCATGAAAAAGGCGAATGCGCTCTATCTGATCGGAGCAGAGAAAGAGGATCTGATTCAGGAGGGGATGATCGGATTGTTTAAAGCAATCCGTGATTATTTACCGGAAAAGGAGACCTCTTTTTATCATTTTGCAGAGCTCTGTATCACAAGGCAGATGTATCATGCGATCGAGGCATCACAGAGACTCAAACATGCGCCGCTCAATTCCTATATATCCCTTTCGGCAGGCAGTGGGGAGGAGGAAAATGGGCTGACCTACGGAGACCTGATCGGAGATACGTCCGAACACAATCCCGAGCGGCTGTTGATTGAGTGGGAGGACTACCAGAGCTTGTTTGCTTCGTTGGAGCAGCTGCTCAGCCCGATGGAAAAACAGGTGTGCGACCTGTATCTGCAAGGCATGGATTACAGACAGATTGCAGAATATATGGAAAAACCGCCGAAATCGATTGACAATGCGCTGCAGCGTATCCGTAAAAAGATCAGTGACAGGGTGCGGCACAATTAACAGAAGCACTTGGTTACCATTCGCGCCCTATCGTTACCATTCGCGCCATTTTTTGGGAAACAGAGGAAAGATGTGGTATGCTAAACGTAAGCAATGAGCAGTGCCGGGCGAAGATTTTTCGAGATGCACTGCGGATTTTCAAAAACAGCAGGAGGTGCAATGTTTATGGGAGAAGTTATAAAAAAAGTTAGAAAAAAACAGTCTCATTGGCGGATGGTGATCTGTCTGATGCTGTCGCTCGTGATGCTGGCAGGTGTCCTTGCAGAACCGGTGCAGGCGGCAGTATATACGCCGGGACTCACGACGGACTTTGCGCAGTTGGAGCCAATAGCATCGTTTCAGACCTATGGAAAGGTAGGACCGGGTGGAGCGGGGATTTTGAATACCGTGCTGACCATCCCGGAGGGAGAGGTTGTCTATCTGATGTATGAAAGAAACGCCTGTAACGGTATGTATATTTACAGCGTGTTCTGGAAAGGAAGAATGTGGCAGGTCAATGCCAAGGATATCGTAGATCTGAAAGCTACGAAATTTAATTCGGCATATACGGAAAAGTGGGCCAGAGAGGAAGTCAAGGGTCAAAAGGTGAAAGTGAAAAAGACTGCTTTATTAGGCAAGATCACAGAGCCGCTGAAATACTATTATGTCTATGCCGATCCCAAGGTAACAGACGGGAACGTGATCGGTGTATGTGCAGCAGGCGGAGCGGTAGATATCATAAAGGAAAACTACAACGCGAAGTGGGCGGAGATTTTGTTCGGTCAATGTGTCGGATATGTCCAGAGAGCTTACCTCAATCATGCCGATGCCTATCTGAGCGGTGCAACAAGAAACACGCAGGCATCCATCAAACAGGCAAAGAAACTGGGGCTGACACAAGGCATTATAAAACCCGGTGACTATGAGAGCTGCATAAAGAAAAAAGATTTCTGCAGGCTTGCCGTGAACTGGTACAAGGCAACCGGTCATAAGCTGCCGAAACAGAGTAAGAAATCGCCGTTTACCGATACAAAGGATCCGTATGTCATCATGGCATATCAACTGGGGATCGTGAAGAGCACCAAAAATAACAAGTTCCAACCGAACAAAGAGCTGTTAGATGATCAGTATGATGCGCTGGTCAAACGGCTGCTGCGCGTTGCGGGGGCACCGTCGGCGGTCTTCAATGTCATGAGGGCAGATACGTTAGGCTTCTGGCACGAGGGCATTACAAGAGAGCGTGCGCTGGTTGCATTTTACAATGCCTACCGGATGCTTCAAAAGACGGATTATCTGGTGAATGATTTCTATGACCCTGATTATTCGATCGTATATACCATTTCTCCGGCAGACAATCCGAAGCTCTGTCTGGATGTCTATGACAAAAGCACGGACCGGGGGGCTCCGATCGGACTGTGGGAAAAGAATGATGACAAAAATCAGCAGTTCCGCATAAAGGAAATCCACGGCTTCACGCTGATTTACAATATAAATTCAGGGAAAGCGCTGACCGGAACGGACAATGAGGTCTATCAGGAGGCCATCGGATATGACTGCCAGAAGCTGAACTTTAAATACAATTCTGATGGAACCGTCAGCATCATCAATGGAGAGGGACGGTATCTGGACATCAAAGACGGTGCTGCGAAGAGTGGAGGAACATTGATCTGGGCTCCAAAGAGTGGTAGCAGTACACAAAAATGGGTATTTACGTATAAAGCGTATAAATCGTATCACTACTAATGGAAAATCGGAGTGCCGCGGATGCGGCACTCCGTTTTGATTGTATTCACAGTAAAAATAAACCACCTGCTATGCAGGTGTGTCCCCAGACAGCTTTAGCTTCAAGTAAAAAACCTC
>CAKRIZ010000056.1 GCA_934351445.1 uncultured Eubacterium sp.
GAAGAAACAGCGAGACACCGCCGGGCAATCGGAGCAGCTTGATCAGAATGCCACTGCGCCCACAGCAAGGTAGCCCGATGATTAAATAGTTTCGCAAACGCCTATCCATGATTAAAAAAGAGAGGAGACAAGCTACAATGGAATTTGAGTATGAGACAAAAACAGGCAGCCTGCGTGTGTATACACCGCGGGAGATCGATGAGTGTGCAGCCAGTGAACTGCGCACGGAGCTGGACATGCTGATCGACAATTATCAGATCCGCAGACTGATCTTTGATTTTATGAACACGGAATTTATGGACAGTTCGGGAATCGGGATGCTGATCGGACGGAGCCGGAAAATGGGGTACAGCGGTGGCTATGTAGAGGCAGATCATCTGAATGAGCGGGTGCAGAAGATCTTTACGCTGGCAGGGCTGCCCAAACTGATCTCGGTTGTAAAGGAGGAAGTGTATGATTAGGCAGCAAGCGCAGGAGATGAGCCTGCGATTTGATTCTTACCCGGAAAATGAACAGTTTGCAAGAATGGCAGTGACTGCCTTTTTGATGGATCTCAATCCAATGGTTGATGAGATGGCAGATATCAAGACTGCGGTGTCGGAGGCGGTGACAAATGCGATCCTGCATGGTTATGAGGGTGTGATCGGACAGGTCTATCTGGTCTGCCAGAAGCAGGGCGCAGATGTCAAACTGACCATTACCGATTATGGAAAAGGGATCGAGGATATTGAAAAAGCCAGGGAGCCGTTCTTTACGACCCGGCCGGAGGCAGAACGATCCGGCATGGGATTTGCATTTATGGAAGCGTTTATGGATGAGGTACATATCGCATCGACACCGGGGCGCGGAACCTGTGTCGAGATGAAAAAAAGGCTGCAATTACCAGTGAGGGCATAGCGATGGAACACACGATGGAACTATTGTTACGTGTGAAGAAAGGTGATGAGGAAGCCGGAGAACAACTGGTACGGGAGAATCTCGGACTGGTCGGAAGTGTGGTGAAACGATTTGAAAACCGCGGCTATGAGCGGGAGGATCTGTTTCAGATAGGTGTGATCGGACTGATGAAAGCCATTGAAAAATTCGATTTCTCCTATGAAGTGCGGTTTTCAACATATGCCGTGCCATTGATCAGCGGAGAGGTGCGCAGGTTTCTGCGCGATGACGGCCCGGTAAAGGTGAGCCGGAGTATCAAGGAAAGCGGCTGGCGGATCCGGCGGAGCAGGGAGCGGCTCGAGCAGCAGCTAGGCCGCAGTGTGACACTGCAGGAACTGGCAGAGGATGCGGGACTATCCATGGAAGATGCGGCATTGGCACTCGATGCATCGGAGGAGGTCGCATCGTTGTATCAGACGGTTTATCAGTCAGATGGAAGTGAACTGTACCTGGTGGATCGGCTGGCAGACCAGGCACCACAGGAAGAACAGTTGTTAAACCGTGTGGCTGTGCAGCAGTTGTTGGGGCTGCTGACCCCGGAAGAACAGCGCTTGATTACATTGCGTTATTTTGATGGAAAGACGCAGAATGCGGTGGCGGACCTGCTTGGAAAGACGCAGGTGCAGGTGAGCCGTGAGGAAAAAAAGATACTGATTAAGATGCGCACATTATATGAAAAGCGCTAAATCGCATAGATTCTCCCGGATAGAAGTGTTATGATTAGAGAAAATGAGAGAAAAAGCAAAGGGGATGACAGATGAAAGCGAGTGAACGTTTTTTTGAGAACAGGGACTGTAAGTATTTTCCGTGTCATGCGGGCATGGAAGGGCAGCCGTTCAACTGCCTGTTTTGCTATTGCCCGATGAATCCTTATGAGGACTGTCTGGGGCATCCGGTGTATCGTGAGATGAAAAACGGACGGAACATCAAGGTATGCACCGGATGCACATTCCCACATCAGGCAGAGAATTACGAAAAAATCATGGATTTTCTTCGGGAAAAGCTGTATCGGTGATGTCGTCCGTGACGGTTTCTCGTTTTGCCTTATTCAGCCCACGCGTCATATGGCTGCCGTTCTCGAGAAAGCGTGCGCGTTTGACCGCATCCTCGCCATAGCGTCCGCGGATCTGGTCGATCGCTGCATTGAGTCTGGAGAGCTTTTCTGGGGCGGGACCATTGGTGGCAGCAGAAAAGAGATCCATCTGGTGATAGGATTCATCCGTGATTTTGGCGGTGGAGACTCCGAGCAGACGGATCGGTGTCTGGTCCCAGAGCTGGTCAAAGAGCAGACAAGCCCGCTGATAAATGATTTCTGTGACATTTGTCGGTTCAGGCAGCACGACCTGATGTGAGGTTGTGCGAAAATCGCAGTCTTTGATTGTTACCGCTACGCTCCTGATATACGCGTGATCTGCGCGTAGTCTGGCGCCTACGGTCTCGCAGAGAGACAATAGGATGATTTTGGCATTAGCCGCATCCGTGACATCGACGCGTAACGTGACGGAGTTGCCGTAACTTTTCGCGGCGTCACTGACAGCCTGCACCGGAGACGGGTCAATGCCGTGTGCGTGCTCCCACATGGATAATCCCTGCTTGCCAAAATGCTGCTGGAGGACTGCGGGATCCATGCATGCGATATCCCTGATGGTATGGATACCGAGACTGCGCAGCTTTTTGGCAGAGGAGCGTCCAACCAGAAACAGTTCGCCGGCAGGCAGTGGCCACATTTTCTGTTCAATTTCATTCGGAAACAGCGTGTGGACGCGATCCGGTTTTTCAAAATCGGATGCCATCTTTGCCAATAATTTACAATTTGATATACCGATATTTACCGTAAAGCGCAGTTCGTCATGGATGCGCTTTTTTAATTGCTGTGCAAATGCCACCGGATCACCGTAGAGACGTTCGGTGCCGCTCATATCGCAGTAGGCCTCATCAATACTCGCCTGCTCAACGATGGGCGCGACTTCGCGCAAAATGCGGATGAACGCGCGGGAATTGCGTACATATTCCTCAAAACGAGGCTGGACAATCACGAGCTGTGGGCACTTTTCCAGTGCGCGGGAGAGGGGTTCTCCGGTTGTGACTCCGTATTTTTTGGCAGGAGTAGATTTTGCAAGCACGATACCGTGGCGGGTCGTCGGATCGCCACCTACTGCCGAAGGAATCAGACGCAGATCGCGGTCAGAATGTAATTGTTCGAGCTCGTATTTTGCCTGCCAGCTCAAAAAAGCAGAATTCACATCTACATGGAAGATCAGTCGTTTCACTGCGTATGGATACCTCCTTGGGACATTTGTCTGTTACTGTCATCATTTTAGCGCAGTTTCGTTGTTTTTACAAATTATGTGTTCGCTGGACAGATGCATAAAATGCGCGCATGGACACATACTAGTGGTAAACAAAATGTGTATCAGAAAGGAACGAAGGCAGCAGATATGGAACATTCACAACAAAAAGGCAGGGCAAGCATTGCACTGACGCAGCCGGTTTATATAAAAAGTGCGGCCACAGTTGTAGGAAAGATGGAGGGAGAGGGGCCTCTCGCAGAGTATTTTGATATGATCTGTGATACAGATAAATTTGGTGAGGAGACGTGGGAGGCTGCAGAAAGCCGGATGCAGCGAGAGGCCGCAGCGCTTGCGCTGGGCAAGGCAGAGCTGAGAGCATCTGATATCCGGTATATTTTTGCAGGAGATCTGCTCGGACAGAACATAGCGACTTCCTTTGGGTTGATGGATTATGGGATTCCATTATTTGGATTGTACGGCGCCTGCTCAACGCTTGGGGAGGGCATTTCGTTAGCATCGATCTGTCTGGCCGGTGGCTTTGCCAGACGGGTGATGGTCGTTACTTCCAGCCATTTTGCAAGTGCAGAAAAAAACTTCCGCTTTCCGCTGGAATATGCGAATCAAAGACCGCTCTCTGCGACATGGACCGTGACGGGCAGCGGGGCATATATTCTTGGAACCGAAAAATCACAGGTGAAGATTGCCGGGGTGACAACAGGCAAAATCATGGATTATGGAATCCGCGATGCACAGAATATGGGTGCTGCCATGGCGCCTGCGGCGATGGATCTGATCCGGACACATCTGCAGGATTTCGGACGAGAGCCAAAGGATTATGACCGGATCGTCACGGGGGATCTCGGAACAGTCGGACAGGAGATACTGATTAAGCTGCTGCAGGAAGAAGGAATCGATATCAGTGACCGGCATGAGGATTGCGGAATCAGGATTTTTGACAGTGAAGCGCAGGGCACACAGGCTGGAGGCAGTGGTTGCGGATGTTCGGCGGTGACATTGGCGGCGTGGTATCTGCCGCGCCTGATGAGCGGTGAATATCGCAGGATTCTATTCGTCCCCACAGGCGCACTGCTCTCACAGGTGAGTTTTAATGAAGGGCAGAATGTTCCGGGGATTGCACACGGCATTGTATTAGAGCATGTAGAAGAGGAGAGTTAGACGATGGATTATGTTATAGCATTTGTAGTCGGAGGAGTGATCTGCGCGTTGACGCAGATTTTGATGGAAAAAACAAAGCTGTTACCCGGTCGTATTATGGTGCTTCTCGTGTGTAGCGGATGTGTGCTGGGAGCAATCGGCGTCTATGAACCGTTTGTCAAGTGGGCTGGTGCGGGAGCTTCCGTTCCGCTGCTTGGTTTTGGAAATGTGTTGTGGAAAGGCATGAGAGAAGCGATTGACCGGGATGGATTTCTGGGTCTTTTTATGGGAGGCTTCGAGGCGTGTGCGTTGGGTGTGAGTGCGGCACTCATTTTATCCTATCTGGCCGCGTGGATATTCAAGCCAAAAATGCGTAAATAAGTGTATATTTTTTGAAAGTATGGAAATAGCTAATAGAAATAAAAAATCAATCAAAGGAGATTCTTATGAGATCAAAATCATTAGTTGTAAAAAAAGTATTTGTGTGTGTACTGCTTACATTGACATTCTGTCTGACGACCGCGTGTGGAAACGGCGCGAACAATAATAACGCGACGGACAATACCACAGACAACAATGCGACGGTTCCCGAGGACAATACCGTGAACGATAATACGACAAACGGGGATACGACAGACGATAAGTTGAACGATAATAACAAAAATGACAACAACACGAACGGCAATAACGGAAACGGGGTAGCCGGTGATGCGGTCGATGATGTGATCGATGGCGCAGAAGATGTGGGCGATGATGTAGGAAACACCGTAGAGGATATCGGAGATGATGTAAAGGACGCGGTAGACGACACGACCGGGAACGGCACCGGAGCAAAAAAATAGGTATCTTACAGCAAAAAGAGAATCGGAAGGATTCTCTTTTTTGCTGTTTTGACATGACACAGATCGCAGTTTGGATGGAATCAATATTGACGGATATTTCGATCGGATATAAAATCTATAAGTAGCTGTGTGGAGATTTTGGACATATAGTTTTTGCTGAGTGTTTTATTGCAAATGTTATTGAGGAGATTAGATTATATATGAATTTTGCAGAGAATTATTCGATGAGATATTTAGAGCCGAAAGATCTGGATCAGTATAATGCGCTGCTGCGCTATACGTTTCAGGTGACGGAGGACGAGCTGATAGCGACCGGCTGGAAGGATGAGGATATCAAACAATCCAAATTCCCTGTATTGGAACGCGCGGATGTGCTGGGCTGCTTTGACGGCGACACGCTGGTTTCACAGTTTGCGGTCTATCCTTTGAAGATGAATATATATGGAGAGGTGTTTCAGGTAGGCTTTGTGACGAGTGTCTGTACTTATCCGGAGTATACGGGACAGGGCATTATGAAAAAACTGATGTTTCAGAGTCTGGATCACATGAAACGGCAGGGCAAATGCTTTGCGCTGCTGTACCCGTATTCCATTCCGCTCTATCACCATCTCGGATGGGAGATCATATCCAACAAGATCTCATTCAATATCAAAGACCGGCAGATTCCGACCAAGGTCAAGGCACCCGGATATGTGCGCCGGGTGGACTGGGATAATACAGATTTTCACGAATTACATTCTCACTTTGCATCGATCACGCATGGCTGTCTGTTCCGCAACGCACTCGCATGGGAGGAATACTGGCGCTGGGACGAGGACGATACAAATGTGGCGGTCTATTATAATATGAAAGATAAACCGTGTGGATTTATGGTCTATCTGATTAAAAACGACATCATGCATATCAAAGAGATGATTTATCTGAACCGCGAGGCAAAAAAAGGATTGTGGGAATATATTCACGCACACGATTCGATGATCGATGAAGTGCATGGCAATACATATTTCAGTGAGCCGATCGCATTTGAGATGGATGATGGGGATATCAAAGAGACGATACGGCCATATGCGATGGGGCGTATCATAGATATAGAGGGATTCCTCAAAAATTATCCGTGTGATCCTGACGGAGGTACTTTATATATAGAACTGGATATCGAGGATGGTCTGCTCCCGTGGAACAATCGCACATTCAGGCTTTGTTTTTCAGATGGCAGATGTAGTCTGACGGATGAACCGGCAGAATATCACCTGAAGATGGAGATCGGAACATTTACAACATTGCTGCTCGGCTATAAAACAGCAGAGCGTCTGTACCAGCTGGAACGTATCGAGGGCAGGCAGGAAGCCATAGAGCGCCTGGATGATATGCTGTACCACAAGATTCCATATATATCTGATTATATTTAGTGAGATGTATTGCGTAAAACTTTTGTTTTTCGAGTGGCAAGTGGATGATCCGCAGATCGAACTGATCTGCAAGGTCTACAATATCAATCCGGGCAACAATACAGAGATCATGGAAAAACTCGCGACGCAGGCGCAGCTGCTCAAGAACTTTAAAGTAGACGAATAATTATACACAATTTAACAGCTTGATAAGCTCCTGAAATGCCCTGCGAATGCAGCAGCAACGCTCTTGAAAACGGCAGCTGCGGCGCAGGCGATGGCAGCAGGAGTGAAAACAACGATGTCGCTTAGGCTTTTTATTCATGGCAATCGGTTCTCCGGTGGGTATGGAATGATGGTATAGCTTATGCGGCATCGTTTTGTTATGTGCTGTTTTTATGTGATTTTATGATTTATTTGTGTGTTGCGATCAGCTTGCAGATCGGATTGCCGATGGAGAAGAATTTTTTCTCGGTTATATTAAAAAAAGTGTTGACAAATGTCGAATCAGATGCTATTATAGACAAGCTGTCGCGTGCGACTGGGAAACAGATCAGCCGGTCAGCAAAAATAAATTAAAAAAGTTCTTGACAAAAGCAACTGACTTTGGTAATATATAGAAGTTGTCGCTGAGACGAGAACAACAAACAACCTTGATAACTGAACAGTGAAATAACCTTGAAAGAT
>CAKRIZ010000057.1 GCA_934351445.1 uncultured Eubacterium sp.
TTTTCGGTTCTCAATCCGGATGTGGCGCGCGTTAGCTCAAATGGCAGGATCACGGGTCTGAAGCCCGGAAAGACAGTCGTCAAGGCGGTTGTCAGACTGGAAAACGGTCAGTCAAAGGTCATAAGAATGACTGTAACCGTAAATGAGAAGAAGTAACAGCTGTTGGAAATATGTTACTGTAATGAGGCACGAGTGAACAGTAACGGGATGACGGCGTCCGGCTGACAAACACCCCCCCTGGGGCTTGTGGTTTTTCAGTTCTATGGTAAAGTAGGTACAGAAAAAACGAAGTCTCAGGGGGAATTTCTATGCACATGGCAGATGCGCTGGTCACTCCGGCTGTGGCAGGTACGATGTATGCTTGCTCGGCGGCAGTGGCAGCTTATTCAATAAGAAAAGTACGGTTGGAAAATGATCCGAAGAAGATACCGCTTATGGGTGTGATGGGAGCATTTGTTTTCGCAACGCAGATGATTAATTTTACGATTCCGGGAACCGGATCGAGTGGACATCTGTGCGGTGGTATGCTGTTGTCCTCACTGCTCGGTCCATATGCAGGATTTTTGACGATGATCGGTGTACTGCTCATCCAAGGCCTGTTTTTTGCGGATGGAGGGTTGCTCGCACTCGGTTGTAATGTGTGGAACATGGCATTTTATGGCTGCTTTATCGGAACATTGATCTGGCATGCGATCAATAAAAAGGGATTTTCCAAGCGTCGGATCGCAGCCGCATCCGTATTGGGCTGCATACTGACACTGCAGATGGGTGCGTTTAGTGTGACGTTGGAGACACTCGCTTCAGGCATCACGGAGCTGCCGTTTGGCGTGTTTGTGGCGACAATGCAGCCGATCCATCTGGCGATCGGAGCGGTAGAGGGTCTGATCACGGCGGCAGTGCTCGTATTTATCTATGAGGCGAGACCGGAATTATTATATGGAAGTGATGTGACACAGGCAGAGACCGGAAAGCTGTCATTTAAAAGGACATTGGTCGTGTTAGCGCTCGCAGCAGTTGTGATCGGCGGTGGATTGTCATTGATGGCATCCGAATATCCGGATGGACTGGAATGGTCAATGGAGCAGGTCGCAGGTACGGCTGAACTGGAAGCAGACGGAGATGCGTATGAGACAGCGGCCGCTGTGCAGGATACAACAGCCATCTTGCCGGATTATGCATTTCAGTCCTCGGATACAGCAGCCGGAACGGTCGTTTCCGGTATTGTAGGCAGCGTGATCGTTGTAGCAGTATGCGTAGGGGCATGCTATGTATTTCGGTTTTTCAGGAGAAAACAGGCAGCATGAGTCGGATGGGTAATGCGATTTATGAAATAAATGCGATGGAGACACTCGCAGCGAGAGACCAGTGGATGAATCAGGTACATCCACTGGTTAAATTTATATTGACGATCGGTTATATCGTGGTGGTCGTGTCATTTCCAAAATATGATCTGATTGGTCTGTTGGGGATGGCTGTCTATCTGATTGCAGGATTTCTGCTGGCAGAATTGTCGTTTGGTAAGTGCCTGCGACGACTGCGTGTTGTTCTGCCACTCGTCTGCGTGGTAGGGCTGGCAAATCCGTTTTTTGACCGGACAGCAGTCTGGATCGGCGGTTTTTGTATACGCGCCGGAGTGATCTCGATGTTTACGTTGATGTTAAAGGGCATTTTTGCTGTGCTGGCGTCCTACCTGCTCATCGCGACGACGACGCTGGAACAGATCTGCTACGCGTTGCAGCTGCTGCATGTGCCGCGGATCATGGTGACGCAGGTTATGTTGACCGGGCGTTATCTGACGCTATTGCTCGCGGAGGTGAACCGCACGACACAGGCATATGCCCTGCGTGCACCGAATCAGAAGGGTGTTCATTATAAAGTGTGGGGCTCGCTGACTGGACAGTTGTTGTTACGCAGTATCGACCGGGCAAATGAACTGTATGAGAGCATGACGCTGCGCGGTTATATCGGGAATTTCAGTTATCTGGGCGCGCATACACGCATGCGGTGGCAGGATCTGGTGTATCTCTTTATCTGGTGTGTGCTATTCGCAGTCCTGCGCAAAGTGCCGGTGATTCTATGGGTCGGACGGATGATTACAGGAGTATAAAAATGATTCGTATTCATGTGGAGGATGTCTCCTTTTCCTATGAGCCAGGAATGGAGATCTTAAAACATATATCGTTTGATATGAAGGAAGGAGAGTCGGTCGGACTCATCGGGGCAAATGGCGCAGGGAAATCGACGTTGCTCAAATTGCTGGTAGGGCTGAATATGGATTACTCAGGGACGGTTCAGGTTGGGAAATATCCAGTCAGCAAACAGTATCTGCCGCAGATTCGTGCAAAGCTGGGGTATGTGTTTCAGGATTCAGACAGCCAGTTATTTATGTCAACTGTATATGAAGACGTTGCGTTCGCGCCACGAAACTATGGGTTGACAGCGGATGAGACTGACCGGCGCGTGCGTCAGGCCTTGGATCTCACAGGCATCAGCCATCTGCGGGATCGTCAGATTCACAGACTTTCCGGTGGAGAGAAAAAGCTGGTATCGATTGCAACGATCCTGTCTATGATGCCGGAAGTACTGCTGATGGACGAGCCGTCGATCGCGCTCGATCCGCGTAACCGGCGCAACCTCATCCATATTTTAAATTCGCTCGACCAGCCGAAGATCATCGCATCGCATGACCTGGATATGATATGGGATACGTGCCCTCGCACGATACTGCTCTCGGACGGGGAGATCGTATGTGACGGAGCGACGAAGGAGATCTTGTGTGACAGGGAGCTGCTTGAATCAAATGGACTGGAATTGCCCTTGGGTATGCAGGCATAATGTCCTCGTTTTTTTATTCATGGCTGAACTGTTACAAAAAATAAAAAAATTTAAAAAAAGTTGTTGACAAATAGCATATAGGCGCGTATAATCATCAGTGTTGCGAAACAAAAACAACAAAATAAAGCGCTATCGCCAAATGGTAAGGCAACGGACTCTGACTCCGTCATTTCCAGGTTCGAGCCCTGGTAGCGCTGCTAAGGCATCTGAGTAATCAGATGCCTTTTTTGTTCAGTGCCTGCACAAAAGGAAAAGAGATCCGTGGTTGTAGTAGATAATGGCATTCTGGAACGCTCAAAACAAGCACTGCGAAGGTTTTGTACCGGATGTGGAATACAGACTCGGACGAAGAAATAATGTCTTTTCAGTCTACTGCTGCTATTGAACCAGTTATCAAGGATTGTTATGATTCTGTTTTTCAGATAGAGGATTACATATTTTTCGCAGAACATTTGCAACCAGAATGTATGAAAAGGGGGCAAGAGTTGCTGATATTGCAGCTTATATCGGAGATCTCGAGAGCACGACGATGCAGTATTATATTGCAAAACGGAAGAAGTTTATTGATTCGGAAGGAAGGGAACGACAGATTGTTACTTTCCCAGTATAAGGGATCAATTTGCCTGAATGAAAAGAAGTGTACAATTGGTGGGGAAGGGGATATAATAATCAGTAGTTAGAGCGAGAAGGAAACAGCAGCGAGCAATTGTAGTAGAAAGGAAACGAATATTTGAATACAGAATTGAAAAATGCTGTGGAAGCAACAGATAGAGATGCACAGTATGATGAGAGCGCAAAGCGGCTGCTAGGACAAAAAAGCATACTTGCGCATATACTGGTAAAGACAGTAGATGAGTTTAAGGGTATGAACCCGCGCGATGTTGTATCCTACATAGAGGGAACGCCGTACATTAGCTCCGTTCCGGTTGAGCCGGGACTGACGAATATGGTAGTGGAGCGTGATGGTGGGCGTGTGGTTGGTTTTAATTCGGAGAATCAGGAGCGGAATGAAGGTTTGATCCGATTTGATATTGTGTTTTATGTGCGTATGAAGGATGGCTTATCGCAGATCATCATCAATGTGGAGGCACAAAAGTCTGATCCGGAGGGCTATGATATCCTGAACCGGGCAATCTTCTATGTGTGTCGATCGATCTCCTCACAGAAGCAGAGGGATTTTGTGAATTCTAATTATGATGATATCAAGCGTGTATATTCTATTTGGGTGTGCATGAACATGGATGAAAACAGTATGAACCATATACATCTGACCGATGATCAAGTGTTAGGCAACTGTGAGTGGAAGGGAAAACTGGATCTCATAAACATTGTCATGATCGGACTGGCGAAGGAGCTGCCGCCGCATGATGAGAACTATGAGTTGCATCGTCTGCTGGGAGCTTTGTTGTCCAAAGAGTTGACAATCGACGAAAAGTTAAATATTATTGGAACAGAATACAAAATACCCATTGAAGAGAATTTTAGAAAGGATGTGAGCGTTATGTGCAACTTGAGTCAGGGAATCAAAGAAGATGGTATTGAGATTGGTAAGGAGATTGGCGAGGCAATCGGCGAGGCAAGAATTATTATCAATATGCATAATAACGGCTTCACAGCACAGCAGATCTCGGCGGCAACTAACAAGGATCTGAAAGCGGTTGAGAAAATAATCGAAGGAAAAGAACTGGTGACGGTATAGGCGACATGCAAGCGATTTGAACGTGGATTTTATGTGGATAGGTCAATCCATAGGTCAATTTTCAAAAATGACTTTGCCGAATGCCCATAAAATAAGGCATGAGAGGCATAACGGCAACGGACTCTGACTCCGTCATTTCCAGGTTCGAGCCCTGGTAGCGCTGCTAAGGCATCTGAGTAATCAGATGCCTTTTTTAACTTTATAGGAAAGTTCTCGTTTGGAGAACTCTTGATATGAAAAGAGCCCGCACGGAGGCGGGCATGACAAGTAGAT
>CAKRIZ010000058.1 GCA_934351445.1 uncultured Eubacterium sp.
AAAGAGAAAATGCCTGAAAAGTATGAGGCAGTATCATTTGATGATTTTGTGGAATACAGCAAGTCTATGTTTGAATATTGGACAGAGGATGATTTTGCATCATCGTTTCGGAAGATGCTGACAATAGAGCAATTCCGCAGTGAAGAGATGCAGAATTTATATCAGCAGTATCTCGTGGCTGGACCTGCTTCCTATGTGAAAGATTTATTTGAGAGTATGGGATTAACAAATGCTAAGGATAAAGCTACCAGATTTTATGCTGTTATGTATTTTTATTACAGTATATATGATGGAGCAGCAGATAAGGAACATGTAAAAGATGAATTTGTATCAGCTATAAAATGCTTGGTACAAGAGTTGAAGTGAAGGAGAATCAGATCATGAAAAATAATATAGTAATCCGTATAGAAGAGAAAAGTGAATATCGCGAGGTGGAAAATCTGGTAAGAGACAGCTTTTGGAACGTATACCGCCCCGGATGTCTTGAGCATTATGTATTGCATCAGCTCAGAAATGATCCGGCATTCGTATCGGAACTGGATTTTGCAATGTATCTGGACGGAGAACTTATCGGGCAGAATATCTTTGTGAGAACTGCAATCACAGCAGATGATGGAAGATATATTCCAATTATGACGATGGGACCAATCTGTATCAAGAATGAATATAAGCGGAAAGGATATGGTAAAATCCTGCTTGATTATTCATTGGAGAAGGCAGAAGAACTAGGCTGTGGAGCATTATGCTTTGAAGGAAATATTGATTTTTACGGCAAGAGTGGATTCAGACAGGCAAGCGAGTATGGTATCCGATATCATGGATTGCCGGAGGGGGAAGATGCATCGTTCTTTTTGTGTAAAGAACTTGTATCGGGCTATCTTGATGGGATTACAGGAGAGTATGCAACACCGGAAGGCTATCTGGTAGATGAGCAGGAAGCAGAAGCGTTTGATAGGCAGTTTCCATATAAAGAGAAAAAGAAACTGCTGGGACAGATTTTTTAGAAATAAAAGTGGCAGCAGTACGAATCAGATAAGGTTTTGTGATGTGCTGTCATACTTTGTGAAGTGGTATCTGGAAAAAGAAGAGGCAGATAAGATAAACCGAAGGATTGCAGAGCACAGAAGAAAAAAGGAGAATGGATGAAACGGAGGAAACGAAATGAAAAAGTTATATGAGAAAAACGAGCTGACCTTTGCAATTATATGGATCGTGGTATACTGCGTTCTGCAATCGCTGGCAAATCCACTGAACAAGGGCATCGGGGTCGCATACGCGGCAAGTACCGTTTTCAGTGTTTTGCAGACAATTGCGCTGTTGATCTTTATCTTAAAAAACAAATTACAGAAACGGTATGGGCTTTGCAAGTCGCCCGTTCCCGCATGTCGGTTCCTTTATTATGTACCGCTGCTTGTCTTGGCATCGGGAAATCTCTGGAATGGTTTCGCCCTCAATTATTCACCGACTGAAACGGTCTGCCGGATCGTATGTATGCTCTGCGTTGGATTTTTGGAGGAAGTGATATTCCGGGGACTGCTGTTTAAGGCCATTGCAAAGGATAATATCAAATCCGCTGTCATTATCTCCAGTGTGACCTTCGGCATCGGACATATCATCAACCTGTTCAACGGTAGCGGTATGGATTTGGTAAATAATCTGTGCCAAATCGTTTTTGCGGTGGCGGTCGGTTTCCTGCTGGTCACGATTTTTTATCGTGGTGGGAGTCTATTTCCCTGCATTATCGTCCATTCCACCATCAACACGCTCGGTACATTTGCCAACGATTCGGGTCTTACCGCAGAACTGCGCCTGCTCCAGCTAGCTGTTCTGATCGTAATTACGGTTGCCTATACGTTGATCCTGACAAGAACACTCCCGAAAATCAATGGGAACACACAAATTATGGAGGACTAATAAATGAATAACAAAGCCAGTATCACCGCTCTGATGAGTTCCTTCGGACGGGCGTTTCATGCAGAAAACGAAGAACATCCGGTTTTTGCAGATTATCTTGCAAAAAAACTTATGACAGAGGAAGAATATGCCGCCGTTCAGGGATATATCCTCAGCGGAGCGCAGTTCTTTGAACCGGAGATCGACCCCGCAGCTTTGCAGCCGAAGGAGCTGCTGACACCGGATGATATTCAAAGAGACATCATCGACAAGGCCGGGGCAGATATGAAAGCCTTTGAGCACGTCAATTACTGCCTTGCAGTCAGGAAGAATTAAAGTGGGAGATGGTGAAAATAGCAAAAGAGAGAAGATTTTCTCTTTGATTCGATGGAGGAGAATATGAAATGAAAGCAATCAACGTAGAAGAATTATCAAAAACATTTTCAGGAGGAACCGTTGCAGTTGATGGAATCAGGTTCTCATTGAATCAGGGAGAGATTTTCGGATTTTTAGGTCCAAACGGAGCGGGAAAGACCACGACCGTGAAACTGCTTTGCGGTATGCTGACCCCATCAGGCGGCAAATGTCAGGTGCTGGGAATTGACCCTGCCCAAAACCCGGAGCAGTTGCACGAAAAGGTCGGTGTAGTAACAGAACATGCCCAAATGTACGATCACATGACGGCTTGGGAAAATCTGCAATTCTACGGCACTCTTTTTGGCATGAGCCGTTCGGAATGTGCAGATAGAGCAAAACTGCTTTTACAGCGACTGGAACTGGCAGATGTGATGGATCGCAAGCTGGCTACTTATTCTACCGGTATGCGCCAGCGGCTTTCTTTGGCCAGAGCATTACTTCACCGTCCGCAGATTTTATTTCTGGATGAGCCGACCTCTGGACTTGATCCCGAAAGCGCTCAGAATGTAAATTCTCTGATTCAGGAGCAGTCTGCCGAAGGGATCACAGTATTTCTCTGTACGCATCAGCTTCGGTATGCGCAGGAAATCTGTACGACATATGGGCTTATGAACAAGGGTCACTTATTTGCCACAGGAAATATTACGGAACTGCGATCTATGGTTTGCCAGAATACTAAGGTACGGATAAAAGTAAGCAGTATGCCAAAGGACATGATATATCAGGAAATTGGAGATCACGTCTATGATATGGAAGTGACCTCAGAGCATGACATCCCGCTGATTGTAAAAAGAATCGTAGAGGCCGGCGGTGACTTGTACCATGTATCGGAACAACAGATGTCGTTGGAAGAAATCTACTTTTCTCTGATCGACCGGGAACATGAAGAAACGGAGCGTGAAAAATATGAATAGTGGACAGTTCGCTTTAATAAAGAAAGATATTCGGAGTATCACCTCAAATAAGCAGATTTTCGCGGTTCTTCTTATCGTGCCGCTTGTGCTTACCATTGTTCTGCCGTCGATTTTTGTACTTGTACTGACTCAGGCGCCAGATGCTGCTTCGGATTTTCAGAAACTGCTGGATATGATGCCCGTTACAGATGGGGAGTATAGTCAGCAGCAGAGGATCTTGGGACTTATATTGAATAACATTATGCCGCCCTTTTTTCTGATTGTTCCCATCATGGCATCCTCTGTTATGGCAGCAAGCTCCTTTGTGGGAGAAAAAGAAAAGCATACCTTAGAAACATTGCT
>CAKRIZ010000059.1 GCA_934351445.1 uncultured Eubacterium sp.
CGGATGCCGGACACCCGTTCCATGTTCGGAAAAAGTCCCTGTTTATCATAATAGCGCAGCGTGGAGATAGGCAATCCGAACATCTCTGCCACCTGTCCAATTGAATACATAAATTTCCCTCCAAAAAATTTCAAAAAATATCTTGACCTAAAGTTAGGTTTAGGTATTACTATGAGAATAACACAGAGAATATCAAAATGCAAGGAGTGTTCTACGATGAATAAAAAGGTACTAATCATTTCCTCAAGTCCTCGTAAGGGCGGCAACTCCGAAACGCTGGCGGCAGCGTTTGCCGAGGGCGCACGGGAGGCTGTGCAGGGCTGGGTAGACTGCTTCCCCCGCTGTGCGCTGGCAGGCACAGTGTTTGCAGGAGGTGTGAACGGCGTGGGGGAGATCGCAGGTCATATTGCGCTGGAGCAAGCCTATCAGATGGGCAAGGAGGTCTGAATATGGAAAAACTGAATCTGACACAGGAATGGGACAAGGTATTCCCGAAAAGCGACAAGGTGGACCACAAAAAAGTGACCTTTCACAACCGCTACGGCATCACACTGGCGGCGGATATGTATACGCCAAAGAATGTGCTGGGCAAGCTGCCCGCCATTGCCGTCAGCGGTCCGTTCGGTGCGGTAAAGGAGCAGTCCTCCGGTCTGTATGCGCAGAAAATGGCGGAGCTTGGCTTCCTGACGATTGCCTTCGACCCGTCCTACACCGGCGAGAGCGGCGGTATGCTCCGCTATGTCGCATCGCCGGACATCAATACCGAGGATTTCTGTGCGGCAGTGGACTTCCTCTCCGTGCAGGAGAATGTTGACCCGGAGCGCATCGGTATCATCGGTATCTGTGGCTGGGGCGGTATGGCGATCAATGCCGCCGCCATCGATACCCGCATCAAGGCGACTGTGGCTATGACCATGTACGACTTGACCCGTGCGACTGCCAACGGATATTTTGATGCTGAGGATTCTGAGCAGGAACGCTATGAGAAGAAAAAAGCCATGAATGCACAGCGCACTGTAGATTACAAAAACGGCAGCTATGCGCTGGCGGGTGGCGTAGTTGATCCGCTGCCGGAGGACGCACCGCAGTTTGTGAAGGACTATTACGCCTACTATAAGACGCCCCGAGGCTATCACCCCCGCAGCCTGAACTCCAACGGCGGCTGGAATGTGACATCTTCGCTATCGTTCCTGAATATGCCAATCCTGCAATACAGCAGCGAGATCCGCTCTGCCGTACTGCTGGTGCACGGAGAGAAAGCGCACTCCCGCTATTTCAGTGAGACGGCGTACAGCAAGCTGACCGGCGATAACAAGGAATTGCTCATTATCCCCGATGCAAACCACACCGACCTTTACGACCAGATTGACATCATTCCGTTTGAAAAGCTTAACTCATTCTTTACGGAGTATTTGAGATAAAGCGGCATATTATGTGTTTTTGCGTAAGCATCTGGAGGAAGGTGTATATCAGGTTTCTACTGTTTCTGCATCGGATGTACTGAAACGAAATACAGACTTCGTAGGTGCATTTGGAAACATTGGAAAACACCACAAAACAGAGCAAAGAACCTTATGAAGCTTGATGTACCAAGATGGGCGGCATTTAACATAGCGTATTGCGGAGACAGATATGCAAGACTCGCCCACAATGGATGGATACAAAAGGCAATAAGTATAAAGAGACTAACCTCATTTGGATTAGTTTCAATGTTAGATTACTACACCGAAAGGGAGGCTCACCGCCCCCCTTATCGTTAATATTCAGTGCTCAATAGAAAATCCGCAATGCGCATACTCTTGATTCCCTGGTAATTGCCTCCGGCAAATTCATCGGTTCTCAAAACATACTTCGGATAGTTATCCCGGATTTCCAGCAGTCGTTCATATTCGCGCTTTTCTGTTTTTTCGGATGTAATCTCCTGTGTGACCTGCACATACAACCGGTCATTCAGTTTCTGCGCCACAAAATCGACCTCGCCGTCCGATGTTTTCCCAATCGTCACGGTATATCCTCGTCTGCAAAGTTCCAGATACACCACATTTTCCAGACTGGAAGCAACGCTGTCTGGTGTATAGCCCAGCACACTGTAACGTAAAGCGGTATCAGCAAGATAAAACTTCTCCTGCGTTTTTAGAATCTCCTTTCTGCGCAGGTCGTATCGAGAACAACGATGAAGAAGATACGCTTTCTCCAGCTTTTCCAGATAACTGTACACCGTTTCATTGTCGATAGAACGATGCTCTGATTTCAGATAATCCGAAATTGATTTTGCAGAGAATGAATT
>CAKRIZ010000060.1 GCA_934351445.1 uncultured Eubacterium sp.
GGGAGCAAAACATCCGGTGGATGTTTGTTCTGCTCCGACCGGAGTGGAACGTAGAAACGAGGTCGATGAAGCAGGAAACCCATTGGCTTAAGACAATGGGTAGTTCACCGCAAAGGAATAGAGAAAGGTCGTCTTGACGAAATCTTTGATTCAGTACAGGCTAAAGATTACGGTATTGAACGTGGCGCGCAGAAAGCAAACATGAGTATTAAAGAGTTTAAAAAAGCAATGGAAACTGCTGGATATAAAATTCCAACAGATGTTTGAAAAATTGTTATAAAAAATCAAAAAATTGCTTGACATTTAGTATACGCTTTGATATTATAGTAAACGGTTCGTTGGTCAAGCGGTTAAGACGCCGCCCTCTCACGGCGGAAACACGGGTTCGATTCCCGTACGGACTGCGAAAGGATTTCTCGGGAGAGAGATCCTTTTTTGTGTGATAGGAAATTCCTATCACACAAAATGCTCCGCAAGGATGCGCACCTCGCGGAAATGAAGTATATGCTGCGCATACCGCTCGGGCGCGAAAGAGTCGCGAGCGACTCTTTTTTATATACGAACGAAAAAGCGTGATAGCAACGCAGACAGAGGATGGAGGATATGGTTATGAAACACAAAAAGCTATTATGGGGACTGTTGATCTTGTGCTGTCTTTTATTTGTGCGTCCGGCAGAGGGCAGGGCGGCAGCTAAGGTATACACGATCAATATCGCGAAGACCACACCTGCGGCAGCCGAGAAAAAGCTGCGCAGGATGAAGGCATCCAGCAAGCAGGAGCTGCAGTTAAAGGTAGATGTAACCGGTGAAAAGGGATATAAAAACGAGGTTATCAAAAAAATAAAGATTCCTCATGGTGGTTATTGGTGTGAAGTAGATGGGAAGCAAGAGGCGATCAATCAAAAACTTGCCGAAAAGAAATTGCTGCAGTGGCTGAGACAGTTCCAAAAAGTTAAGGCAAATACCTATGGTTTGTTACCAGTCTGTTATGATGCTTTACTTGTATGTTATTTTAAAGAAGCTTCAGGAATCTATACGACAAACATCACAGCATGTGTCAGCGATTATGTGAATATGAGTACGATTTGTGAGAAGGCCTATGATGCAACACAAGGTAAGTGTGAGTATCGTGGACATTATATGGATGCGATTGAGCTGACGAGACTGAATTATTACGGTAATCGCAAGGAATGGGTAAGCAGTGAGGCAGATGTGTTTGCAGATATACCGGTCAGACAGTATACAAAGGCAGAATTGAAAAAGCAAAGTGATTCTGTGCGTGTACAATGTCTGATGTATGGAGTTTCAAAGGAAAATCTCTTTAAAATAAAATACGTTTCATCAAAGAAAATGAAAGACAGCCTGTACGATATTGCCAACGGAGATGGTGTCCTGTGTTCTGACGATGACACATACTGGACAAGTGACTATTATGCATTTTTGGTTTGGAAAAAATTAGCGTATCATTTATCATTAGACATCGATCTGAAGCCTTGGGCTGGCTATCTGAATCCTACATTCGGTACAATCATTGCAAAGAATGCAAGTGGAGGTCTGGATTATTATGCAGTATCCGGTACGTGGATCAGTACAGAATATAATGGAACGGAATCATATGACCGACTAGAAGAAATGAAACATCCAAGTAACGACGCAAAAAAGGCATATAACTGGATCACAAAAGGGAAAGCTACAGAAGCGGATGAGTATTATCTGAGACAGGCACTGAAATGTTTTTCAGATGGCAGTTACATGGATGATTATCTGAAATATCTCGTATGGGAAGAAAAAGATACACCGGTCAACATGAAGGTAATAGTGAAAAATAAAAATAAGACAAAATACGGTTTTACGTCAGTGTCCTATACTGTAAACGACGCAGTAGACGAATCCGGTCAGAAGACATGGAAGGTGACGAAGAATTGATGAAAAATGGTAACAGTTCAGCCCGCGCCATTCCGGGAGGCGCCTGACGGCGTTTTCCCACTGCTTCGCAGTTAACTTTGCTCATAATCCGGCGCTCACCTCATGGCTTATCAAACG